>NZ_CP043661.1:7851642-8156807 GCF_014217565.1 Kribbella qitaiheensis
ACTCGGCCCGCCACTGGTCGTCGGTCTTCTGTACGGCGTACTGGCGGGTGCTGCTGTCAGTCATGCGTCCTCCTCGGTCGAGGAGCCGGCGGCCCTCGGGCCACCGGCTCCTCTCCATTATCGGCGGCCTGACAAGCAGAACCCCGTCAGGGGACCCCGCCGTAAGACTCCCGTCATCGCGACGTGAACGGCGTCACTCACCGGTACCAGGACGGTAGCGGGATGACCCGGACCACCTGCGGGTCGTGGTCGCTGATCTGGTCGGGGAACTCGGCGTTCATGTGCACGATGTCGTACGCCGACGCCGGCTGCAGGTTCTTCGACATCAGGATCTGGTCCAGGATCTGACTGTTCCCCTCGAACACGTAGCTGTAGCGCTGCGCCAGCGGCAGTGTCTTCGGCAGGCTGATCAGGCCGGTCTTGCCCGCACCGATCAGGATGTCCGCGGTCTCGGAGAAGTCGAAGTCGTTCAGGTCGCCGAGCACGATCACGTTCGCGCCGATGTCCTTGGCCAGGATCTGGTCGACGAAGCCACGGACCGCCTGCGCCTGCTGGTGCCGCTTCGGTGCGCTCGACTGGACCGGCGGCTGGAACCGGCCCCAGAGCGGGTTGTCGCCGCCCTTGGAGCTGAAGTGGTTGACCACCACGAACAGAGACTGGCCGAGCCACGTGAACTCGCCGGCCAGCGGGACGCGGGTCGCGGCCCAGGCCGGGTTCGCCGGGTCGACGCGGCCAGGAGAAGAGCTCAGATGCGGCCGGCCGAAGCGGTCTGTGGTGATCGTGGTGGCCGTGGTGGAGCCGCCGCCGGCCCGGTCGATGAACTTGACCGGCCGGTCGGTGCGGTACATGAACGCGACCCGGATGTTGCCGCCCGGCTCGCCACCCTCGGCATTGTTGACCGGATCGATCTCACGCCACGCGTACTTCGGGCCGCCGGCGTTCACGATCGCCGCGGCCAGGGTGTTCAGGGTGAGGTCAGCGGCAGTGCTGCCTGAGTTCGTAGCGCCGTCATTGTCCTGCACTTCTTCGAGTCCGAGGATGTCTGGTGAGGCGAGGTTCTTCACCACCGCCTGGGCCAGCCCGTCGAACTTGGCGGGGCCGTCGGACGGGTCCAGGTTCTCCACGTTGAACGTCGCCACCGAGACCTGCAGCACAGAGGAGGGCGTCGTCTTCTCACGCTGGACCCCGCCGTCGATGACGGTCGGCGTCTGCGTGACGAGGAACTTGAAGTTGCCGAAGCCGTAGTCCAGAACGCCGGTCACGGTGCCGGCGAGTTTGTCACCGGTCTTGGCGTCCGGGATAGGAGCCAGCACATCGTCGAGCAGGATCCGCTCGGGGTTGCTGTCGGTCTTCTGCAGCAGGATGCCACCACGTACGGTCCGGACACTCGAACCTGCCGGTACGACGGAGAGCTCACGGAAGGAGCTGGTCGGTCCCGTCACCTCGGGGGAGTCGATGCCCAGCCACATGCCTTCCATGGACTCCCAGAAGTCCAGGCCGTCGGTGGCCGGCTCGAACGTGCCGGTGGTCTCGACGTCGCCGGTGGAGTCGTCGTCGATCACGGTCGACGGGGGAACCCGGCCGCCCGGGCCGACGATGGTGGCCGCCGGAACCGGCGCGGTGCCGGTGACGGTGATCGTCGGGTTGGTGATCTCGGTCGTGGTCAGGTTCGTGGTGCCGCCGGAGCCGCCGGGGCGGAACTCGGCGACCGTGCCCTTGACCGCGACAGCGTCACCGACGGCGACGGTCGGGGCCGAGCTGGTGAAGACGAACACGCCTTCGCTGGTGGCCGGGTTGTCGTCGGGCTGCGAGTCCTGGAACCAGAAGCCGTTGGCGCTCTTCGCGGTCACCACGCCGGTGACGTTGCCGACGAGCTTGCCGGTCAGCGGGGACCGGTGCGCGGCGCCTTGGATGTCGTGGATCTTCGCGTCGATCGGGTCCGGGGCCGGCGGCGTCGTGGTCAGCGTCTTCGGCGACGGGTTGACGGCCTCGAACTCGGTGGCGTTGTTGTCGGCGTCGACGGTCGGCACCTTGCGGGTCGCCGAAGTGGTGTTCGAGGTCCCCGGAGCCGGTGCGGTCTCGGCGTCGTTCGCAGCGCCGTAGCCGACGAAGTCGACGACACCGGCGGCGGCGGCGCAGCCCGTAGTACAGGTCAGGCTCGTCGTGGAGGTGACCAGGGCGACCTTGCCGGAGGCGGCGGACATGTTCACGCTGCCGGTGGCGTCGGGGGCCGGCAGTGGCAAGCCGTTGGCTCCGCCGGACGCGCCCTGGGCGAGGTAGGCGCCGCCGGGAGCGATCGTCCCGGTCAGGTTGATCTTGTTGGTCCACGAGACGCCCGCGGACGAGGCGTACTGGAGCGACCAGCCGGTCACGTCGACCGGGGAGCTGCTGTTGTTGGTCAGCTCGATGAAGTCGTTCGTGTACGGCGCGCCGGAGTTACCGCCGCCGCCGTACACCTCGGTGATGACCACGGTGGACGAGGCGGCGAGTGCAGGCGTGGCCGCGATCGCGGCGACTCCTGACACGACGAGGCTTGAGGTGATCACCAGGGCGCCCAGGCGGCGCCGTGATCGATTGTGGGCAGACATGTGCCGGATTCTCACACCGCTACCAGACCCCGCCAAGAGCCAACAGGTGAACAGCAGGAACTAGCCGACAAGGCAGGGGTGATCATTCGAAGCGAGGACGCGAAAGGCCCTCCGGCAATGTCCAGAAAAGCACCCGATCCCGCACAGCGTCGCCTTCCAGGGTGGGTTCGTCGGTGGGCGGAATCTTTTGTGGCGTATGCGCGGACCTGTTTCCAGCCAAGCCCTACCCAGCCCCCTTCGGCCCCGACCGGCCTCGCCTGCCTCGCCTGCCTCGCCGGCCTCGCCTGCCTCGCCTGCCTCGCCGAGGCAACTCCCGGCCGACTCGCGGGTGGACCGATCACCCAGCGAGGCAGTGGTCGGCAACCGTCCGTTCTGCAACCAACCGGTCATCCCCGTCCACGCCTGATCCGGACCGGTCTCGCCCGGATCGGCCTTGGACCGGTGCCTTGATCCGATCCGGCTCGGGACCACTGCCTGGCTGGAGATACCGGCTCCCGGCCACCTGCTCCCGGAGTCGGTGGCGCCCTCATCGGCCGGTCGTCAGGCGCTACCGGGCGAACACCCTTAACCCGTTCGACGGAAGTGGGTCCGTGTTTGCCGCTGCCGACCTGCTCCAGGCGACCTGCTCCCGCCGACCTGCTCCAGCCGATCCGGCGGATCAAAGGGGCGAATGACCTCGAGGGCATAGGGAACCTCGGACACCTTGTCGGGTCCTCGGACAAGGTATGTGGTGTCCGAGGACCCCGAGGTGGTGTCCGGGGACCCCGTGTGGTGTCCGGGGACCCCGTGTGGTGTCCGAGGACCCGAGGTGGTGTCCGGGGACCCGGGTGGTGTCCGGGGATGCCGGGCATGTGCGCTGATGGAAGCGGGAACTTTCGCCGGGTCCTGTCCGCCCCAGTGGGACATGACCCGGCGGAGTCAAACGATCAGTTCAAACACCAGTAGAGCAGGTGCGTCAGTTGACGCTCACCGCGGACCAGGCGGCGGCTACGGCAGCGCGCTCCGGGCTGTTGGCGCCGTACAGGTCGGTGGCCGCGCTCAGCGTGCCGGTCCGGGCCTGTGCGTAGGTGGTGCCGGTGGTGAAGTACGTCGTCAGCGCGCGGTACCAGATCTTGCCGACCTTGTCGTGACCGATGCCGCCCACGGTCGAGCCGTTGCAGGTGGGCGAGTCGTGCGGCAGGTTGCCGATGACCTTGGCGCCGCTGCCCTCGGACGCGAGGTAGACGAAGTGGTTGGCGATACCGGACGAGTAGTGCACGTCCAGGTTGCCGACACCCGAGGAGTAGCAGTCCGGCGAGTTGCCGTCCTTGCTCGGCTTGTCCATGAACCGAAGGGCCGGCCGGTCTTTCATGATCTCTTCGCCGATGTAGTAGTCGCCCGGGTCGTTGCCGTTGCTGGAGTAGAACTCGACCATCGTGCCGAAGATGTCGCTGGTGGCCTCGTTCAGGCCGCCGGACTCACCGGAGTAGGTCAGGTTCGCGGTCGCCGAGGTGACGCCGTGGGACATCTCGTGACCGGCCACGTCGATCGAGACGAGCGGTCCGGCGACGACGTTGTCGCCGTCGCCGTACGTCATCTTCTTGCCGTCCCAGAAGGCGTTCACGTAGTTCGTGCCGTAGTGGACCCGGCTCGGAACACCCTTGCCGTCGTTGAAGATGCCGTTCCGGCCGTGAATGTTCTTGTAGTAGTCGAACGTCGTCGCGGCGCCGTAGTGCGCGTCGACGGCGGCGGAGGCGCGGTCGGAGTTCAGCCCGGTGCCCCAGTGGTTGTCGGCGTCGGTGAACTTGACCGCGACCGGGCAACCGAAACCGAACAGCTGGCACAGGATCGAGTCGGTCTTGTTCTGGGCGTCCTGGGTGACCCCGCCACCGCGGACCCCGTCCGTGAGGGTGAAGCCGCCTGTCGCCGCAGTGGTGTCGATCGGCACCGTGCCGGAGTACAGGCTCTTGCCGTCGCCGGTCACCGTCTCGATGTGCTGCTCACTGATCAGCTTCGCGCCGGTCAGGGCATCGATCGTGGTGGTGATGTTGCTCGGTGTCCCGTCGGCCTGGGTGCCGACCGTGGTGACCTGGTAGGCGAGTCGCGGCGCGCCCTTGCGGGCCTCGATCACCAGGCTGGGCTTGCCCTCGGTCTGGTAACCCTTACCGAGCGCCTTGCCGGTCGCCGAGGCGACGCTGATCTTCGGCGTCCGGTCGACGTTCGCGGACTTGGCCAGGGTCAGGCTCGCACCCTTCCAGGCGCCGTCCTTGGCCTGGTGCACCACGACATCGCCGCCGAGTACCGGCAGCCCACCGATGCTGCGATCCATCCGGACGTGGGTGGAGCCGTCGGCGTCGACGATGACATCCCGTACTGCGAACGCGTCGGCTCCGGTGGCGCGGAGGGTCCCCAGGTTCTGGGTGATGGCGGCCTTGGCCCGGGCGACCGCTGTGGCGGGGGTCGGACCCGGGTCGGCCTTGGGCGCTCCGGACGCCGTACTGGCTCCGGTCAGCCCCAGGGCGGTTGCTGTGGCCACTGCGGTAGCAGCGGCGAGCAGGGCGGATCTGTTCATCCTCGTGCTCCTTCAAGAGTGTCCCGGGGGCCTCACGCCCCAGGAACGAGGTGCAGGAACGTTACCGCTCAGTCACCTAGGGTGGCCAGAGCTTGAGAAAAGTTCTCTTTTCCGCAGGCTGATGACGAATTTGGTCCGAGCGGCCCGGTAACGTCGCCGTCATGGCGGCGACGAAGGCAATCGAGCTGGAGGTCGCGGGGCGGACGGTCCGGGTCAGTAACCCGGACAAGCCGTACTTCGCGGACCAGGGTCTGACCAAGTTGGACATCGTGAACTACTTCATCGCGGTCGGCGACGGCATCCTGGGCGCGCTCAGGGACCGGCCGACCACACTCGAGCGCTGGCCGGGAGGCTGGTTCGAGGGCGCGAAGCTGTCCACCCGGATGGACAACAAGGGCGACGCGTTCTACCAGAAGCGGGTCGCCAAGGGCGCTCCCGACTGGGTCGAGACGGCCACCATCAAGTTCCCGAGCGGCCGGCCTGCGGACGAGGTCTGCCCGACCGAGCTGGCCGTCGTCGCCTGGGCGGCGAATCTCGGCACGCTGACCTTCCACCCCTGGCCGGTCCGCCGGCCCGAGCTGGACTCGCCCGACCAGCTCCGGATCGACCTGGACCCGCAGCCGGGGACCGATTTCAAGAGTGCGGCCGCAGTAGCTCCGGTACTCCGTGAGCTGCTGGCTGAGCACGGCCTGGAAGGGTTCCCGAAGACTTCCGGCGGGCGTGGTCTGCACGTCTACGTGCCGATCGAGCCGCGCTGGACCTTCGTCGAGGCCAGGCGCGCGGTGATAGCGCTCGGGCGGGAGCTGTCGCGCCGACTTCCGGACCAGGTCACCGTCAACTGGTGGAAAGAGGAGCGCGGCGAACGCGTCTTCATCGACTACAACCAGATGGCCCGCGACCGGACGATCGCTTCGGCGTACTCCGTGCGCGCGAACGCGCGCGCTCGGGTCTCGGCCCCGCTGCGCTGGGAAGAGGTCGATCAGGTCGTCCCGGACGACTTCGACGTCCTCACCATGCCGGCCCGCTTCGCCGCGGTCGGCGATCTCCACGCGGCGGTCGGCGAGAAGGCGTTCTCCCTGGAATCACTCCTGGAGCTCTCCGCCAAACGTGAACGCGACCACGGCGAAGGCGAGATGCCCTACCCGCCGGACTACCCGAAGATGCCCGGCGAACCGCCACGGGTCCAGCCCTCCAAGAAGGTCGAGGGCCACTGGGACGAGAGCGGAAACCGGATCGAGAAGGCCCAGCCGGAGGCTGACTAGAGGGTGCGGAGGGCGCCGCCGTCGATCGGGATCATCGCGCCGGTGAGGTAGGAGGCGACGGGGGACAGGACGAAGGCGGCGACGCGGCCGAATTCGTCCGGAGTGCCGTAGCGGCGGAGTGGGATCGTCTTCTCCGCGGCGCGACGGGCCGCTTCGGGATCGCCGCCTTTGCCGTCCAGCTCTTTCAGCCGGTCGGTCGCGATCCGGCCGGGGAGCAGGCCGTTCACCCGGACGCCGTTCGGGCCGAGCTCGTCGGCGAGCGTCTTGGCCACCATCGCGAGACCGGGGCGCAGGCCGTTGGAGATCGCGAGTCCGGAGATCGGCGACTTCACCGACGACGAGAGCACGAACGCGATCGACGTACCGTCGGTGCCGGCCCGGGCCACCGAGCGGGCGATCCGCAGTCCACCCAGGAACACGCTGTCGAAGGCTGCTCGCCAGTCGGCCTCGTCCGTGTCCAGCGCGGTGCCGGGACGCGGCCCGCCGACGCTGATCAGCGCGCCGTGCAGCTTGCCCCACTTGGCGATCGCGGTCGCGGCCAGCCGCTCGGCGCTCTCCGGATCGGCGTTGTCCACCGGGATGCCGACCACCTGGTCGCCGAGTTCGGCCGCCGCGCGGGCGATCGACTCCGCGTTCCGGCTGGAGATCACCAGCCGGGCGCCTTCGGCCGCGAGGGCCTTCGCGGTGGCGAAGCCGAGCCCACCGCTGGCGCCGGTGATGATGTAGGTGCGATCACGCAGTCCGAGGTCCACGAACACCATCCTGCCGTACCGCACCAGGCCCCGCCTGCCGCGCGCGCCACCGAAGCTGGCATCGATCTCATTCGGCGGACAGTCGTCTCACAAACGCGGATGTGGAGCAGTCTGCGGAGTTGGCGCGGTCGCTGGGATCACCCGACACGCCGATGCGTTGTGGCCGACAGCAAGCAGGCCGTACGACGAGCGGGACGTCGTTGCGGAGGGCAACCGCGGACAGGAGCCGCGATCCCCAGGAGGTCAGTCGATCGAGTGATCGGTCGAGACAAGCTCGGCCGGCTCGGATCCGCCGGCTTCCGCGACCTTGTCCTCCTGAACGTCCCGGCGGGAGAAGTAGAACAGGCCGCCGATGGCCATCAGGGCGAAGAAGAACCACTGCAGCGCGTAGAAGAAATGTGGCCCGTCGTCGATCTCGGGCCCGGGGAACCCGTCGAAGGCAGAGTCCGCCGCGGGCTCCTGCCGGTCCACGGTCACATACCCGTCGTACAGGCTGAGGTCGAGTGCCTTGCTGAAGTCCGGCCCATTGATCAGCCGGGCGGTCCCGTCCACCGGTACGCCGCCGCTCGTGTGGCCGCCCTGCTCACTACGGCGCAGCCGGCCGGTGACGGTCACTTCGCCACTCGGGACGGCCGGGACGCTGGTGGGAGCCAGCTCACCGCCCTGACGCGGGAGGAAGCCACGGTCGACCAGGATCGCGGTCCCGTCGGTCAGCATCAGCGGGGTGACGATCTCGAAACCGGGACGGTCGGAGATGTTCCGGTAGCGGATCACCACCTGCTTGGCGGCGTCGTACCGGCCGGTGACGACCACAGTGCGCCAGTCGTGCTGCTGGCCGACCACGCGATCCGGACCGACGATTTCCGCTACCGGGGCCGGGGGAGCGGCCAGGTTGGACCTGGTTACCTCATTGCGGCTCTTGCGCTCGTCCAGCCGGTGCAATTGCCATCGGCCGAGCTGCACACACACGCCGGCCAGGAGCAGCACCAGTAGCGCGGTGACGATCCATCGCGGGTTCAGCAGGGTGTTCGATGCGCTGTGTGGGGCTCGGGGCACAGTTCGAACTTAAGCCATCGGCCGAAATGCCCTGCGCGCGCCCGCGTACCCTGGTGGAATGACCAGGCCGAGCACTTCGCCACCGGGCCTCGCCGACAACTACGGCCGGGTGGCCACTGATCTCCGGGTGTCACTGACAGACCGGTGCAATCTCCGCTGCACCTACTGCATGCCCGAGGAGGGCCTCGAGTGGCTCGCCAAGCCGGAGCTGCTCACGGACGACGAGGTGGTCCGGCTGGTTTCGGTGGCCGTCACCCACCTCGGCGTCGACGAGATCCGCTTCACCGGTGGCGAGCCACTGCTCCGCCGCGGCATCGTCGGCATCGTCTCCCGTACGACGCAACTGCGGCCTCGTCCCCAGGTATCGCTCACGACCAACGGCATCGGCCTCGCCCGACAGGCCGAAGCGCTCCGGGAAGCCGGCCTCGACCGGGTGAATGTGAGCCTCGACACGGTCCGCGCGGACACCTTCGAGCAGATGACCCGACGGGATCGTCTGAAGGACGTCCTCGCGGGTCTGGAGGCCGCTCAGCGGGTCGGGCTGACCCCGGTGAAGGTGAATGCCGTCCTGATGCGCGGCGTGAACGACGACCAGGCGGGTGAACTGCTGCAGTTCTGTCTCGACCACGGCTACGAGCTGCGTTTCATCGAGCAGATGCCGCTGGACGCCCAGCACGGCTGGAGCCGGGACACGATGATCACCGCCGACGAGATCCTCGAGATGCTCGGCGAGCAGTTCGGCCTGGAGCCGGTCGACGCCGCGACCCGCGGCAGTGCGCCGGCGGAGTCCTTCACCGTCCGGGGCGGGCCGGCGACGGTCGGCATCATCGCCTCGGTGACCAGGCCGTTCTGTGGTGACTGTGACCGGGTCCGGCTGACGGCCGACGGTCAGGTCCGGGATTGTCTCTTCGCACGGACAGAATCCGATCTCCGGACGGCATTGCGGGCCGGTGCGCCGGACGCGGAACTTGCCGACCGGTGGCGCCGGGCCATGCGTGGAAAACTACCGGGCCACGGCATCGCCGATCCGAGCTTCCTGCAACCCGCCCGGCCGATGTCGGCGATCGGCGGCTGACATTCTGAACCGGAAATTTACTTTTTCCGCTGTAACGCCGACTTTCAGCCGGTGAATGGCTCGACCTCGCGCAGGAAAGAACGCAGCGCGAGGAAGTCGGACAGGCTCTCCTTGTGCTGGTCACAGGCCAGCCAGGTCTTGCGCCGGTCCGGCGTGTGGATCTTCGGGTTGTTCCAGCGCAGCGCCCACTGGGCCGGCTGACCGCATCCCCTTGCTGAGCAGTTGGACGGCAGCACTTCGTCGGTCATCCGAGGGGTTCTCCTGGCTTCGTGTCCTGGGAATCGAACCCAGCTCTCCAGGTAATTGTCCCTGATGGCTCAATAATCAAAAGCCTGGGGGAAATGAAGCGACGTCGGACAGCCACGGGGGGAGCCGTCCGACGCCGCATCAAGGCCCTGAATTCCATCCATGAACTTCAGAGCACGCAGATTCTGACACGGATCAGTCTTGAGAATCCAGTCCCGGCGAAGATCACTTTTCGGTGTCGTGACCGGGGCCCGGATCACGGATCACATCCGGCCTCCGGAAGGACGTGGAATCGTCACCAGAGTCCGGGCCGATCTGGGGTCGCGTGGGTGCCACGTAGGACTGCCCCGGATCCACCTTGGTGGTCTTGCGGGCGTTCGCCAGCACCACTGCCACCGAGGGCAGGAACACCGCGCCGACCAGGAACACCCAGCGCCACGGCGACGGGGTGACCACCGCCAGCACGAAGCAGACGATGCGGAGCGACATCATCCACGCGTACCGCACGATCCGGCTCTCGAGGTCCGCGGAGGCGCCCGGTTGTGCACTGGTCACCGAGATGACCGTTTCGTCGGGCCGTTCACTGCGTCGCGACATCTATTCTCCTCACCAAGACCAACGGTACGCCGGGCTCGAAGAACCTATGCGTACCCCGGCGAAGGGGAACTGAGATGACGGATCGCACCTACCGGGTGACCGAGATCGTCGGCACCTCCAAAGAAGGCATCGACGCGGCGATCACCAACGCGATCAGCCGGGCCCGGCGAGACGCTGCGGCACCTGGACTGGTTCGAGGTGACCCAGATCCGCGGCCACATCGTCGACAACGCGATCGACCACTACCAGGTCGGTATGAAGGTCGGTTTCCGCCTCGAGGACTCCTGACCGCGGTCCGGCGAACGGCTGCGATACCGTTCGTGCGGCAGTGCCGTTGAGGGCAGCTGCCCGGCTTAGTGAGGAGACGTAGACGTGTCGAGATCGGTACTGGTCACCGGCGGCAACCGGGGCATCGGACTGGCCATCGCGACCGCCTTCAAGGAGGCGGGCGACCAGGTCGCGGTGACCTACAACAGCAGTCCGCCGCCGGACGGTTTCCTCGCGGTGAAGTGCGATATCACCGACGCCGAGCAGGTCGAGGCGCTCTTCGAGACGATCCAGGCCGAGCACGGCCCGGTCGAGGTGCTGGTCGCGAACGCCGGCATCACCCGCGACACGCTGCTGCTGCGGATGTCCGACGACGACTGGGACTCGGTCATCGCCACCAACCTGACCGGCTCGTTCCGGGTCGCCAAGCGGGCGGCCAAGGGGATGCTCCGGCTGCGCCGCGGCCGGATCGTGTTCATCTCCTCGGTCGTCGGCCTGCTCGGCTCACCCGGTCAGGTGAACTACGCCGCCAGCAAGTCCGGCCTGATCGGGATGGCCCGGTCGATGGCCCGCGAACTCGGCAGCCGTGGCATCACCACCAACGTGGTCGCGCCGGGGTTCGTCGAGACCGACATGACCGCGGTACTGCCGGAAGAGACCCAGAAGCAGTACCTGGGCCAGATTCCGCTCGGCCGGTTCGGGCTGACCGAGGAGATCGCCAACGCGGTCCGCTGGATCTCCTCGGACGAGGCCGGCTACATCACCGGCGCCGTGATCCCGGTCGACGGCGGCATCGGCATGGGCCACTAACCCCAAACTCTCCAGGCAATCTTTCAGTCAGAAAGGGGGCATGCCGGTGGGCATCCTCGACGGCAAGCGGATCCTGGTCGCCGGAGTCACGCTCGACTCCTCGATCGGCTTCGCCACGGCCAAGGTGGCGCAGGAACAAGGCGCCACCGTGCTGATCTCGAACTTCGGCCGCGCGCTGAGCATCACCAAGCGGATCGCGAAGCGGCTGCCGGTCGAGCCGCCCGTGCTCGAACTGGACGTGACGGACGCGGACCACCTGGCCGGGCTGCCGGACGCGGTCCGCGAGCACGTCGACGGCCTCGACGGCGTCGTCCACTCCATTGCCTACGGCAATCCGGAGACGATCCTCGGCGGCAAGTTCCTGGAAGGCCCGTGGGACGACGTGTCCCGGGCGGTGCACGTCTCGGCGTACAGCCTGAAGTCGCTGGCGGTGGCTTGTGCACCGCTGATGCCGCGCGGGAGCAGCGTCGTCGGGCTGACCTTCGACGCGACCGTGGCCTGGCCGGGGTACGACTGGATGGGTGTGGCGAAAGCCGCGCTGGAGTCGACCTCGCGCTACCTGGCCCGTGACCTGGGTGCGCTGGGAATCCGCTGCAACCTGGTCTCGGCCGGCCCGCTGAAAACGCTTGCCGCGAAGGCGATCCCGGGCTTCGAGAAGTTCGAGGGACCGTGGCTGGACAAGGCCCCGCTGGGCTGGGACCCGTCCGACCTGGAGCCGACCGGCAAGACGATCGTCGGCCTGCTCAGTGACTTCTTCCCCTCCACCACCGGCGAGATCATTCACGTCGACGGTGGCTACCACGCGATGGGTGCCTAGTACTCGTGTCCGGTTCACTGGTCGAGCTCCGCGTTCTGGACGGGGCCAACCTCTACTTCAGCCGGGCGGCGGTCAAGCTCACGCTCGACCTGACCGCCCTGATCGACGCGCCTGCTCCGGCAGCCAAGGCGTATGCGTCCGCACTGGGACTCGGCGCCACCCGGCCCGGCCGGATCGGGTCGGGCTTCCGGCAGCGGTTCGCCGTCCGGGTGGTGGGGCACATCGTCCGCCGGATCTCCCGCGAAGCCGGGATCGGCCGCATCGGCGTACGGGTGCGGTCGGAGTCCGACGTGCACCGGCTGGTCGTGGCCTTCCCCTGGGCCCACGAAGGCAGGGCCCGGGCGCTCGGTGAAGCGATCGTCGAGGTCATCGACGCGTTCGGCACCGAGGGGTTGACCGAACTGGTCGGCACCGTCGGCGAACGGGTCCGGGACGAGCCGGCCGGCAACGCGCCGGCGACGTTGCGGCCGAAGATCCCGGTGGTCGCGGTCACCGGCACCAACGGCAAGACCACGACCTCGCGGATGATCGCGCACATCGGCCTGGCCGCGGGGCTGCATGTCGGCTGGTCGAGCACGGACGGCGTGTACTTCGACGGCGAGCTGGTCGAGTACGGCGACTTCTCCGGTCCGAGCGGTGCCGGTCAGGTGCTCTCGCAGCCCGGCGTCCAGCTCGCGGTGACCGAGACGGCTCGCGGCGGAATCCTGCGCCGCGGCGTCGGCGTCGCGTACAACGACGTCTCTGTGGTCACGAACGTCACCGCGGACCACCTCGGTCTCGGCGGCATCGACACGGTCGACCAGCTGGCCGAGGTGAAGGCGGTCATCACCAAGATCACCCGGCCGCGCGGCTGGTGTGTGGTGAACGGCGACGATCCGCGGACGTTCGCGATGCGGCTCGGCTCACCGGCCAAGTGCTGGGTGTTCTCCCGCGATCCCGACTCGCCGTCGATCCGGACGGTGCTGGACGAGGGCGGCCGCGCGACCACCGTGCTGGACGGCTTCATCACCGTGCTCGACAACTCCCGCGACGCCGAGCCGTTGCTGAAGGTCGTGGACGTGCCGATGACGTTGTCCGGCCTGTCCCACTACAACGTGGAGAACGCTCTCGCGGCGGCCTCGGCGGCACTCGGGCTCGGGCTGCCCCGGGCCGCGGTGATCGAGGGGCTGAGTTCGTTCACGCCGGGGGAGAACAACCCGGGCCGGATGAACATGTACACCGTCCGCGACTTCACCGTCGTGATCGACCTGGCCCACAACGAGGCCGGCCTCGAGGCGCTGCTGGAGATCATGAACGGTGTCCGCGAACCGGGCAGCCGGCTGCTGCTCGCGCTCGGTTCGCCCGGCGACCGGGCCGACGACATGGTCTCCGCGATGGGCGCGATCGGGGCCCGTGGCGCCGATCGGGTGGTGATCGGCCACAAGGGCGACTACCTGCGCGGACGGCCGCCGGAGGAGCTGGAGGCCGTCTTCCGCGCGGGCACCAGTTCGGTCGGCGTCGACGACGTACCGTCCTTCCCGACCGAGCTCGAGGCCGCGCAGGCGCTGGTGGCCGAGGCGAAGGCCGGCGACGTGGTCGCGATCATGTCTCTGCAGGATCGGGCGAGTCTTGACGCCTGGTTGCGGTCCGAGGGAGCTACCGTCGATAACCCGGAGACCTTGAAGAGCAAGGTCGAACGAGCCCAGCACTGACCCCGAGCCTCCGCCCGGGGGCGGATCGAGGTGTCATGCGCTACTTGTGGTCTGTTCCAGCGGCCGTGATCGCCTGGTTCGTGGCCGGCTTCAGTACGACCTACCTGGCCGGGCTGCCTGCCGGCGCGACGACGTTCGTCACGCCCCGAGCGGACCTGCTGGTGCTGGGCGGCTTCGCCGGGGGAGTGTTGGCGGGACTGCTGGTCCAGCGGGTGCGGATCGCGGTGCCGCTGGTCCTGGTGGTTGCCGCGGGCACCTGGTGGCTGAGCGGGAACTCTTTCGGCAGCAGGGAATTGCTGGCCTCCTTGCTGGTGGCAAGTGCTATTGGTGGACTTTTCGGGGCCCTGGGCACCCGTAGTTCGGTGGTCGCCGCCTTCGCGTTGGCGTTGCCGGTGGCCTGGTACGCGCTCCGCCCGGCCGCCAAGCTCGCGGACTGGCATTGGCTCTGGCAGCTCAACGGTCTGCTCGTCGCCGCCGGACTCGCGCTGCTCTTGTACGTCGCGTGCTGGCGGCGAGGCTGGCCCTCGGCGTACTCATGGTTGCCGTTGGCAGCGACCTATATCGCGTCCTTCGCGGTTGTCGACGGCATCAAGACCCTCGTGGCTCCGAGTGGCCGCTCGACCGACGAGGTGGCGAACGCGGCGACGGACGCCTTCTTCAAGGCATTCGAACCGCTGTTGCAGACTTACTGGCCCTGGCTCGTGTCGGCGCTACTGCTCGCGATCCCGATGGTCGTACTGAAGATCCGCGCCCTGCCGCCGCCCCCGCCACCCCCCACGCCGTACGACGAGCGCAGCAACGACGCGGTCCTGTCCGACGACCTCGACTGGATCGACCGCCCAGAACCAACCCGCCGCCTACTGGCCCGCCGCGAATCCGTCTAACTCTTCGCCGGGCAATCCTCTTCGAGGTTCCGGGCGAGTTCCGCGACCTGGGCGAGCCGGTGGGCCCGGGCTGATTCGGCCGGCGTGAACGGCTCGCCGGGGCGAATGAAGACGAAGAGCCCACTCCACGGCGACGGGATCTTCAGCATCGTCCCGTCCTGCGGCAACATCCCTTGGGCCACCGCCAGTTGATCTGTGACGAGGCGCGCTCCGAGGAGTTCCGCCACCGCGTGGGAGAGTTCGGCGGGATCGGCCACGACTCGTGCCGCCAGGTTCAGCGCCTCGGTCTGGCCGTCGACGAGCGCGAGGGCGGTGGTCGGCCAGACATGGACTTCCCGCCCACCGGCGGAGCCGATCGCGGCGAGTAGTTCGTCGGCGCCGACCGAGTCCGGTGTGGAGACGACGAGCTCGTCCCGGACGCCGCTATCCACCGGATGAACATGCAGGCCGAGGATGTTGGCGTCGAGATCGGCCAGCCGATGGGTGAGCCGTTCGAGTTCGCCGGACCGGTCGTCGAGTGTCACTCTGATTCGCCAGAGCGATGGTGCCTGAGTCAGCTCGTCGTGAGTCTGCCGACGGAGGTGGTTACCGGGTGCGTGCAGCCAGCGGCGGAGCAGGCGCATCGCGGACGGCTCGACGACCCAGATCACCAGGGCGGTTGTCGTCAGCGCGAGCAGTGCGACGGTGAGCAGGTACGGCGGATGCAGTGCGAGCACAGCCGCATGCAGAGCGAACTCGACCGGCAGGATCGCCGCGAGCTTGGCCAAGGTCAGACGTAGACGGTGCGGATGGGGCAACCTCCCGCAGACGTCACACGCCATTCCTGCGGTGACGGATCTCCGAAGCTGTTCCATGTCATCCAGCTTGGTGACGTGCTGTTGCCCCGTCGTTGCCGCTGGATGAAGAGTTGCGCCCCGCACCTTGTGGCGCGGGGCACAACTGTCAGTTGATCGGGGTGCCGCTGGGGGAGCCGCAGGAGTAGGTGCAGGTCGTGCGGGCCGGCGGGTTGGCCGGCGCGGGCGCGGGCCGGTTGGCGGCGTCGAGCGGGGTGATGGAGGTGATCGTCAGGTCGCGCTTCGGGATCTCGATGGCGAAGAACCGCAGCCGGTTGGTGGTCGGCGTACCGACGGCGTCGGTGACGTAGGTCTTGCCGCCGGCGACGATCCGGACCGTCCGGGACTCGATCGACACGGCACCGAGGACCAGCGAGTGGTCGACCTTCGGCGCGTTCTTCTCCTTGGCGTACGCCTGGTTCACGGTGTAGCTGACGGTCTGACCGGCCGTCCACTCGTCGAAGCAGTCGAACGGCCGGCCGAAGCTGTTCGCCTTGCCCTCGTCGGACACCAGGCAGCTGTCCTGGGTCGAGATGATCGCCCACTTCTCGGTCGGAATCCGGCCGTCGGCCACGTAGTACGCCGGGCGGTAGGCGTTCGCGTCCGGCATCCTGGTGAACTCCTTGTCCGACCAGGGCGGTGGAAGCACCTTGCCCTGGGTCGAGACGGGAGTGCTGACCTTCGGTGACCGCGGAGCCGGTGTGCTGGCCGGTGCGCTTGTCGGTGGTGCCGCGAACTCGGGATCGCCGGAAGGCCCGGCGCGGAGTGCGCCGATCGCGGGACCGGCCGCGACGGTGAGTGCGACGGCCGCTGCGGTCACCAGTACTGCGGCGGCGCCGCGCCGGCGTAGCTGCCTGCGCTTGATCCGGAGCCGGATGGGAGCCGCCGGGTCCGGCGGCTCGGGACGCGAGTCGGTCAGTACTTCGAGCTTGGTGGCCGGTGACACTGCCTCGGGTCCAATCCCCGAGCGCCAACAAAACGAGCTGTGGTGGCGTCTGAAGTGCTGAGGAACGGCGAACGCCGGTTCGAACGCTACGGGGGTAGGCATGTCCAGCAGGTTCACCAGGGTCGTCACGCGGACCGCGGCAGTGGCGGTGGTCGGTGCCGCCGTCGTGGTCACGCTGACAGCGGCCAACAAGATGGAGTCCGAAGCGGCGACCCGGCCGCAGGCGGTCAAGACCTCCACCTCGGCCGAACAGCCGGCGGAGAAGCCGCAGCCGACAGCCGACCCGACTGCCGACCCGACTGTCGATCCGACTGCCGATCCGAGTCGCTCTGCCGCCGGCGCAAAGGTCGTCTATCTCACCTTCGACGACGGGCCCGATCCTGCTTGGACGCCGCAGATCCTGGACCTCCTGGCGAGCAACGGCGCGAAGGCAACGTTCTTCGAACTCGGCCAGATGGTGGCACGGCATCCTGAACTGCATGACGCTGTGCTGGCCGGTGGCAACGCGATCGGGAGCCACTCGTACTCGCATCCGCAACTGACCATGATCTCCGCCGCCAAAAGGCACCGGGAGATCACCGGCGGACCTGAGTCGAAGTGCTTCCGGCCGCCGTACGGTGCCGTGAATGCTCAGGTCCGGGCCGAGATCAAGGCAGCCGGTATGAAGCCAGTGCTGTGGGACACGGATTCTCTCGACTGGACCAAGCCGGGCAGCGGCGCGATCGTCGCCAACGTCCTGAAGACCGTCCACTCAGGCAGCGTCGTCCTGATGCACGATGCGGGCGGCAACCGGAGTGAGACCGTCGCCGCACTGGAGAAGCTACTGCCGATCCTCACCGCGAAGGGATACACCTTCGCCGCGCTGGACTGCTGAGTCGGTCAATCGAGCAACTGGTGGGCGAGCCAGGTGCCTTGCTCGAAGCCGGGTGGGAGGGCGAAGACGGCTGTGCCGATGGTGTTTGTCCACTCGTTGAGGGCATCGGCCGCGTCGAGGCGGGCCAGCAGGGGAAGGAACTGGCCGGCGATGTCGGCCTGATAGCTGAGGAAGATCAGGCCGGACTCGCGGGTCGCGCCGGTGTCATGGACGTAGTTGAGGCCCTTGCGGAAGATCCGGCGGCCGTCGTTCGTCGAGTGGTGCGAGAGCCGGGCGTGCGCGTTCTCGGCGATCATGAGCCGGCCGTCGGCGTCGCGCTTCTCCAGGTCGAGTTCGTCGTGCTCGGCGGTGCCGGTGACCGGTGCGCCGGTGGAGAGTTTCCGCCCGACCGCGCGTTCCTGTTCTGACCTGGTCAACTCGTCCCAGGTGTCCAGGTTGAGCTTGATCCGGCGTACGACGAGCGTCGTACCGTCGGTGAACCAGCCTGGTTCGTCCGACCACACCGTCTGATCGAACTCGGGCGTCCCCGGTGTTGGGTTTCCACTGCCATCCACCTGGCCGAAGAGGTTGCGGCCGGTCACTGGCTTGCCGTCAGGGCCGGTGCCGTTCCAGAAGCCGGTCTGCCGCCACACCGGCCGGGCGAACGGCGCCGCGTCAGCCACCAACCGCCGTACTGCGTGAACCACGCTGACGGGATCATCCGCTCCGACGAGCAGCACCAGATCGCCACCGGACCAGGCAGGTTGCAGCCGATCGTGCGACATGACCGGCAACTCGTCGAGCCCTCGCGGCCGCTTCGCCGTCAGCCCCGGCAGCAAAAACACTCGCGGACCGAATCCGACCGTCACCGTCAGCGCAACGTTGCCTAGGGCAAGCTCCGGAGCGGTGTCACCTGGCGCCGGTCGACCGGCGCTCAAAGCGGTGACGTCGGTGCTCCACAGCCGCATCAACCGACCTAGCGCCGCCTTGTCGGTACCGCTCTGGAGATTGAGCGCCACCAACTCGGCATGCTTGGGCGAGGGTGCCGCGATGGCCGGCTGATGCACGCCGTACGGCGAAATCTCGCGGCTCGCCGCGGCTGGCGAGCCGGCAGCCTCGACGGAGCCGCCCGCATTGTTGGCGACGGCGACGGCTCCACCAGTGACGGCGGCGCCGGCCCGCAGCCGCACCGGCGTACCCGATGAGCTGCCGGCGGGACGGTCGTGCGGTCAAGGCGTGCTGGTCGGCGTCGGCGTCGGGTGGTAGTGCTCTTCCTCTTCGGTGAACGCCTTCACCGGCACGGTCAGGTCATGGCTGGAACCGTCGGAGAACTTGAGCGTCAACGGCACTTCGTCACCCGGCTTGAGGCCTTGCTTCAGACCCATCAGCATCACGTGATCACCGCTCGGTGCGAGGTGGGCGTGCGAGCCGGCCGGGACGGTGATGCCGCCGGCCTTCTCCTGCATCACCATCTTGCCGTCCTTCATCGCCATCTCGTGCAGCTGCACGATTCCGGCCACCGGAGAAGTTGCCGAGGTCAACTTGATGCTCGCCGAGCCAGGATTCGTCAGCGACATGAACGCGGCGGTCATCGAGGTGTCCTTGGCGCCGGCCGTCGCCCGCACCCAGGCATCCTCCACGATCACACCAGGCGTCTTGGCTGCCGCTTCGACAGGCTTCTTGTCCGCCGTTCCGCAGGAGGACACCAACAAGGGGAGGGCGACGGCGATACATGCCATCAGCAACTTGGTCTTCACGGACACCCTAACGAGCCTCCGAGCAGGAGAGTTCCCCTGCACACGCAGTGCGTTCCCGCCCAGCCGATTGCCCCCCACGGCTCACCCGCGCACGCACAGCTAACACTCAGCGCCCCCTCCCACACCGACGCGACGACGCGACGATGCGCTTACCCCCTCCTATGGGGGTTAGCCCACTCGCACACCAATGGGCGAACCCCCATACCGGTGGGTGAACCCCCTACCGGTGGGTGAACCCCCATACCGGTGGGCGAACCCCCTACCGGTGGGTGAACCCCCATACCGGTGGGCGAACCCCCTACCGGTGGGTGAACCCCCCTACCGGTGGGCGAACCCCCTACCGGTGGGTGAACCCCCCTACCGGTGGGCGAACCCCCTACCGGTGGGCGAACCCCCTACCGGTGGGCGAACCCCCTACCGGTGGGCGAACCCCCTACCGGTGGGCGAACCCCCATACCGGTGGGCGAACCCCCTACCGGTGGGTGAACCCCCACGCCATTCGTTGCTGCGTCCGAAGAAATGAGGGGCGGGGCCCTCGCCTCTTCGGACGCAAGCGGATGCCTACTCGTCTGACTCGTCGTCCTCCGGGTCGCCTTCGGGGCGGACGAAGTCGGGGTCGCCGCCCTCGTCGCCGGAGCGGGCGCCGGCCTGGGCCAGGTGGGAGACGGATTCGAGCTCGGACAGGACGGACTGGTGCTGGTCGACGCAGAGGATTACCAGGTCGCCGCGGTTTGAGCGGGACAGCGCGTGCTGTACGGCGGTGAGCTCTTCGAGGACCGTTTCGACCTGGCGGCAGCGGGCGCCGTTCTCCATCGCGGTCCGGACGCCCTCGGTGATCAGCTCGGCCGACTCGCCGCGCTTGCGGCCGCGCAGCCTCACGTCCTCGCGGACGATCACCACGTCGAAGTGCTGGGCCGCGACCTCGCCGAGTTCGCGCATGTCGTCGTCGCGCCGGTCGCCCGCCGTGGCGATCACGCCGATCCGCGACGGCCGGCCGAGCTCGGACGAGGCGTTCAGGCTCTCGCCGAGCTTGTCGACGAAGTCGCCCAGCATCCGCATCGCGGGTGCGTTGTGGCAGTAGTCGACGATCACCGTGCGGCCGTCGACCTGGATCTCGTTCAACCGGCCGGGGGACAGGTAGTACGAGGTGTTGAACGTCCGCAGACCCTGCCGGATGTCGTGCAACGGCGCTCCGGCGGCGAAAGCTGCTGCCGCGGCCGCCATCGCGTTCTGCACGTTCATCATCGCCCGGCCGCCGAAGGTTGCCGGCAGCAAGTGTGTCCAGGCCAGCTGCATCGAGCGCCGGCCGTGCTTCATGCTGATCATGTCGCCGAGATCCGAGCGATCCAGTACGACGGCCCGCCCGCCGCGCCGGCAGTGTCCCTCGATGTACTCGCGAACCTCGCTGCCCGGCTCCGCGATGCTGAACCAGACCACCTCGCCGGAGCACTTCCGCCGCATCTTGCGGACCAGCGGATCGTCGGCATTCAGTACCGCGAACCCGTTCCGCGGCACCGCCTCGACCAGCACGGCCTTGACGTCGGCCAGTTGGTCGAGGGTGTCGATCCCGCGCATCCCGAGGTGGTCGGGCTGGATGTTCAGTACGACGGCGACGTCGTTGCGCTCGTACCCGAGTCCCTCCCGCAGGATCCCGCCGCGAGCCACCTCGAACACGGCGAAGTCGACGCGGGGATTCTGCAGCACCATCCGGGCGGACTTCGGCCCGGACGCGTCGGACCGGATCACCAGCCGCTCGTCGATCACGATGCCGTCGGTCGACGTCATCCCGACCTTGCGGCCCATCCCCTTGAAGACGTGGCTGATCATCCGCGAGGTGGTCGTCTTCCCGTTCGTCCCGGTCACGGCCACGATCGGGATCCGGCTGGTCGCGCCCGGCGGGAACAGCATGTCGACGACCGGCTTCGCGATGTACTGCGGGTCGCCGATCGTCGGGTTCGTGTGCATCCGGAACCCGGGGGCCGCGTTGACCTCGCAGATCGCGCCACCGGTCTCGCGGACCGGCTGGGTGATGTCGGGGCAGATGAAGTCGATACCGGCGATGTCCAGCCCGATCATCCGGGCCGCCTCCTCGGCGATCTCGACGTTCTCCGGATGCGCCTCGAAGGTGCGGTCGATCGAGATCCCACCCGTGGACATGTTGCCGGTGAGGGTCAGCTTCACCATCGTCTCTTCGGGCGGTACGTCGTCCAGCTCGAAGCCCTGCGACCGGACCAGCTCGCGAGCGGCCGCGTTCACCGTGATCCGGGTCAGGATCTTCTCGTGCCCGACGCCTCGGCGCGGGTCGGCGTTGGTGATCTCGACCAGCTCGGCCACCGTGTGCACGCCGTCGCCGACGACGTGGGCCGGGACCCGCTCGGCGATGGCTTCCATCCGCCCGTTGATGATCAGGCAGCGGTAGTCCTTGCCGGTGACGAAGCTCTCCACGATCACCGAGCCGCGCCGCGACTGGTCGGCCGCGACCGGGAAGGCCTCCCGGACCGCGTCCGCGTCCTGCAGGTTCAGGCAGACGCCGCGGCCATGGTTGCCGTCGAGCGGCTTACAGACGACCGGGTAGCCGATCTTGTTGGCTGCCGAGACCGCGTCCTCGACGTCGCGGACCGAGGCCGATCGCGGCACCGGCAGGCCGGCGGAGGCGAGCAGCTTGGTGGTGAGGTCCTTGTCGCCGGCCACGTCCACCGCGATCGAGCCGGTCTCGGACGTCATGGTCGCCCGGATCCGCTTCGCGTGCACGCCCTGGCCGAGCTGCACCAGACTGAACTTGTTCAGCCGGATCCAGGGGATGTCGCGGGACACGGCCTCGTCGACGATCGCCTGCGTCGAGGGCCCGAAGGCGCTCCGCTCGGCGGCCCTGATGAACTTCTCCAGCTCGGTGGTGAAGTCGAAGTCCGGCGTCGGCTGGACCAGATAGTTCACGAACCGGATCGCGAGCTCACCGGCGGCAAGGCCGACGCCCTCGTCGGCGTACGAGTAGACGATGTTGTACCGGCCGGGGACGCCCTTCACCTGGCGGGTCTTGCCGCGCCGCATGTCGTGGCCGGCCTCCTGCTGCAGCTGGAGCGAGACGTGCTCGGCGATGTGGCCGAGCCAGGTGCCCTCTTGCAGGCGCTCGATGAAGCCGCCGCGGCGGCCGCGCGAGCAGTGGTGCTGATCGAGCCGGGGGAGGTACTCCAGCAGCCGCTCGGTGAAGCCGTCGATGGTGTTCGACGGGAAGTTCTCCAGCGATCCCAGATCGACCACCAGGTGGATGGCCGGCTCGTAGCTCCAGATGTTCGGGCCGCGGTAGACCCGGGTCTCGATCACCTTCAGGTCCGGGCTGGGAGTGCCGAGTGTCTCGGCGTTGCCCGGCGTACCGGTCGGGGTCTGGTCGGGGGCGGTGTCGGTCATGCGGTCCCACTGTCTGGTCGCGGGTCGGAATCTGGTCGGCTGAATTCGGCGCCCGCGCTCAACGGCTCGGTCGCCTCCGGTCTGGACTGTCCCGCCGCCGACGATCTGGCCTTCTTCGCCGGGACCGCCGACTTCACCGCTGCGCCCTTCGCCGGCGTTGGTTCCGACTTCGCCGTCCGCCGGCCGGCCCGGCGCTTGCGCTCGGCGTAGTACGCCGGTGAGACGCCCTCGGCCGCGATCTCCTTGGCCAGCTTGCGCAGATCCGCCTCGGCGGCCTCGATCGAGGCGATCTCCTCGGCGGGAGGCTGCGGACCGAAGGACAGCAGCACCCGCGCCTTCAGATCGAAGGTCGAGCTGGCCGGCAACACGTGCAGTACGACGCCGGAGGCAAGGATCGCCTCGGACCGGCTGGCGTAATGGGCGTTCGAAGTGATCCGGCTGCCGTCGAAGATCGTCACCGCACCCCGCCCGACGACCTCGAGATGAGATCCCCGTACTACGGCCGCCGTGTCCTCGTCGACGCCGATCCCGAGCAGCCCGGGGGACTGCGCGACCAGCGAGAGCAACCGCCCGTACCGATTGCGCTGGGCGAAGTGCTGATCCACGATCGCGCCCTGGACCAGGCCGAGTCCGCCGGCCAATTGGCTCATCCGCTGCCGTGGGGTCGCGCCGGACCGTCCGAAGGCGATCATGTGCTCGGCCAGAATGCTCGCGCCTGCCGACGTACCGCCGACTGCGGCGCCTCGTGCATGCGCTTCGGTCACCGCGCGACCGAACGCCGTACCGGTGACCACGCCGCTCAGCTTGAGTTGGTTGCCGCCGGTCATGAAAATCCCGGTGGCCTGCTCCAACGGCTCGATGAAGGCCGGGTCGTCCGCGTCCTCGCGGTTCTCCGGCCGTACGCCGACCACGCTGGCCGCACCGAGCGCGGCGAACAGGGCGGAGTACACGTCGACCACGTCCGGGCCCAGCGCGGAGGCGGTCGGGACCACCACGATCCGCGCCTTCGGACCACCTGCCGCCTCGACGAACTCCTGCAGGACCATCCGCTTCTTCAGCTTGTCCTCGGCCCCACCAATGGCGAACAAGGCACCCGGCCCGCTCGTCGTCACCCCACCCTGCTGTTCTGACATAGCCGAAAGAATAGGCGCTCGACGCCCTGGTACTGATCTGGGTGAGGCAGGATCCTGCAAAAAGTGCCGCTTTGACCGGTTGTGCATGTCATCATCCGCGCTGTGAAGAGAATCATGATGCCGCTCGCGGCGACCGGCGCAGTCGCACTCCTCGCGGCATGCGGAAACACCCCGGCTCCCGGAACGGACGCCGCCGGCGCTTCCGGTCCGAGCGTGGTGGCAGCGACGACCCTGAGCCAGGCCGACCTCGGCCCGAAGGTTCAGGCGGCGCTCGCGAAGAAGGGCACCTTCCGGGTCGTGTCGAAGACCACCGGCGAGGACCCGGGCACGCTGACCGCCGACGTGAAGCTGGGCGGCGCTACGCCCGAGTTCGTGGTCAACGCCGACGGGACCACCGTGATGGGTGTCGGCGGCCGGCTGTACGGCCAGGGCGAAGGCATCTCGGACGGCGCGCAGTGGGTCAAGTACGACGCGAAGAAGAAGGGCCTCGACGCGCTGAGTGGCGTTGTGATCCAGCTCATCGCCTGGCAGGCGCAGCCGCAGCAGTTCCTCGGCGCCACGCCGTACGCGACGAAGTTCACCAGCGCCCCCGGGCCGGACGTCGACGGCGTACACACGACCCTGTACGACGTCACGATCGATCTGGAGAAGGCTGCTCAGGCGAAGGCGTTCGGGAACTTCATCACCGCGGAGAGCCTCGCGCAGGAGAAGACCAAGACGCTGTCGGCCAAGGTGCTGCTCGACGGCGACTCGCTCCCGCGCAAGATCGACTACACCTTCGGCGCCGAGGGTGGCAGCTCCGTCTTCAGCAAGTTCGGCGACTCCGTCATCATCGCCGCACCCCCGATCGACCAGGTCGCCAAGTAGGTCCGGTCGCGGCCTGTCCGCGACATAGGTTTGGCCGGTGACTGATTTCGGCAAGCTGCCCGGTGGTTTGGTTCCGGCCCTGCTGACAGCCGAGGAGCAGGACGTCGTCTGGTTCCTCGGCTCGCTGGTGCGGATCCGGCTCGGTGGCGACGCGACGGGTGGGCAGCTCGCCGTGGTCGAGCACGAGAACGAGCGCGGCTTCGGGACTCCGGTGCACACCCACCACGCGGCCGACGAGACGTTCTTCGTCCTCGACGGAGAACTTCGCGTCGAGGTGGACGGCCAGATCAGTACCGCGGGGGCCGGCTCGGTCGCCTTCCTGCCCCGCGGGCTCTCGCACTCGATCCTGATCACCAGCCCGCAGGCGAGATACCTGACCCTGCACAACCCGGCCGGCTTCGAGGAATTCACCAGAGCCGTCGGTACGCCGCGAGCCGATATGCCTCCGCCGGATCTCCAGGCGCTCAAGGCAATCGCCGCCGGCTACGACATCGACATCATCGGCCCGCCCCCGCGGCTCTGACCAGACCGGGGAAAACTGCGCGAATCCCCTCGCGCGCGGCCCGCTCCACGCAGTACCGACAAGCTGACTGCAACAACCTGCAGATAAACCTGCGGGTAACCGCCCGTACCTGGAAGCATGCGCCCTGTACACAAGATCTCGAGGTCGTCGCCGACCGATCGGATCGCTGGCCAGAGCTGGTGGTGCCGGGCTGGGGAGCCTCGGCACCACCTTTTTGCACCAGGCCTGTGCCCGGAGAGCTAGTGGGCTCTGGTGGGGCTGCGGTGGATGGTCGTGCTCCGGTGGACTGTCATTCCCAGGCGCTCGTACATGGCGAGGGCGCCGGTATCGGAGTGGGTCCAGAGCGTCAGGTTGCGTTTGCCCTGGCGGTAGAAGGCCTGGCGTGCGACGGCGAGGAGCGTTCTGGCAAGGCCCTTGCCGCGGTGATCAGCTCGTACGGCGAGTTGCTCGATGTAGCCCTCGTCGGAATCCGGGAGGTCCAGGCAGAGCGCGGCCCCGATCAGCTCGGCACCCGCGAAGGCCATCGGCGACAGCTCCGGGGCGAAGCTCGACCGGTCGATCATCATCGCGGCCCACTCCTCGTACGACTTGCGCCGCGACTGCCATTCGTCGAAGGCGTCCTCGATCAGCAAGTGCGCGGCCGCCGCGTCACCCGGAGCGAAGGGCCGGACCGTGATCCCTTCCGGCAGGGCGGGAACCACCGGCTCCTCGTCCATCGGCAGCTGGAGCTGCCAGTTGACCGCCAGTACTTCGAACCCGCGGGCGCGCACCAACTCCGTGCCGGCCAGGTCCTTGTCGTCGACCATCTGGCCGAACCAGTCGGTGCCGACCTCGGCCGCTCGCGCCTCGGCCCAGTCCAGCAAGGCGGTCCCGAGGCCAAGCCCACGCTGATCCGTCGCGACGTCGATCTGGGCCCGTTTGCCCCGGTTCAGCCAGGCCCACGCAGCCAGGCCGGTCGGGCCGTGCACGACGACCGTGTCGACTGCCGGGTCGAACCCGGGCCGGGACAGGACGGCCTTGATCCCGTCGGCCGCGGTCTCCGCCTCACCGTGCAGTTCACATTCCGTGCCGGCGACGAGTTCGTGGATCGCCTCGACATCCGCATCGGTCGCCGCGCGACTGCTGTACCCGGCCGGAAGCACCACAGAAACAGACTTGCCCTGATCCTCGCCGCACCCACCTGCGCCCGCCAAATGCGCACCTTGCGAAAGCATGACGTCCGAAGGGACGTGGGGCAGGACCCTCACCTCTTCGGACGCAAGGCCTCAGCTGGCCGAACTCTGGGCGTCGGCGGCTTCCACTTCCTCGCGGCTGATGCCGAGCAGATACAGGATGGTGTCGAGGTAGGGGACGCTGACGTGGGTGTCGGCGGCCGCGCGGACCACCGGCTTGGCGTTGAAGGCGATGCCGAGGCCGGCCGCCGCGAGCATGTCGAGATCGTTCGCCCCGTCGCCGATCGCCACGGTCTGCGAGAGCGGCGTGCCGGAGGACTTCGCGAACCGTCGCAGCGCGGTCGCCTTGCCGGCCCGGTCGACGATGTCGCCGACCACCTTGCCGGTGAGCTTGCCGTCGACGATCTCCAGCACGTTCGCGGCCGCGTAGTCGATGCCGAGCTCGGCCGCGAGCTTGTCGGTGATCTGGCTGAACCCGCCGCTGACGATGGCGAACTGGTACCCGAGCCGCTTCAGCGTCCGGACCAGCGTCCGCGCGCCCGGCGCGAGCTCGATCGCCCGGTGCACCTCGTCCAGCGCCGACGCGGGCAGTCCTTCGAGGGTCGCCACCCGGTGCCGCAGCGAATCGGCGAAGTCGAGTTCGCCGCGCATCGCCTGCTCGGTGACCGCGGCGACTTCCTCCAGCCGGCCGGCATGTGCGGCGAGCATCTCGATCACCTCGCCCTGGATCAGGGTCGAGTCCACGTCCATCACGATCAGCCGTTTGGCCCGGCGATAAAGCCCACCGGCCTGTACTGCGACGTCGAGGCCCTGCTTGACGCCTTCGAGGGCGAGCACGGTCCGCAGCGAGTCCGGATCGGCACCGGAGACCGCGATCTCCATCGCGGTCACCGGATAGCGCGCCATCCGGCTGATCCGGTCGATGTTGGCACCCGTGTCGGCGATCCGGCCGGCGATCGCGGCGAATCCCTTGGCCGTCAGCGGGCTGCCGATCACGGTCACCTGGGTCCGGCCCTTGCGCCGCGGCTCGTTGTCGCCGAAGCCCTTCTTCACGTCGATGTCGACGTCGAGGCCCTCGGCCAGCGACTTGAGGTCCTTCTTCAGTTCCTTGTGATCACGTGGTGCTGTGAGCAGGACTCCCAGCACGAGGCGGCCCCGGAGTACGACCTGTTCCGCGTCGATCACGTCCAGGCCGCGGCTGGCCAGGATCGAGAGTACGGCGGAAGTGAGGCCCGGGCGGTCCGTACCGGTCAACGTGACCAGCAGGGTCGGGCGGTCGATGGGATGCGTGTCGTACTCAGCCTGTCGTGTCATGACAAGGCGAACGCTACCCAAAATGGGTTAACGATTGACGGGCGGTCCACATGCCGCAACAAGTGCCCGCCGGGCAGCGGCCGCCAGATCGTGCAACGCACGACGCCGGGCGTCGGCTTCCGCGCCGGTGACAGCGGACCCGTCGTCCTCCAGGGCGGCATCGGCGATCGCCAGGCAACGCCGGGCCGTGGCCGCCGTCTTGACCGCCCGGGCTTCGTAGCCGGGGGCAAGATCATCGCCCTTGCCCGAACCGATCCGCCGGATGTCGATCAACGCGTCGGCGACCTCGGGCTTCCACCTCGCCACCTCGAGCGCGGCGAGCGACTCGGCCGCCTCGATCAGGGCCGCGCGCAAGCCACGATCGGCCTCACCGAAATCGGCCGGCGGGGGACTGGCCGCGGGCAGCACGGTCCACTGCACCGCTGGTCCGACGTACGCCGGAACGAGGCCGATCTCGGCTCCGGTCAGTACTACGGCCTCGCCCGTCTCCAGCGCGGCCTCGTTGAACGGCGGTGGTCCGGCCAGCCCGATCGGGTCGCCCGGGATCGGCAGGGCGAGGTGGGCCTGGGTCGCGCCGGCCGCGCGGAGGAGGTTGAGCGCGACGGGAAGGGTGGCCGGAGTGGGATGCGCGGCGAGGCCGGACACATGATGACCGACGTCGTCGCCCAGGATCTTGGTCGCCGCGGTGTCCGGGTCACAGGCACCGGTCAGCATCGCGTTCGTCCAGACGGTGAAACGCACCGAGGCGGCAGTGATGAGCACGCCATCCAGTCTCCCATCCAGCGGCGGTCTGTACGACACCACCAGGGTCGGCGTCGGCGCTCGGCGGCGACCACGTAGGTTTTGCGCCATGACTGCAGTGGTGGAGCTGGCCGGCGTCTCGATCGTCCGTGGGGATGCGGTGCTGCTGGACGGTATCGACTGGTCCGTCGACGAGGCCGACCGCTGGGTCGTGATCGGCCCGAACGGGGCCGGCAAGACGACGATGCTGCAGATCCTCGCGGCCCAGATGCACCCCACCACCGGCGTGGTCGGGCTGCTCGGCGAGGTACTCGGCGCGATCGACGTGTTCGAGCTCCGGCCGCGGATCGGCCTCACCAGCGCTGCTCTCGCCGACCGGTTGCCGCGATCCGAGCGGGTCTCCGACGTCGTCGTCTCCGCGTCGTACGCCGTACTGGGTCGCTGGCGCGAGGAGTACGACGAGCAGGACCACCAGCGGGCGAAGGTGTTGCTGACCGAGCTCGGCATCGGGCACCTCAGCGAACGCACCTTCGGCACCTTGTCGGAAGGCGAGCGCAAGCGGGTTCAGATCGCCCGGGCGCTGATGACGGACCCCGAACTGATGCTGCTCGACGAGCCGGCCGCGGGGCTGGACCTTACGGGTCGCGAACACCTGGTCCGGTCGCTCAGTGCGATCGCGACGGCCGAAGGTTCGCCGGCGATGGTGCTCGTCACCCACCACGTCGAGGAGATCCCGCCCGGCTTCACCCACGCGATGCTGCTGAAGAACGGGCGGATCGTCGCCGCCGGGCCGATCGACGAGGCGCTCACCGCGCAGAATCTGTCCGACACCTTCGACCTGGCCCTCAGCCTCAGCCACACCGACGGCCGGTACTTCGCCCGCGCCCTGTAACCGAATTCATCGATAGTGATCGGGTGCGCTGGTCACGACTGATGCGTCACACCATCGGGTAGACCTGCCTGAGGTCTACATGACGGATAGAGTTACAAGATGATGGATTGGCTGCGAGACAACGTGTGGGCGGCCTGGCTCGGGATCGCCGTCGTCCTCGGTCTGGCCGAGCTGGCTTCGCTCGACTTCACCCTGCTGATGCTGGCGGGCCGGGGCGATCACCGCCGCCGGGGTGGGAGCCTTCTTCCCGCATCTGCTCTGGCTGCAGATCGTCATCGGGTTGATCACGTCCGCCGCGATGCTCGCCGCGATCCGCCCGCTGCTGGTCCGCAAACTCCACCACAGCGGTGAACTGAAGACCGGCTCGCAACACGTCATCGGCCGTACCGGCGTGGTCGTGAAGGAGATCCACCCCGACGGCGGCGGCTCGATCAAGCTCAACGGCGAACTATGGACCGCCCGCCCGTACGACGAGGTCTCCACCTTCCCGCCCGGCACCCGCGTAGAGGTCATGTCCATCGACGGCGCCACCGCGGTCGTCTACCCGGTAGGCGACCCCTTCGGCCACCAGTTCCCCGAACTGGACCAAACCCCCAGCAAAGACACAGACCCACCCCGCACCTGACCCACCGGCGCCCACCGCCTCCGGCCAGCGCCCGCCGCTCACCCGCCCCCACCGCTTTCCCAAACCCCCGCCATATCGGTGGGGTGTTGCCCTCCCGCACCCCGCTTTCCCTGACGCCCGCCATATCGGTGGGGTGTTGCCCTCCCGCACCCCGCTTTCCCTGACGCCCGCCATATCGGTGGGGTGTTGCCCTCCCGCACCCCGCTTTCCCTGACGCCCGCCATATCGGTGGGGTGTTGCCCTCCCGCACCCCGCTTTCCCTGACGCCCGCCATATCGGTGGGGTGTTGCCCTCCCACACCCGCTTTCCCTGACGCCCGCCATATCGGTGGGGTGTCGCGGTGGTGTCGTTTGGTTGTGCGACCTCGCGCTCGAAGTACTGTCGGAAGTACGGACATCGTTGCCGTCGGCGACACCGCTGAGAACGATCCCGCACGGTCTCCAGAAGCTGCCGAATCAAGTAGCCGGATCGTGAGGGAACCGTTGTCGTCAGTGGCCCGTCGATAGGAAAGACTGTCCGTCCTGAGGGTTCTGTCGAGTGGGAGGGTCAAGTGACCGCGTTCCTCGTAGTGTTGGCATTGGTCGCCTTACTGGTGGTCGTCACACTGATCAAGTCCGTCCGGGTCGTGCAGCAGCAGACCGTCGGCATCGTGGAACGGTTCGGGAAGTTCAAGGTCGGCTTACAGCCCGGCCTGAACCTGCTGACTCCGTTCGTCGACAAGGTCCGCTACACGATCGACATGCGCGAGCAGGTCGTCGCGTTCCCGCCGCAAGGCGTCATCACCGAGGACAACCTGATGGTGTCGATCGACTCCGTCATCTATTTCCAGGTGAACGACCCGGTACGTGCGACGTACGAGATCTCCAACTACATCCAGGCGATCGAGCAGCTGACCATGACCACGCTCCGAAACATCATCGGTGGCATGGACCTGGAGCAGACGCTGACCAGTCGCGAGGAGATCAACGAGAAGCTCCGTTACGTACTGGACGAGGCGACCGGCAAGTGGGGCATCCGGGTGAACCGGGTGGAGCTCCGCTCGATCGACCCGCCGCCGTCGATCCAGGACTCGATGGAGAAGCAGATGCGCGCCGACCGTGACAAGCGCGCGGCGATCCTGACCGCCGAAGGTATGCGGCAGTCCGCCGTCCTTTCGGCCGAAGGTCAGAAGCAGTCCGCGATCCTCACCGCGCAAGGTGACCGGGAGTCCCGCATCCTGCGCGCCCAGGCCGAGCGGGAAGCCCGGATCCTGAAGGCGCAAGGTGAGGCGCAGGCCATCACCACCGTCTTCAACGCGATCCACGCCGGCAAGCCGGACCAGGGTCTGCTGGCCTACCAATACCTGCAGATGCTCCCGTCGATCGCCCAGGGCGACTCGAACAAGCTGTGGATCATCCCCAGCGAGATCGGCAAGGCGATGGAAGGTCTCGGCAGTGCCGTCGGCCAGATCGCCGGCATCACCCAGAAGGCCGAGGGCCCGTTCCCGCAGCCGGACCTGGGCGACTCGCACGCCGTCGAGGTCGACAGCGGCGGCGGTTCGTCGGTGACCCCGGACGCCGCGGTGGCCGAGGCCGACAACGCAGTACAGGAAGCGATCGCTGCCGCGCAGAACGCGGCAGTAAGCTCCCGCGCCCAGCAGGCCGCGCCGCCGGCAGTCACCTCTGCTCCCGAGCAGACCTCGCCGGTACAGGACGGCCCTCCGCTCGAGCGCTGACCACCAGTACTACGGCCCGGCCCCCACCCACACGGGTGTGAGCCGGGCCGCTTCACATCCACCTCATTGGGGCACATTGAGCACGGGTTGAGCACCCGGCGGCGCGGGAGTACTCGCGGGGTGCTCAAAGTACGGGGGGAGTGGGTGTGATGTTGGCGGCACTTGAGCGTTCAGGGATCGGACCGGCGAGCGCGTGACGTATCAGGTGCGTAGAGTCTGGCAGCGATGACATGGTTCGAGGCGCTGTTCGTCCTGCTGGCGGGAATGGGCGCGGGCACGATCAACGCGGTGGTGGGTTCGGGCACTCTGCTGACCTTCCCTGCGCTGCTCGCCGTCGGCATCCCACCCGTACTCGCGAACGTCAGCAACAGCGTCGGCCTCTCGCCCGGTACGGCGGGCCGGCGCGATCGGCTACCGGCGCGAGCTCGAAGGCCAGCGCGGTCGGCTGATCCGCCTGATCCCGGCGTCGCTCGTCGGCGGCATCGTCGGGGGAGTGCTGCTGCTCAAACTCCCGGACACAGCCTTCAAGGCGGTCGTCCCCGGCCTGATCCTGCTCGGCTGCATCCTGGTCGCGCTCCAACCGTGGCTGTCGAAGCGGATCAACCTCCCCGACCACGCCCATCGCGGCGCTTGGTGGGTGATGCCGGCAGTCTTCGCGACCGGCGTGTACGGCGGCTACTTCGGCGCGGCGCAAGGCGTGCTGCTGATGGCGATCCTCGGTATCGGCATGGACGCGAACCTGCAGAAGATGAACGCCCTCAAGAACGTCCTGGCCACCGTGGTGAACACGGTCGCGGCCATCCTCTTCATCATCGTCGCCGACGTCGACTGGCTCGCGGCCGGCCTGATCGCCGTCGGCTCCACAATCGGCGGTTTCGCAGGCGCCCGCTACGGCCGCAAACTCCCCCCGATCGCCCTCCGCGCTCTGATCGTCGTCATCGGAATCGTCGCCATCGTCACGATGGTCTTCTGAGCTGACCGCCAACACTCACCAACCTTGCCAAGCCGAGCTCCCTCGGTGATCGCCACGCTCAAGCGAACCGCCTACCCGCCACATGGTGAGTGTTGGCGGTTCGGCCTGGGGATTCAGCTGAACATTGGTCGCATGAACGTGCGGTCGTAGCGGAGTACGCAGCCGCTCTCGTCTCGGATGCGGTCGGCCTCGACGAACTCGGGGTCCTCGCCGAACAGGGTCCGGTACTGCTCATAGGCGGCGAGACTCGGGAAGCTGAACAAGGCGAGGGCCTTGTCGCTGGCTCCCTCCGACGGGAGGAAGTAGCCGTGGTGGGTTCCGCCGTGCTTGGTGACCAGTTCGATCCACCGCCGGCCGAACTGCTCGAAGGCGGCGATCTGCGCCGGGTCGATGACGTACTCCACAACACAGGTGATCATCCACCCAGCCTCACACACCCTTCAGCGCACTTGGGGTTCGAGTCCGGCGATCAACAGGTCCAGGCCGTAGTTGAACTGGTCGTCGCCGCCCGTCGTGCGGGCTAGTTCCGGGGCTAGTTCTACGACCGTGGGGAACTCGGTGGCTGATAGCGACTCCATGGTGGTGCGGAGGCGGCGCCAAGCCTCGGGGTCTCGGCGTTCGACGGCCATTTGGATTTCCCAGGAGGTGGAGCCGAGGACGTAGGTGAAGAGGGTGGTGTGGGTCCGGGCTGCTGTTTCCTTGTCGAAGCCGGTTGAGCGCAGTACGCCGAGGAGGCCCTCCGCAACCCGGGCGGTCTCCTGGCCGCTCAGGGGGCGGCCCGCGAGTAGTTGCGAGAGGCAAGGGTGTTGCAGCATCAGGGCGCGCAGTCCACGGCAGACCGACCGGACCTGGTCCTGCCACGGCACGTCACTGGGCACCGGCAGGAGCAACCCCATCAGGTGGTTGCGGACGGCGTCGTACAGGTCGTCCTTGTTGCGGAAGTAGGTGTAGAGCGCCATCGGGCCGACGCCCAGCTCGGCGGCGAGGCCGCGGAGGCTGAAGGCGCTCGTGCCGTCCGACTCCATCAGGTCGAGCGCGGTGCGCACGATCAGCTCGGGGCTGAGGGTGTTCCGCGGCGTCCTGGCCCGGCTGGCTGGCATCGGTCTGTCTCCCAACTCGCTGTCTCTCGACTCACTGTCTCCCAGCTCACAAAGGCGAGCATCGAAAACGGTAACGTACGATGTATAGTACACCGTAGAGAAGCAAAACAGACCGCGAAGGGAAGATCAACGTGCGAGCCGTACAGATCACCGAGTTCGGTGGCCCGGAAGTTCTCAAGGTCAGCGACGTCGACGAGCCGGTCGCGGGTGACGGACAGGTTCTGATCACCGTCGACCGGGCCGGCGTGAACTACGCCGACACCCACCAGGTGGAGAACAGCTACCTCTCGAAGGCGCGACTGCCGTTGATCCCCGGTGGCGAGGTCGTCGGCCACACCGCGGACGGCCGCCGGGTCGTCGCGCTGGTCGGCTCGGGTGGGTACGCCGAGAAGGCCGTCGCCCACGCGCCGTACGCGTTCGACGTGCCGGAAGGTGTCAGCGACGGTGACGCGCTCGCTCTGGTTCTGCAGGGCACGACCGCCTGGCACCTGCTGAAGACCTCCACCCATCTCCAAAAGGGCGAGTCGGTACTCGTGCACGCCGGCGCCGGTGGCGTCGGAACGCTGGCCATCCAGCTCGCGAAGCTCTGGGGCGCCGGTCGCGTGATCGCCACCGCGTCGTCGGACGAGAAGCGCAAGCTGGCCATCGAGCTCGGTGCGGACGCTGCGATCGACGGTGAACCCGAGGGCCTGAAGGACCGCATCATCGAGGCTAACGACGGCAAGCCGGTCGACATCGTGCTCGAGATGGTCGGCGGCCCGACGTTCGACGAGTCGTTCGACGCGCTGGGCCGGTTCGGTCGGCTGGTGACCTTCGGCTCGGCATCACGTCAGGCCGCGAAGGCGGTTGAGCCCGGCCGGTTGATGAAGGGCTCGAAGACGATCGCCGGCTTCTGGCTGGCCGACTGCTTCAAGACCCCGGCGCTGCTGGGCGACCCGTTGAAGGAACTGTTCGGCCTCGCGGTGGACGGCAAGCTGCGCCCGATCGTCGGTGGCGACTACGCCCTGTCCGACATCGCGACCGCGCACGAGGACATGCGCGCCCGCCGTACGGTCGGCAAGCTCACCCTCGACCCGACCCGCTGACCCCAAAGCACAAGCTCCGAAGAACGAAGCCTCAAGGACAAAGCCCCAAAGAACTAGAACAAGCCCTCCCAAGGAGATAGCAGTGACGATTGCAGTAGAGAAGGTCCTGTACACGGCTCGCGCGACCGCTGAGGGCGGCCGGGACGGGCGCACCGCCACCGACGACGGCAAGCTCGACGTCACCGTCGCGCCGCCGAAGGAGATGGGCGGCACCGGCGACGGCACCAACCCGGAGCAGCTGTTCGCGGCCGGCTTCGCGTCCTGCTTCCACAGCGCGCTGAAGCTCGTCGCCCGCAAGGCCCGGCAGGACTCCGAGGGTTCGACCGTGACCGCCGAGGTCGGCATCGGCCCGATCAACGGTGGCACCGGCTACGGCCTCGAGGTCGCCCTCGTCGTCAGCCTGCCGGGCGTCGAGCGCCCGGTCGCCGAAGAGCTGGTCGCCAAGGCCCACGAGGTCTGCCCGTACTCCAACGCGACTCGCGGCAACATCAGGTTCACCCTGACCGTCGCCTGACCGGCCGCCCCCTCCGGCCAGTTGACGCCTTGAACCCCATCGCAGAAGCGGTGGGGTTCAGCCCATTTCAGCGCATCCGGTCAAGCGCTTCGGCGAGGATCGCAGGCGTGTCGTTCACCGGCGCGGCCGCGATCGTCAGCGCCTCCATGATCGCGGCGTACTCGTCCAGATCCTCGAGCTTGTCGAGGAACAACGCACTCGCCGCGTGCTCGATGTAGACGACATCCGGCAGGTCCCCTTCCGGGAACCGCATGATCGTGAACGCGCCACCAGCACCCGGATACCCGACGCTGCTGAACGGCATCACCTGCAACGTCACGTTCGGCTGCTGGGACACCTTGACCAGATGCTCGATCTGCTCGCACATCGCCTCCCGCCCACCGATCGGACGCCGCAGTACGGCTTCGTCGATGACGACCCACAGGCGGGCCGGGCTCGCCCGGTTCAGGATCTGCTGCCGGGTCACCCGCAGCGCGACCCGCTGCTCGATCTCCTCCGGCGGCAGGTACGCCTTGCCCAGCTGGACCACCGCCCGGGCATACGCCTCGGTCTGCAACAGCCCCGGTACGAAGAGCACCTCGTACGTCCGGATCAGCTTCGCCGCGACCTCGAGACCGACGTAGTTGGCGAACCAGTTCGGCATCACGTCGCCGTACCGCGACCACCAGCCGGGGTTGTTCGCGGCCCGGGCCAGCTCCATCAGCCGGACCCGCTCCTGTTCGTCGTTCAGTCCGTAGAGCTCCAGCAGGTCGCTGACGTCGCGTTCCTTGAAGCCGACCCGGCCCAGCTCCATCCGGCTGACCTTGGACTCCGAGGCGCGGATCTGCCAGCCGGCGTCGGCACGACTGATCTTGGCTGCCTCGCGCATCCGGCGCAGATGCCCGCCGAGCATGATCCGTAGTGCGGTCGGCCCACCATCGCCGTCCGCAACCGTCATGACGTCATCCCGCACAAACCCGCATCTCCTGCTCGTTCCGTCTCGCCGAGTCAGCCTTGATGGTATCCGGAACTCAGGTGGGAGTGGCGAGCTCCAGCACGGTGGCGTTGGGGAGTTTCGCCAGCTCGGCGCCGTCGAGGAGAACCTTCGACGCGCGGATGCCGCTGCCGATCACGACCAGCCCGGCCTGGGTCACCGCCTCGTCGACGAGGATCGGCCAGGCGGCCGGCAATCCGATCGCGGTGATCCCGCCGTACTCCATCCCGGTCGACTCGACCGCGTCGTCCTGCGCCGCGAACGAGATCTTCCGTACGCCGAGATGCTTGCGGATCACCCCGTTGACATCCGCCCGGTGGGTGGCGAGCACCATCACCGCCGCGTACGTCGACTCGCCGGCGCGTTTGCCGTGCACGATCACGCAGTTCGCCGACGCGGCCATCGGTACGTCGTACTCCGCGCAGAAGGCAGCCGTGTCCGCGAGTCCCGGATCGATAGCGGCCGCGTACGCCGGGAGGCCGCCGAGTGCGGCGCGAACCGGCTCAGCCAGCAGCTCGGGGACCTCGGCGGCAGCCTGCCAGCTGAGCTTCCCCAGCACCGGCGCAGTCACCGCGCGTCCACGAGATCGGCGTACTCCGGGTGGGAGCTCAGGTAGTCCTTGTAGAACGGGCAGGCCGGCTTGACCCGCAACCCGGCCTCGCGGGCGTCATCGAGCGACTTGGCCGCGATCTTGCCGGCGACCCCGTGGCCGCGGAACTCGGGCAGCGTCTCGGCGTGCAGAAACGCGATCACCGGGCCCACGAGCTTGTAGTCGACGAAGCCCATCAGATTCCCGCCGGCATCGCGCGCCTCGTACCTGCTCTGTTCCCGGGCGTCCGCGATGCTGATCTCGTTCTCCATGCCAGCCACTGTATCCACGCCCCGTACGCGTTGTCCGGCCGTGTCCGGCTCGCGGAAACCATGGTGGGTTTGGGGTCGGTGACTCGCGGGGTACGGATGATCTGTACCGGGCCCGAGGTGGTGGAGCGACGGATGAGTACAGAGCACGTGTTGGACGAAGGCAAGCGATACCGAGTCTGGTACCGGCCAGGATGGACCGATTGCCGTGGACAAGATTCCACTGGATGATCGTCGTCAGGCTCGGCGTCTCCTGGATCCTCCGCTGACCGTTGGATACACCATCGGCGTGTGCGTGCCCCCGCCCCCCGCCCCCCGCCCCCCGTTCCCCCGGTGCGGGCGTCTTTGTGCACCGGCTGAGTACCCCGCCCCCGGGAAGATGCTCACTGGATGCACAGAGGTCGGCAACCGACGCGGCGTTCCGCGCCTTTGTGCACGGCCTGAGCAGCGGGCGGGCCCGGGGACGCTCAGCCGGTGCACAAAGGCGTCCATACCGCAGGCAAGTCACTAGTGTCCCGGGTCGGAAGTTCCGTTGCGCTACCGGCGCCCAGGCACGCACCTCACGGCAGCGGCGAAACGGCCACGATGCCAGAGCATCGAGGCCGCTCCGCCGCCACCGCGATGCACGCACCTGACCACCGCTATCGCTAACAGAACCTCCGACCCGGGGCACTAGGATCCTTGGCGTGGGCTCACTCCTGGTTGCCGGTACTACGTCCGACGCCGGTAAGACGACCGTGGTGACCGGGCTCTGCCGGTGGCTGGCGCGGCAGGGAGTCCGCGCCGCGCCGTACAAGGCACAGAACATGTCGAACAACTCGATGGTCTGTGGCGACGGGGCAGAGATCGGGCGGGCCCAGTGGATCCAGGCGATCGCGGCCGGAGCCGAGCCCGAAGCGGCGATGAACCCGGTGTTGCTGAAGCCGGGGAGCGACCGCCGAAGTCACGTAGTACTGATGGGGGAGCCGTGGGGCGAGTTGACCGCCCGCGGCTTCCTCACCGAGCGTGCCGAGCTGGCAAAGGCGGCCTTTGCGGCGTACGACGATCTGGCCTCGCGGTACGACGTGGTGATCAGCGAGGGGGCGGGGAGCCCGACCGAGATCAACCTGCGGCAGTCCGACTACGTGAACATGGGGCTGGCACAGCACACGCGGGCGCCGGTCGTCGTGGTCGGCGACATCGATCGCGGTGGGTTGTTCGCGTCGATGTTCGGGACGGTAGCGCTGTTGTCGGCGGCGGACCAGGCGCTGGTGAGCGGATTCGTCGTGAACAAGTTCCGTGGCGATGTGTCGCTGCTGCGGCCGGGGATCGACATGCTCGCTTCGGTGAGCGGGCGGCCGACGTACGGCGTACTGCCGTGGTTGCCCGAGCTGTGGCTGGATTCCGAGGATGCGCTGGATATCCCGGCCCGGCGTCAGGCGCACGATTCCGACGTGCTTTCGGTGGCTGTGGTGCGGTTCCCGCGGATCAGCAACTTCACTGATCTGGACGCGCTTGCTGTCGAGCCGACGACGAGTGTGTTCTTCACTGCGAGTCCGGCCGAGGTTCGCGATGCCGATCTGGTGGTGCTGCCGGGGTCGCGGGCGACTACGGCTGATCTGGCGTGGTTGCGTTCCACCGGGTTGGCGGATGCGGTGGTGGCGCGGGTTGCTGCTGGACGGCCGGTGCTGGGGATCTGTGGTGGGTATCAGCTGCTGGGCGGGGCGATCGAGGATCCGCACGTGGTTGAGGGTGGGGGGAGTCACGCCGGTCTCGGGTTGTTGCCGGTGGCAACTGAGTTCGCGGTGGCGAAGACGCTCGCGCGGCCGGCGCCGACGGCGTACGAGATCCATCACGGCGAGGTGCGAGTCGTCGGTGCCGCGGGGGAGTTCCCTGGCGGCTGCCGGTCGGGGGTGGTGTGGGGGACGATCTGGCACGGACTGATGGATGACGACGAGGCCCGGCATGCGTTCCTGGCTGAGGTCGCGGCGATGGCGGGGAAGGCGGCGCCGGACGGGACCGTGTCGTTCAGTGCGCTGCGCGAGGCGCGACTCGATCGGCTCGCGGATGCGATCGACGAGCACCTCGATACGACTGCGCTGCTGGAGTTGATCTCCGCCGGCGCTCCCGCCGGGCTGCCGTTCGTCCCGCCGGGCGCACCGAAAACTGTCCGAGTCCTGGGTTAGCGTCCTCGGCATGACGGATCTCAAAGCGGAACTGCATTCGAAGCTGCGGGACAGCCGGGCGTTGCTGCTGTCGAAGCTCGACGGGCTGAGCGAGTACGACCTGCGCCGCCCGCTGGTCGCTTCCGGCACGAACCTGCTCGGCCTGGTGAAGCATCTCGCGGGGATCGAGTACGTCTACCTGACCACGAGCCTCGGTCGCCCGAAGCCGGACATTCTGGCGTGGGAAGAAGACGGCTCTGTCTGGGACGGCGCCGACATGTGGGCCCAACCGTCGGAGACCAGCGAGTACCTGATCGACCTCTACCGCAGAGCCTGTGCGAGCGGCGACGAGACGATCGCCGCCCTCGACCTCTCCGCACCCGCCTCGGTCCCACACTGGCCGGAGGAGCGTCGCCAGAGCACCCTCGGCGTCCTCCTCATCCGCATGGTCGACGAAACCGCCCACCACGCCGGCCACGCCGACATAGTCCGCGAACTCATCGACGGCCAAGGCGGCTCCGACGCCCACCTGCTCGACCAACCCGGCTGGCAGACCTACACCACAAACATCCAGGCCGCCGCCGACACCTTCAGGTAAGCCCGCTCCGCACCTCCTCCGCCGCCGGCTGGTGAAGGCCCCACGCGGCTCCTGCGTCGTCCGCTGGGTGGTGCCGCCCACCATGGTTCGCCGCCACCTGGTTCCCGGGGTGCGGGCGGGCCTGGTTCCCGGGGTGCGGGCGGGGCCCGGGTCCGGGTGGTTCCCGGGTCCGGGTGGCCCGGGATCGGGTCCGCTGACGCGACGTTCGGCCGATAGCGCGCCATAAGTCCGGCAGCGGACGAAAACCCCGGCAGCGGACGAAAGCCCCGGCAGCCGACGACCCAAACCCGCCCTCGCCGAGCAGGCTAAGCAGCGTTCGACCGGTAGCACCTGACACCCCCTCCACAACGCGACAGCGGGGGGAGCCTTGTGCACCAGTTGAGCACGGCCACCGCGGGGGAATGCTCAACTGGTGCTCAAAGACGCCGAATCGGCGGGGCGATCGGTCGGGGCACCCCCGGACCGGGGCTAGCCTCACCAAGGCCGGCCTCACCAAGGCCGGCCTCACCAAGGCCGGCCTCACCAAGGCCGGCCTCACCAAGGCCGGCCTCACCAAGGCCAGCGCGAACGCGGGTCGGCCAGCGGCCCGATCGAGGAGCCGGCGGATGCCTGAGCCTTTGCGACTCCTGCAGGTAGGCGCCGGCGGCATGGGCTAACGGACCGCACCCGGCGCCGGCGGGTCACACCTCCCCGCCGGATCCGGGGTAGCTGCGCCCCCACAGCTTGACTCCAAGCTCTGGGATGTCTCCGTCGCTGCTAAGGCTCGGAGGTGCGGCCGGGTGGGCGATCAGGCCGACGGGCCGCCGTGTAGTGCGCGGAAGTCGTCGAGGGTGCCTCGGTAGTACTCCAGGTCGTCGACCAGTTTGTCCCGCTCGAACAGCGCGGGCTGCTGCTGGTACGTCTGCCGCCCCAGCTCCGACCACAGGACCTCGGCCGGGATCGCGTCGGCGTTCTCGGGGAGGAACTTGACCGCCTCTGTCAGCGCGTCCGCGGCGAACATCCAGTTCAGTTCGATGCTTCGGCGCTCCGACTCGGGGCCGTTGTCGTAGGCCAGGTCGAGGTCGAGCGCCCGCCGCGCGTACGTCGTTGCCACCAACACCCACTGCCCGGCGTCGACCAACTGCGACGTACCGAGCCCGAACCGCGCGCCCACCTGACGAGCCGCCTGCTCCGAGGCGTACGGGACCTCGATGTCGTAGCCCCGCACGCTCAGGGTCCAGGTCTCGGCCCCTTCGGCCAACTCCTCAGCAGCGTCAGCGGCAGCCGCGTCCGGCGCGTCCGCGGCGGCCATCACGCTCGAATAGACGTGCGCCTCGGCCAGGGTCCGTGCGGTAAGCATCAGGCATCTCCTCGAGCTGGGTAGCGGTAGCTGTCGCGAACCACGAGCAATCGTTCCAGCCGGAACCTACCCGGTTCCTCGGCCCGTATCCGCGACCCCTCGTCCGTCCAGAACGCGTCGTCGGGCACCGCGTGCTCACCCGCGGGGATGAACTTCACCACCTCATCGACCGCAGCCTGCGCCAGAGCAAGCCGCCGCTCCGCTTCCACCGGGTCGTCCACCGGCACATCCCCGGCAGCGTAGTCGGCGATCTCCAGCCATTGACCGGCATCGAAGATCTCGGACGGTTCCGCGCCCCCGAACTGAGGAAACGGCCCCGGCGGTGTCTCCACCGCCGGCACCCCGAACAGAAACTCCCGCCCGATCCCACAACCAGGACACGCCCCGACGTAGCTCGTGGCCAGCGAGCCGTCGACCGAAGTCAGCCCCTCGCTCCACTCGCTCGTCAACGCGCCGCAGTCCTCGCAAGGCGTCAGCTCGACGTACAGATGTGCCTCGTCGGTCGTACGAGCTACCGCGAACGCCATACCGTTCCCTTCACGTGGAGATCTGCATACCCTGGTTGGCCGTGCTGGTCTGCACCTGACGCCGCGCGCCATCGCCCGTACTACGCCCCGCCGCGGCCCGGGCAGCAAGAGAATGATCCAGCTCGGTCAGTACTGCGGCAGGCACCCCCTCCTGCTGCAGCGCCTCCGAGACGGCCCCGCTGAAGTGCTTGGTCCGCTCGGTCGTGTTGAACAACTGCTGCAGATCGACCCGTCCTTCGGCCAGCTGAGCCATCCGCGGATGCAGCGTCGCGAAGGCCGCACCAAAACCGCCGTCGTTCAGACCGCGCATCGTGCCGTCCGGCTTCGCCTGGTAGGTGCGCTCCTGCCCGTCCTGCTGCTTGATCGTCACCTGGACCGTGGTCTCGTCCTTCCGCGCCTCCGCCAGCGCGTCCAGCATCGGCTGGTACGGGTGGTACTCCGGCTGGCCGGCCTCGTTCTCGGTGTGGTCGAACGCGTACTGATGACGCCCGGCCAACTGCGGATCGAGACCCTCCAGCGCCTCGGACAGCGAGGAGCCTGTCTCCATCCGCTCCCGCATCTCCAGGTACTGGTGCTCGAACATCGTCAGATAGGCCCCGCCGGTCGCGACCTGGCTCATCGAGTCGGACTTCTTCAGCTTCTCGTCACGGCCGCGCGTCAGCTTCGAACGCTCGAAGGAAAGGTCGTAGTCGACCCGCACCCGGACCGTCACCAGGGTGCCTTCCTCGAACCTGCTCAGCTCGTTGCGGCCCCCGGTGGTGTCGGAGTCGGTGTACGAGGCCTGCTCGCCGACCGACACCCCACCCTTGACGTCCAGCGCACCGAAGCCACTACCACCCGACGCGCTCGCCGGAACCCATTGGTTGCCGGTCGCCGACGTCTTGGCCGTGCGCTGGATCCGGTCGACCACACCGAGCTGCCCCTTCTCGATCGGATTGCCGACGAGCTGCAGGTCGGACACCCGCGCGGTCACTCGTACGTCGACCACCTGGCTGCCGTGACCGGGCACGGGCAGCCGGACCATCTTGTGGCCTTCATCGCTGGCCATCCGGTGGAAGGACGCACTCCGGACCGACGCGGACAGCTGGTTCTCCAGCTCGGTGCGGTGCATCCGGACGCCGTTGACGGACAGCATGTCGCGCCCGGCCAGCCGCTCGGCGATCGTGTTGAACAGCTTGTCCGTCTCCGGTTCGCCTAGTAGATAAGGGCGAGTGCCCTCGACGAAGTACGACGCGGGTAGCACCACCTCGCGATGGTCCTGCCGCTCCTTGGCCATCGGCGGAGTGGGTGGGCCGTTCAGCACCGCGGTCGGCACGAGCTGGGTCATCCGGCCGGACAACAGCTCCGCGCCGTAGCCGCCCCGGTTGTCGGACACAGCCCGATCAGCGTTGCGGCGCAAGATGCCCCTCGTATTGCCGCCGGCGACCGGCAGCCGCTCGACCTCGACGAGCAGGTGCATCTGCCGCTCGACCCGGGTGGTCTTGCCGTGCAGCATGCGCTGCAGCATCGTCGACTGCTCAGCGCTGGACGCCGAACTCGTCCGGCTCTGGTCGGTGCTCACCCCGATGTTGCCGCCGACGGCCTCGTTGCCTGCGGCACCGGTGTTGAAGGAATGACTGGTGCTGTGGGTCCGGCTGCGGCTGATGTCCTCGTAGTCGTAACCCTGGATGATGCTGATCGCGCTCTCCTCGGAGCCATCGCTGACCACCGGCCCGCTGAAGACCGCGCGAACCCGGACCCGGAGAATCTCCGGCGGCCCGGTGCCGGACGTCCGCACCGGGTACTCCTTGACGAAGCCGCGCGGGTCCAGCATGTCGTCGAGGTGACCCCGCCAGCGTTTGCCGGCCAGATCGCCGTACAGACTCTCGGACAGGATCGGGTCCTTCTCGAAGCGGCCCGGCGCAGCCTGTTCGAGCGCGGACTTCACCGCGCCGTGTACGTCGAGAACCGAGCCCGCCTCGTTCGTGAACTCAGTCTTCTCGACCAGAGCCGCGCCCATCATCGTGTTGTAGTGCTCGGGCAGCGAGACCTCGGTGCTTTTCTCGACCACCTCGTCGGCAGTGTCGAGGGTGTTCTCCAGCTCCGCCTCAGGGGTGCCGGCGGCAGCCTCGCCCATGCCGGCGACCTCTCGCATCTTGGTAGCGAGCTGCTCACGGGTGTGGGTTCCAGCCAGGCCCTCGGTGACGCCGGACTTCTCCGACTCGTAGCGACGGACGAAGGCAGCCGCGGTACGGCGATCCATGGTGAGGTCGTCGTTGAGGAACCGCTCGGCGGCGTCGGCCACCTGGTGCAGCGGCAGATCGAGTTCTCGCCGCCCGTACATCCGCAGGGCGTCGCGCTCCGGCAGCGTGAACAGCATGGTGCCGTCATCGAGCTTGATCTGCCGCGGTTTCGCCGACTCCCCGTCAGCCACCTCGGCGGTGAAATTCAGGTCGGCCTTGAAGACGTAGTGCTGGCCGATCTCGATCCGCAGCCGTTCCCAGCCCCAGATCTGGGTCTCGCTGCGGGACCGCGACTCGCTGCCGCTGCGGCTCCAACCCGCCGACCCGCCGATCGCGCTGCCGTCGGCACCAGCCACGCCGCTGCCGCCCGAAATTCCCGCGGTGTTTCCGGTCGAGCTCCCATCGGTGTTGCTGTAGCTGCCGAGCGTCAGGTTGATGTCGCCGGTGACCTGGTGGGTCGCGCGCAGGAAGACATGGTTCTCCACCTTCCCGGTCAGCGCCACGGTCGCCCGCCGGGGGCGAAGTCCCTGCTGGGCGATTGCCTGCGCGGGTGAACTCGGCGCCGGGCTGAGGCCGATCCTGGTCCGGTACTCCGCGGTCTTCCACTCCGGGTGAGCGATCAGGCTCCTGGCACTCAGGAACGCCGCAAGGTGGTGGTAGCCAGGCCCGTCCGGCCGGGACGCGGCCGGGAGCGCCGCCTGGATCTTCGCCATCGGGTCGCCGACATCGAGATGCAGGAGCTTCGCCTGCTCGAGCACGGCCTCACTGGTCTGCCCGTTGAACGGAGTGGCCGGCGGAACGTCCTTCTGCTTGAGCATCTCGCTGTCCAGCACCACCGAGGCGCTGCCGTCCACCTCGACGAGCGGGTCACTGTCACCGGCTGCGGTGACCTCGGTCACCACCAGGGTGTGCGGTACGTCGAAGACCGCGACCGGCGCAGTGCTCTCCACCAGGGCAACCTGGTTGACCGTGCCGCCGGTGGCCCAGTTCATGAACCGGCCGAGCGAAGCCCGCCCGTAGCTTGGACCGATTTGCGGCGTCTGCCCGGCATGCCCTGTGGCCGGGTTGTTGCTGAGGCCGAACCTGACGCTCCACGGCAGCCCCTTGGACCGCCCACCCGAGCGCCCGGAGGTCCTGGACGCGATGTCCAGGTTCACCACCGCCTGGGAGTCGGTGACCCCGAGACAGATGGCCTCATCGGACCGCTGATGCAGACCGATCCGGAAAGTCCTGTACTCCGGCGCATGTCCGGCGCTGTGTTTCACCAGGACGAGCGGAAGGCCGCCCTGTGCGGCCTGGTCGTAGCCGGTCTCCAGCCGCAGCGCAGAGAGGTGCTGGCTGAGCCGCTCGTAGTTCTGCAGCTGGCTGGCTCGCAGCAGTGGGTCCTCGGGCAACGCATCCAGCTGGGGCCGGCCATGCTCATCGAGCGGCGGCAGCAGCTTCTGCGCGCTGAGCGCGCGGGCAGTGGCGGCGAGCGCTTTGTCCGCACCCGTGACGTGTTGAACCAGAGCCGGCCCGGCGCCGCGCATCTGCCCCTTCTTGTCTCCCAGCCAGTCCGCGAGCTTGAGGTCTTCCTCAGTCGGCTCAGTCGGCTGAGGATCGCCACGCAGCAAGGTACGTCCCAGCTTGTCCTCCATCGGCTGGCCGTCAGGCTTAAGCACGATGGCGGCCTTGTCGACCGGAAGCCCGTACCGGTAGGCGTCGTTCTCCGGGATCCGCAGCAGCGCGCTGCCCTCGCCGTTCTCGGTGAACTTGGCCTTGCTACCGACCTTGTGCACGGTCACCGTGTGCTTGAGCGTCATCCGGTAGCCCTGGGTCGGGCCGACGTAGCGCTGCACGCTCGGGTGGATCGCCACGCCGCCCGCGCTCATGCTGTCGCTGCGGGACGTACTCCGCCCGGCCTTCGCGCTCGGACCGAAGTCGATGCTCGTCGAGTAGACGTCCGACAACGCGTCGCCCGCATAGCCCATCGTCAGCGCGGCCGAGCTGTTCGCGCTGAAGCCTTCGTTGCCGGTGGCACCCGAAAAGCCGACCCGCAGCCGCTCCTGCCAATGCTCGTTACTGGTCTCACCGACCAGCTCGACCTTCTCCCAGCCGACCTCGGTCTCCACCTGCGCGTACGCGACGGGCTCGCCGCCGCTGTAGATCAACCGGCCGATCCCGCCGGGTTTGGTGGCCTCGTCCAGCCTGCTGGGCAGTTCCTCGGTGATCAGGTTCCGGATCTGGTCGTGCGCGACCCGGTCCAGCACGTTGAGCCGCTCGCGGGTGCCGCGAACCGTCTTGTCCACGAGTTCGCCGAGACCACGCACGTCCGTCGCCACGTGCTCCGGCAACGCCGGGTCGCGGTCCGCGCCGATGGTGACGGTGTCCTGCGGGGGATCGACCACGTACGCCGCCGACAGCCACATCTTGAGCGAGTCGGAGTCGCGCGGCCCGGAGTGGTCCACCCGCCCGGCCGGCGACCAGTCCGCCACCGCGGAGGTCCGGACGTCGACCTCCCAGCCCGCGTCGCCCTCGAACAGCTGCGACTCGCCCCGGTTGTCCTCGACCGCTCCACCCAGCGCGTACTCCGTCGCCGCCGTGGTCACCGAACGGCTCCGGCCGAACGCGAACTCGTAGCCGGGGGCAACGACCTTGGCGGCCGCCGTGACCGGATCGGTGGCCGGCATCATCGCCATCAGCGTCTTCAGGCTGAACCCGCCGTTGCGGCCGAAGGTCCCGGTCGAGGTCCCCGAAACGCCGTGGCCGCCTTGTTCCAGCTGGCCGACCATCAGTTCGGCCAGCTTCACGTCCGGATCCAGTACTTCGGCAAGCTCGCCGGGCTGCAACTTCAACCGGACCTGGGCCAGCTGGCGGACGTCGTCCGAAGGATCGCCTCCGAGCGGCAGCACCAGCCCGTCCGGCGACATCACCCGGCGGAACTCGGCCCGTAGGGTCCGGTGCAGCATCTCCGTGGTGAAGCGATGCGGAATCTTCTTGGCCTCGAGCATCTGGTTGAGATGCGAGGTCAGCGCGGTCAGATGTGGCAGCCGCCCGGTCGCAGCCCCGCTGTGCAGGACATCCCTGCGTGGCAGGGCCTTGGCGAGACTGGTCTGGTACGCCTCGGTCTGGGCCGCGGCCGCCTCCGACAAGGGCAATACATCCGCGATCGACTTGCGCGGGTCCGCGACGACCGCGTCCAGTTCATTGCCTAGCGCAACATAAGCCGCCTTGGCTTTGCCGGCCTCAGTGGCGGCGGCCCGGAAATGCGCCGCCTGCTCGGTGTGTCGCCGCGCCTTGCCGTCGGCGGCCGACGCCTCAACGAGCAACTTACGAGCCCGCTCCGGCGCGCCTTGGTCATTCTTGGCCGACTCGTCGCCGGCCTTCTCCGTCTTCTCACCGGCCTCCAGAGTTGCGGCGGCGGCGCTGGCCTCCTTGGCGGTAACGCGTCCGGTGAGGTCGGCGACCGTGCGGTCCAGCGTCGCGATCTCGACGTTGACGCGCTCGCGAAGGTGAGCCGGCGTGTTCGGTGCCGCAGTCACCGCAGGTGTCGTCATCCCGGCCGACGCGACAACCGGTACTACGTTGGCGCCCGACTCCCACGGCAGCGCCGGGGGAGTGCCGCCCCGCCTGCCGATCGTGGTGGCCAGGCCGCGCAGATCCCGCTCGAGCCCTTCGACGCTCTGCGGACCGCTGACCTGACCGGTCGAGGCGACCTGGCCGCGAGCTTCGCGCCAGTTCCTGGTGAGCAGCCGGAACTCGTCGTACTGGCCGGCCAGCCGACGATCGCGCCCTTCCCGCTTGAAGGCGGAGCGGACCCGGTCGGCGAATCCCCGCGGCCTGTTCCGGCCGACCTCCTGCTGGATCCGGCTGAACTGGCTGACCCAGATCCGGGCCAGTTGCGCATCGTCCACGCGCGCGGCGACCCGTAATACGTGGGGGTCGTTGGCGCTGCCCGAGCGAACATCGGCCGCGGCAACCCGGGCATAGCCGGGGTCGGCGATCTCCACCCGCACGTGCTGCTTGCCGTGTGCGGCGGTCTCGAACACTGCCAGCTTCGGTAGGTCCAGCGAGGTCGGTGTCGCGGTGATGCTGCCGCCGAGGTCAGACGGCTGCACCTGGCTGAGCGCCCGTAGTACTGCGTCGTCGGTGAGATCAGATTGCGCAGAGGGTCGGCCAGTGGCCACCAGGCCGGTCCTGCGCTGCTCTGGCGCAGTGGTGAGCGCCACGCGCCGGTACCCGACCGTGTTGCGATGCCGCCCGCTGCCTGTACGCCGTACTGCGCTGGGCTGGGTCCGCCGGAGCACCTGTGCCTCGCGGTGGATGTCCCGCGCGGCATCGACCACGTCTGCCGTCTGAGGTCGCCGCTCCCTGGCAGTCAGCTCCGCCAAGCGGGCTGCGGCCGAGTCTGAGGTATCGGCGCTGCCCTCAAGTACGCCGCGCAGCAGGACCTCCGCCTCCCGGCGACCCCGTGCGGACAGATCCGGTACGTCGAGAAGTGCGTCGAGCGCGGCAGTGGATCCGTCGGCCGGGACCCTGCCGCCACGCGCACGGGTGATCTCGGCGCCCAGCAGAGCGGTCGCCTCGGCGAGGATGCGGTCGTCGGAAGCCTGGTCGGCCGCCCGCGCGGTCAACCGCTCGACCAGCCGGCCCATCGCCTCGGCGCCGAGGACATCGCGATCGCCGGTCAGCCTCACGCCGCCGTCCTTGAGCAACAGCGCCTCGGGCGCGACGACACCGAGTGCCGTCCCCAGCGCCGCGTGAGCGCGATCAGCCGGTTCGACGGCGGGAATCACGGGAGTTGTCACCAGGCAGCCCCTGTTCGCATCCGGGTCACCGGACAGCCGTTGCAGTCTCGTAGACCGGGACGTTAGCAAAGCAGGGGTTACCTGCCAGCCACTCAATGCTCGCGATCCGTTAACGATTTACCCCCGGACCGGCTCGTATCATCACGGCATGAGCGACCGGCTGAGCCCATCGGAGTGGACCGTCCCGGAGGCGCGGCGGATGGTCGCGCAGCTGCGGCAGGTGGCCGGCAACGAGCTCGAGTACGACGGGATCGAGCTGTTCTCCGCTCTCTGCGACTACCTCGATCAGCTCTCCGGCGGCGCCGGATTCGACCGTCTCGAGGCCGGGGCGGAGCTGGACTCGCTGGCCCGATTGGTCCAGCGCACCAGGGGAAGGACGCGGACCGGCGCGGTGGCGCTCGATGACCACGGCGTACCGATCGATCTTGCCGGGGCCGACGCGGATCCGCTCTACGACACCCTTGTCAGGCTGGATCAACCGGTGAACGCGGCGGTGACATTGGCCGCCGGGCGGCGACTGGCCGCGGAGCTGGCGTCCACGGACGGCTGGCCCGGCGAGGTCGGACGAGCCTTGCAGGGGCTGTACACCTATCTAGACCAGTTGTACGGCGGGCCGGGGACATTCACCGAGTTGCTCACCCCGGAAGAACGTGCCCTGATCGCTGCTGGAGCCGCAGGTCGGTAACAGGCTCGCCACGAGCCGGGGCCTGAGGGCGTGGTTGGTACCTCGAGGCCATTACGGTAGGCGCGTGAGTTTCTCGTCCTCCTCGCGTCCCTCGGCTTCCGGTGCCCGCGGCAAGGCCCCGGTCTCCGGCTCGACCCGACTGCCCAGCGGCCGTGAGCGCCGCCCTGCCCTGGCCGCCCTGGCGGTGATCCTGATCCTGCTCGGCGCGGCCGGCTCCGCGCTGATCGCGGTCCGCAGCGGTAACCGGCAGGACTTCGTCGCCATCTCGGCCGAAGCGCTGCCTCCTGGTCACAAGCTGGTCCAGAAGGACCTCGCCCGCGGCGACCTGGCCGGCGCCACCGGGAAGCTGGTGCTCTGGTCCGAAGCGCAGAAGGTGCTCGGCAAGTACACGTCCAGCTGGTTGTACGAAGGGCAGTTCGTCACCGAGGCGAGCGTCACCGACAAGCCGATCCCCGAAGGTGGCGCCCTGATCGGGGTCAGCCTGGAGAGTGGCCGGGCGCCGTCGTCGAAGATCGACGACGGCGACGTCGTCCGGATCATCCGGGTGCCCTCGGCGAACTCCGAAGGTGCGCCCCAGGTGCTGGTCGGAGCCGCTCTGGTGACCGACAGCCAGGGCACCGTCGCGGACACGAAGACCGGCAACAACACGCTGAATGTGACCGTCCTGGTCCCGATCGACCAGTCCACGGCCGTGGCGGCCGCGGCCGCGGGCAAGAACCTCGTGCTGGTGAAGCTGTCGCCCGGCACCAAGCCGACCATCGCACGCAACGACGGAGATGGTTGATGGCACTGGTCGCATTGGCGAGCGCGAAGGGCTCGCCGGGAGTCACCACCGCGGGCCTCGTCCTGGGCGCGCTCTGGCCGCGGCCGGTGCTGCTGGCCGAGTGTGACCCGTCCGGGAGTGACGTCGCGATCCGGATGACCGCTCCCGGCAACCAGCCACTGAACTCCGACCGTGGTCTGGTCAGCCTGGCCGCCGCCGGCCGTAAGGGTCTCAGTGACGAGGTGATCCTCGCGCACAGCCAGCAGCTCGACGGCGGGCTGGACGTGATGATCGGGGTGCGTTCCGCCGAGCAGATCGGTGGCATGGGCGGACTCTGGTCGCCGCTCGGCATCTCCTTCAACCAGATGCACAGCGCCGACGTGATCGCCGACTGCGGCCGGATCGGGCCGTCCTCGCCGCAGCTTCCCGTCATTCAGGCGGCCCGGCTGGTGGTGATGGTCTGCAGCGCGACCGGCTCGTCGGTCGCGCACCTGCGCGAGCGGCTGTCGTCGCTGGTGCACCACGTGGACGCGCAGCTGGGCGTGATCGTGGTCGCGGACCCGAAGCGACGCGACGGCGTCAAGCAGGTGTGGTCCGTGCTGGACGCGATGTCCGTGCCGATCCAGCACCGCTGGCACCTCGCCTACGACCCGGTCGGCGCGGCCTTCTTCGACGGTCGCGGCCACGGCCGGCTGGACCGTACGCCGTTGATCCGGACCGCCGGTGAGATCACCGCCGAGATGGCAGCCGTGGCCGCGCGACCGACCCAGCGCGACTTCGACATGGCCCAGGCAGCCTTCCCGGAGGGAGACAGCGGATACAGCCCGGAGGAAGGTGAGTATCGGTGATCACCGACCAGGAGCTGGTTCGCAAGCTGCGGGTCCAGGTCGCCGAGCGGCTGAACGAGCAGCGCCGCCGCGACCAGGTCAACGGCGTACCGCCGATGAGCGCCGAGGACGAACGCGAGTACGCGCGGTCCCTGATCGTGCAGGTGCTCGAGGACCACGCGCGGTACGAGCTGGCCGAAGGCCGGACCCCGCCCACGCCGGACGACGACGCGCAGATCGCCGGCGCGATCCACTCGGCCCTGTTCGGCGTCGGCCGGTTGCAGCCGCTGATCGACGACCTCGACGTCGAGAACATCGACATCAACGGGTACGACCAGGTCTTCGTGCAGTACGGCGACGGCCGGGAGGAACGGCCCGGTCCGGTGGCCGAGAGCGATGAGGAACTCATCGAGCTGATCCAGGTACTGGCCGCGCACGCGGGTCTGACCAGTCGTCCATTCGACTCGGCGAACCCGCAGCTCGACCTTCGGCTGCCGGACGGTTCCCGCTTGTCCGCCGTGATGGGGGTGACGTCGCGGCCGGCGGTCTCGATCCGGCGAGCGCGGCTCGGCCGGGTCTTCCTGAAGGATTTGGTTGCCAACGGCACCATGTCCGAGGACATCGCCTCCTTCCTGCGGGCCGCGGTCGCCGCCCGGAAGAACGTGATGATCGCGGGCGCGACCAACTCCGGCAAGACCACCCTGCTGCGTGCCCTGGCGAACGAGATCCAGCCGCACGAGCGCCTCGTCACCATCGAGCGGTCGCTCGAGCTCGGTTTGGGCGAGTTCAAGGACCTGCACCCGAACGTGGTCGCGTTCGAGGAACGCCTGCCGAACTCCGAGGGTGTCGGCGAGGTGGAGATGGCCGATCTGGTCCGTCGCTCGCTGCGGATGAACCCCAGCCGGGTGATCGTCGGTGAGGTGCTCGGCGACGAGATCGTCACGATGCTGAACGCGATGAGCCAGGGCAACGACGGCTCGCTGTCGACGATCCACTCGAACAGCTCGATGGAGGTGTTCAACCGGATCAGCACCTACGCCATCCAGGCGAAGGAGCGGCTGCCGATGGAGGCGACCCAGATGCTGATCTCGGGCGCTCTGGACTTCGTCGTGTTCGTCCGCAAGCACAACGACTATCAGCACGGCGGCACCCTGAGCCGCTACATCGAGAGCGTTCGTGAGGTCACCGGCTGGGACGGCCGGGTGCTGTCCGGCGAGGTGTTCGCGCCCGGGGCCGACGGCCGCGCCGCCGCGCACGCGCCGATCGCCTGTATGGACGAACTCGAGCACTACGGCTACCAGCCGATGGTGCACGGACGTTGGGCGTGAGGTGACCCGATGACTGACCGGACCCTGATAGCCCTGATCGCCGGCGCGATCGTCGGTGGCGGGGTACTGCTGCTGATCGTCGCGCTCCGCGGTACCGAGCCGCGCGAGGCGACGCCGTCGCTGTTCAAGCGGGGCGGGAGTGTGGACGGCCGCAAGCAGTTGATCCGCCTCGGTACCGGCCTCGTGGTCGGGCTGATCGTGCTGGTGGTCACTGAGTGGCTCGTGCTCGCGGTGGCACTCGGCCTGCTGGCTGCGACGGCCGACCGGTTCTTCGGCGGTTCCGGTGAGGAACGCCGGGCGATCGAGCGGCTGGAAGCGCTGGCCACCTGGACCGAGGCGTTGCGGGACACCATCGCCGGCGCGGTCGGCCTGGAACAGGCGATCCCGGCAACGGCGGTGAACGCCGCGCCGGCGATCAAGCCCGGCCTGAACCTGCTGGTGGACCGGCTCCGGATCCGAGAACCGTTGCCGTCGGCATTGATGCGGTTCGCGGACGACCTCGACGACCCGTCGGCCGACCTGATCGTCGCCGCGCTGGTCCTGAACGCCCGGCTGCGCGGCCCCGGTCTGCGCGAGGTGCTGAGCGCCCTGGCCGACTCGGCCCGCGAAGAACTCGACGTCCGCCGGAAGGTCGCCGCCGAACGCAGGTCGACCCGGCGCAGCGTGCAGGTGGTGGTGGCCATCACCTTGCTGGTGGCGGCCACGCTGGTGCTGTTCAACCCGGGCTACGTCTCGCCGTACAAGAGCTTCGTCGGCCAGTTCGTGCTGTCCATCGTGATCGGGCTGTACGCCGTCGGCCTGGTCTGGCTGCGGCGGCTGGCCAAGATCGAGGTGCCCGAGCGGTTCCTGATTCGTTCCGACGACAAACGGGCCGCCAAGGCCGGCGACGACCGGATGGAGGTGGTGGGCGGATGATGTGGGCTTATCTGACCGGTGCGCTGGCCGGACTCGGCGTGTACCTGCTGGTGCGAATGTTCATCAGGCCGTCCGCGAACGTGCTGTCCACGATCGCGCGGATCGATGCCGGCCGGTCCGGTTACATCAGTTCGGCGACCGCGAGCGCGGCCGGCGACCGGGTTCTCGGTGGCGTCGACAAGGCCAGGGAGACGCTGGGGCGGCGCCTCGAGCAGGAGGCGAACGCGCGCGGCTGGGCGTTCGGCAAGCTACGCCGCGACCTCGCGGTGATGAATCAGCCGTTCGCGGCGATGCTTGCCACCAAGGTGTTCTTCGCTCTCGGCGCCATGGTCTTCATCCCGTTCGTCCTGTTCATGTTCTCGTATCTGGGTGTCGGGGTTCCCGGCGCGACTCCCGCGATCGTGACCCTGGCCGCGATGACCTTCGCGTTCTTCCTGCCCGATCTGACGCTGCGCCAGGAGGCGGAGCGGCGGCGACGGGACTTCCGGCATGTGGTCGGTAGCTTCCTGGACCTGGTCGCGATGAACCTGGCCGGTGGCCGTGGTCTGCCCGAGGCGCTGATGACCGCTTCGACGATCGGTGACCACTGGGCGATGGCGCGGATCCGGCAGGCGCTGGCGAACGCGCGGCTGATCGGCATCACGCCGTGGGACGCGATGGCCCGGCTCGGCGAGGACCTCGGGGTCGAGGAACTGCGCGACCTCGCCTCGGCGCTGGCCCTGGCCGGTGACGAAGGCGCCAAGATCCGGGCCTCACTGCTGTCCCGGGCGGCGTCGCTGCGCCGCAAGGAGCTCGCGGATGTCGAGGGCAAGGCAGGGGAGCGGTCGCAGTCCATGCTGGTGGCGCAGTTGGTCATGTGTGCCGCTTTCTTGTTGTTCCTCGGATATCCCGCCGGCGCGTCGATCCTGGGCAGCTGAGATGGGTATCGGAGGGATCCAGGAAGCAGATCTGGACGTCGGAGAGGGCATACTGAGCCCTGATTCGGGCTTGGTCTCAACAGGGAAGGCAACCTGATGTACACGGAAATGCAGTTCGTGCGCGCACTGGTCGGCTATGCGCTGGCGCGGGCCGGCAGCCAGCGGGCCCGGGCCAAGGACGGCCGCACCGAGCTCGGTGCCTCGGCGCTGGAGTGGGCGATCATCTCCGCGATCCTGGTCACCGCCGCGCTGTTGATCGGCGGGATCGTCAAGGGCGTGATCGACAAGCGTTCCACCGAGATCAACAAGGGCTGATCCGGTTGCCGCGTCGACGACGTTCGGAGCGGGGTGCGAGTTCGCTGGAACTGGCGATCCTCGCACCGTCGATCCTGGCGCTGATCTTCATCTCGATCCAGACCGCCCTGTGGTTGTACGGGCGGTCCGTCGCGCTGAACGCGGCCCAGGAAGGAGTCTCCCGGTTGAGACTCGTCCAGCCGCCGCTCTACACGCCGGCGATCGGGGAGAAGGTCCGTGCCGACATCGAGGCGTACGCACAGCAGCTCGGCGGCAACTCCCTCGGCGATGCCCAGGTGCTGGCGCCGTCGTACGACGATCCCAAGGGCCAGGTGTCGTTCACGGTCACCGGCGAGACCGTCTCGCTGGTTCCCGGCCTGACCCTCACGGTCAGCCAGACGGCCACCGGCCCGATCGAACAATTCGAAGCCGACAAGTGAGGGCCATGAACCTGGGGAAGCGCGCAGCACGCCCTTTGCGTGCCGCTGAGCGCAGGTCGCGGCCCGAGCGCGGCACGATGGCGCTGGAGATGGTGATCCTCGCACCGTTGCTGCTGATCCTGTTCATGTTCCTGCTCGCCTGTGGCCGCTACTTCCAGACCTCCTCGCAGCTGGAGAACGCGGCCCGCGACGGCGCCCGCTCCGCCAGCCAGGCGCGTTCGCTCGCCGACGCCCAGCAGCGCATCGACAAGGCCGTCACGCGGACGATGGGCCAGTCGGTCGAGTCGTGCAAGTCCTCGGCCTCGGGCACCGTCACCAGCGCCTTCGCCGCCGGCAGCCCGCTGTCCGTCGAGGTCACCTGCACCATCGACTACCGCGACCTCGGGCCTGCTCGGTATCGGCGGCGACACCAAGATCACCAAGAAGTTCAGCTCGTCCCTAGACCCCTACCGAGGCGTCCGCGATGTCCCCTGACCCCCGCCCCGAGGCCGGCAGCGGCCACCCAGTCACGACGCCCGCCCCCCACGGCGCCTGGCGGCGTACGGTCGCCTACTTCCGCATCGACACCCCCCGCACCAACCGCGTAATAGATGCCCTCCGCAACCACCGCGGCGCCCTGAGCCCCGCGGTAGCGATCTTGGCCGTCATGATCTTCACCCTCGCCGGCCTCGTCATCGACGGCGGCCGCCAGCTGGGCGCCAAATCCCGAGCAGTCGGCTACGCCCAGGAAGCCGCCCGCGCCGGCGTGGGCACGATCGACTTCAACTCCGCCGTGGCGAAGATCGACGTCACCAAGGCCGGCAAGGCGGTTACGGACTTCTGCGCTCAGGTGAAGACCAACGATCCGGCCGTCACCGCCTGCGGTACGACGGAGATCGATGCGGAACACCTGAAGGTCGACGTCCAGATCGCCAACAAGACGACCTTCCTCGGCATGGTCGGAATCCAGGACCTGACCGCGAAAGGCCAGGGCGAGGCGCACGCCGAGCAGGGCGTGCAGAAGGCGGACGACAGCCCGACCATCCCGCCGATCGTCGTCCAGACGAGCCTCCAGGGCCCCGGAGCGACGATTACAACGGCGCAGCCGCCGGACATCGACCTGCCCTGCCCGAGCTGGACCATCGGTTCGCCGACGCCGACATGGGATCCTCCGATCCCGTTGCCGTTCCCCGCGTCCTGCAAGCCGACTATCACCCCGACGGACAGCCCGGACCCGTCGGCTACCGAGCCGACTGATACCGGACCGGGCAGCACCGGGCCGACCGATACGAAGAAGCCTCCGGGCGGTGGCGCTCCCGCCGTGCCAGAGGTCGTGGGAGGCGAACGGTGAACCCGGTCCGCAACCTTGTCCCCGGTTGTCGAGGAGTTGTTTTCGTGCGAAGCCCAGCGATCAGAGTCCTTGGCGTCGCGACGGCGGTGCTGCTGCTCGCCGGATGCGGAGGCTCCGAGAAGAACAACGGCACGTTGCCGGTCGGCGGGGGCGGTGACGACCAGCCGACAGTGACGCTGTCGAGCCCGACGCCGAAGTCGAGTGATCCGTCGACGCCGAGTGCGCCGGTCAAGACTGCTGCCCCACCGCGGCAGGCGAAACTGACCGTCGTCGCGGGGAACTATGGTTCGGCGCCTGCCGTCCAAGGCCTCGTGGCCAAGTACCCGCTCTATTTCCAGGCGCTGGTCGACCAGAGCTCGGCCATGATCAAGGCGAACTTCCCAGCGTTTTTCTATGCCGACACCGCCATCAACGTGGAGATGGCGAAGTCCAACGGGTGGGTGATGCGTCCACCGGCGAGCATCGTGGTGGTCGGAGCGACGCAGCAGCCGACCGGGGTGGTGCGGGTCAGCCTGTGCCGCTCGCAGACCACGCAGTACTGGAACCCGAAGACGAACCGGTGGGTCGTCACCGCGCCGCACGGCTCTCCGCAGGCGATCGACATGGTGCGGACCGGAGCCGGCTGGACGATGTATCAGATGGCCAAACCGATGCCGAAAGGCATCGATTGTTCGAAGGTGCGATATCCGGCCTAGATCGGAACAGTAGTCAACCAGTGGCGGAGAGCGTGCTTCGGCAGGCATGATGCCCCCGGTCAGCGATAACCTGCTAACAGCACAACCACCAGGAGTGAGGATGCGCAACCGGGTCGCCCGCGGTTTCATTGCCCTGAGCACCGTGCTCGGGTTGCTCATCGCCATGCCCACCTCGATCGCGATGGCGGGGGACACGATCCACAACGGGGATCGGGTCTGCAGCATGTATGCCAACTCGGTGGGTTTCGGCGCCTACTGCAGCAACGGTCAGGTGTCCGACGGGGCCGCGCCGCCGCCCTGGAAGGACCGGCTCCAGCCGGGCCAGGTGTTCGTCCCGTGCCGCGATTTCCCGGTGCCGGACGGAATCAAGCTGCCCAAGCCGCCCGAGGGCAAGGAATGGGTCCTGCGGCTGACCATCGTCAAGTACGACCTCAATTCGAACTTCGGCGGTGCGGATGCCCATCTGGAGCGCGCGATCGTCCCGGTCTCGGACCAGGAGCGCAAGCAGTGCATGGGCAAGAACACCTATATGGACAAGTTCTGGACGTTCTTCGACGAGACCTACCCGGCACCGGGCCTGCAGGTGGACCCGACCTACACCCCGCGGGTCAACATTCCTGCCTACTTCACCCTGACCCCGGAGTCCTCCTACATCCTGAAGAACTTCGGCGATGACCTCGACCTCGCCAACTACGCTCCCGGCCAGCGGCTCACGATGCGCGGACTGGTGAGCCAGTTGAAGATCGATCCAGGAGACGACACCGGGGAGTTCACCTGCCTCGGTGGAGTTCTGCCGGTCGACTCGGACGGGTACGACGAGACCAAGGACCCGTTCCATCAGGTGAACCCATGCAGCCACATCTACAAGCGGTCGAGCGCTAGCCAGCCCGACGGTATGTACACGGTGAAGCTCACGATCACCTGGCAGATCGACTACTGGCGGAACCTCCAGGACTGGAAGAACGTCGGTCATGCGGAGGTGCACGCTGTGCAACGGCTGCCTGTCCAGGAAGTGCAGGCTATCGGTGGCTGACGGTGGGGTTATGGAGGGACGACGATGGTGAAGACCAGTGAGCCGGTGCGGTCTGCTCGGTTGCCGCAGCGGAAGGCGGGGAGTGCGGGGGCGGATCGGCTGAGAGGGCTGATCTCGCTGGTCGCGATCCTGGCGATCGTCGGCGGCGTTCCATATGTGCTGCTGAAATTCTTCGGTACGCCGTGGCCGGACAAGATGCCGAACCGGGACGTGCTGTTCGACCAGTTGAGCTCCGAGACCGTGCTCGGCATCATCGCGTTCTTCATCTGGGTGGCGTGGCTGCACTTCGTGGTCTGCCTGATCGCCGAGGCCGTCGCGGAGGTGCGCGGCCAAGGTCTGTCGCCACGGATCCCGCTCGGTGGCGGTTCGCAGAACCTCGCCCGCCGGCTGATCGCCGGTGTGGTGCTGATCGCCGGAGCCACCAGCGTCACGCTGCCGCTCGCGAACGCGGTGACCACGTCCGGTGCCACGCCGTCCTCGATCAGCGTGACCCAGGGCGGCGACAACAGCAAGGGCGCCAACTTCCGCGCGACCGAGTCCCGCAGTACGGTCCTCAGCGGCACCACGCATACCGGAGTACGGACGAACAACGACCAGCACGGCCAGATCGTCAAGTACACCGAGGTGCGGCCGCCGGCCGGGCGCAACTACGACTGCTTGTGGGACATCGCCGAGCGCTACCTGGGTGAGGGCCGGCGGTACAAGGAGATCTACGACCTCAACAAGAACAAACTGCAGCCGGATGGCCGGCGGTTGACGAACCCGGATCTGATCATGCCGGGGTGGCAGGTCCGCCTGCCCGCCGACGCCAAGGGTCCGGGCGTGCACACGGTTCGCGTGCAGATCGACCAGCCGGGCAAGCCGACGCACCTCAAGCCGACCCAGGTCAAGCCGACCGAGGCCAAGCCGAAGCAGTCGACCATCGACACCCGGACGGTTCAGGAGGACGGCGCAGGCAAGGGCAGTCGCTGGTTCGAGGAGCAAGGGCTCGAGAAGGGCTCGTCGGTCGGCATCGGCAGCGTCGTCACCGACCCGACCGCGAAGGACGCCAAGCCGGGCCAGCCGGGTGTCGGCACAGTCCAGCCACACAACCCCGGTACTGCGGACGCTCAGCCGGGCGACCCGGCCGCCGGTGGGACGAAGGTGCCCGACGCGGTGCCGGTTGCCGCCGACAGCGGTGGGATCGACCCGGTCGAGGCCGGGATCTACGGCTTCGGTGCGACGCTGCTCGCCGCCGGGATCGCGGTGGCGCTGAAGAAGCGCCGGGGCTGGGCGATGGGACCGGGTCCGAAGGCGGCCGGTCATCGTCAGACCGAGGTCGGCCTGCGGCTGGCTGCCGACGTACCGACTGCCGAGTTCGTGGACAACTCGCTGCGGATGCTCGGCGCGTCCATGACAGAAGACAACCGGATGATGCCGAAGGTGGTGGCCGCGTTGGTCACCACCCGGGCGCTCACCCTGGTGCTCGCGCCGGGAGAGGTCCAGGCGGCACCGCCCGGTCCGTGGCAGGTCATTGCCGACGGCACCCGGTGGGTGCTGCGGCGCGCCTACGGGCCGCAGGGCGACGTCGACGCGCCGGCGCCGTACCCGACGCTCGTGACGCTCGGCCAGAACGCGGACGGGTCGACCGTGCTGGTCGACCTGGACACCGCGAACGGGATCGTCAGCTTCGGCGGCGTCACCAACGCGTCGCGCGACGTCGTCGGCTCACTGGCGGCCGAGCTGGCCACGAACCTGTGGTCCGAGGGCGCACATGTCAGCATGGTCGGGTTCGGCGACGATCTCTCGTCGCTGGCTCCGAGCCGGTTGAGCTACTGGACCAAGCTGGACGACGCGCTGCACGAGGTGACCCGGCGTACGGACGCGCAGGTGCAGGCATGCGGTCGGCGCGATGCCGACTCGGTCGCGAACGCACGGATGACGTATCCGGACTCGATGCTGTGGGGCGCGGAGATCATCTTCGTCTCGGCGCCGCCCTCGGCGGACGAGGAGCAGCGGCTCGCACGACTTGCGGCAGACCCGAAGCGATGCGTCGCGGTGGTCGTCGTCGGCGATGTGCTCGGTTCGCCGTGGCGGTTCGTGGTGGACGAGAAGAACAGCGCTGTCTGCCGGCTGCTCGGTCTCGAGGTCGATGCCCACAGCATCAACCCGACGCAGTTCGCCGACCTGATCTCGCTGTTCAAGACCGCCGAGTCGGAGGCGCTGGACAAGCGTCGCGCCGAGCAGGACATGCCGGCGTACGAGTTCTCGTCGTCCGACCTGAGCCAGGCGGCGCCGGTCGAGGTCGACCTGCTCGGTCCGGTCGAGGTCGATGCCCGGGGCAGCATCGACGACGGCCGGGTGCAGTTGTCGACCGAGATCGTGGCGTTCCTGGCCAGCCAGGACTACGGGGTGCACCCGAACGTCCTGGCCGGCGCGATCTGGCCGCGAGGCATCAGCGACGAACTGCGCGACGCGGCGCTGGAGCACACCCGGCAGTGGCTCGGCCTGGACGCGATGTACGCCGACGAGTCCGGGCGCTGGATGCTGAACCGCAGCATCGTCCGGGTCGACTGGGACGTGTTCCGCACGCTGGCCAAGCAGGCGTCGCTGATGGACGACCCCCGTGGTCCGTTGTCGACCGCGCTGAGTCTGGTCCACGGCCCGTCCTGGGCCGGACTGCCGGCCGGAAGGTATTCGTGGCTCGCGGCGTCCGGGATCGAGCGGCGGATGGCCGAGACGGTCGTCGACGCGGCACTGAAGCTCGCGGAGGCGGGCCTGAGCCACAACGACGGCAACCTCGCCCGTACGGCACTGCAGACCGGGCTGAGCTTCTCCCCGGCCTCGGAGGACCTCTGGCGCGCGACCCTGCGCCTGGCGTCCCACTTCGGCACCAGCAGCGACATCACCAACGTCGCAACCCAGCTGTACACGGCCCTCGCCAAGCACGGCGGCCCCCGCGGCCCCGAAGCCGAGACCGACGCCCTGGTCGACGAGCTCCTCCCGGGTTACCGCCGCCCGGCAGCAGTGGCGTGACCAAGGATTCCAGGCCGCGGCACCGGTTGGTTCGGTGTCGCGGCCATTGATGGTTGCAACAACCTGCAAGACAGTGGATGTGTGAGATCGCGCTTGCTAGCGTTGGCGCGCTTCGGGGGTCGCGCTAGCTGGGGGTTTTTGTGCGTTCATTCAGTCGATTAGCCGTTTCTCTAACTTTGATCATAGGTTCGGGCGTTGTAGCCCAGCCTGCCGCCATCGGAGCTTCTACCGCGTCGGCTTCATCCGCTGCGGCAACAGCAACTACACCACCCGGCGCAGGTGTCGGACAATTCATTCCATTCGCTTCACTGCAGCGAATGCTGGACACCGGCGCCGCTATCGGCGTCCCAACAACGACGGTCGTACCGGCCCAAGGCTCGGTCACTGTCAAATTCACCGGTCGGTCGGGTGTACCGGCGAGCGGAGTTCGGGCCCTGCACACCAACATCTCGATCCTCGGTCCGACCGCTACCGGCAATCTTCCCGCTTGGGCGACAGCAGAAACTCAGCCGGCAGTGACGAATGTGCACTTCTACGCCGGAACTGCCTACGCCTCCTCAGCCTCGGTCATCAGGCTGAACGCGGGTGGTCAGGCGACTTTCCGCAACAACAGCTCGGGAACCCTTCGCCTGGTCGTCGATGTGATGGGCTACTACACCACAGAGGCTTTCCAGGGCACCGGCAATCGGTTTGTGCCACTGAAACAGGCCGCGGCGGTAGCAGCTACCTCGGTAGCAGCGAACACTGCTCTCACGGTGTCACTTCTCGGTAAGGGTGGACTGCCGAGCGAAGCAGGTAGCATTGCGGCGGTTGCGATAAACGTGACAGCGAAAGAACCTACGGCCGCAGGCGGATGGACTCTTTATCCTGCAGGCATCACGAGACCATCCGGCGGTCACGGCAATTTCATCGTGGGTCGGACCAAAACTAACAGCGCTGTGGTGCCGCTCTCGGCGGACGGTAGATTGAGCCTCTACAACATCTCCGCGAAGGCCGTTTTCTATGTGATCGATGTTGTTGGCTACTACACGGCGGCAACCAACGCTGCGGTCGCGTCATCGCGGGTCCTCCCGGTCGCGCCCAGTCGTATCCTCGATTCGGGTGCCGCCACCCTCATCCAACCCAATGCGGTTTACACCTTTCCCGTCGCTGGCAAGGGTGGGCTACCAGTCAGCGGGTTAGCTGCGGCTGCCCTACACGTGATTACCCAAGGGTCTGCGACATTTGGCGGGGTGACGGTGTACCCCTCAGTTGATGCGGTGCCATCACCCCTCGACGTGGCGACGGCAATGAGCAATACCTACTCTTTCAACCTGGTTTGGGCGCGGATCGGCGCGAATGGCTCTGTAAGTCTCATTAATCGATCAGACTCGGCGCTGCGCATCTGGGTTGACGTTGAGGCTTACGCGACGCAGCCAACGAGACCGGATCCGCCAGGACCGGTCATGACCTCTCCAGGAGATAGTCGGGCAACGGTGACGTGGCCTCAGCCTGACAACACCGGTGATCTACCGATCGCGTCTTATGAGGTTGTCGCCATGCCCAGCGGAGCGACTCAGACTTCGATGTCCAATTCGGCGGTCTTCCAGGGACTAACCAATGGAACGTCGTACGCATTCCGAGTGCGTGCCCGCAACGCTGTCGGCTGGTCGGAGTATTCAGCAGCCTCCCAAGGGACGACTCCTCGTGCACCTCTGCCGCCAGGTGCTCCGTTCATCACTGGTGTCATACCGCGCGACAGCGGGGCAACGGTCAGTTGGTCGGCTCCAGCCGGTGCAGATGACCAGATTGCGTCGTACACAGTTACGACCGTACCGACGACTAGCACGGTCAATCTCCCAGGCACAGCCCGCACCGCCATGCTGAGCGGGCTTGAGAACACGAAGTCCTATCAAGTAGTTGTGAAAGCTACAAATGCCAACGGGTCGTCCGCCTCGCCACCTCTCAGAGTGATACCGCAGGCTGCGCAGGTTCCTCTGCGCCCGGCCGCGTTGCTCGTCACTGCGCTCGACGCGCGGCTCGACGTCCAATGGGTGCAGCCAGCAGACGGAGGCGCGTCGATCCTGGACTATGAGATCGTCGCCGAGCCCGGCAATCTTCGGGTCATCTCAGATCCAGGAACCACAATTTCCGCTTTCACCGGCCTCCAGAATGGAGCCGAATATACTGTAAAGGTTCGTGCTCGGAACAAGGCCGGCAGTGGCAACTGGTCAGAGCAAAGGGCGACACCGTCAGCCTCGCGAGTGGCAGCTGCGCCGACCGACCTCCAGGTGGTGCCGGCTACGTCCGGCGCAATGAAGGTCAGTTGGGAGGCGCCCACGGATACTGGGACATCAGCAATCACCGGGTACCGAGTTTCGGTATCGCCGAGTGGACGAGTTGTCGAGACCTCGAACCCGAGCGTCACGATCGATGGTCTCGACACCGAAACGCAGTACACCTTTTCAGTGCAAGCCGTGTCGTCGGCCGGAGTCGGCGCCGCGTCGACGCCATCATCTCCCCTCGCCCCGAAGGTTAATCTCAAAGTCAATCCGATCACGCTTACGGCCGAGTCTGCACGGCTAATTGTGGCAGTAAGCGCCGCCAGCTTCTCCGTCACGAACCCAAACCCTCAGCTCAACTCCGTCCGACCTGACTCCTTCCTCATCGCGCCCGCGAGCCCGGCTACGCCACAGGGGTTTCTCCGCAAAGTACTGAGAGTGACCCAAGCTGGCGGTGGTCTCATTTTTGAGACGGAAGATGCGCCCTTGAATTCCATCATTCAAGACGGCGGTTTTTCGCGCGATATTCGATTGACCACGAGTGATGTTCAAGGCCTACTCCATAGTGCTCCAGGTGTTGTGCTGAGAGAGCCGACAGTTCGGGGATTGACTGCTAAGCAAGGCGCGGGGACAGTTGTGGTTCCTGGGCGACGCGGCAAAGTTGAGCCGGTTCTACGCCTTGAGAAGGGAAAGATCGTCCTTGAAGTAGGCAGGGACTTTGAACGCGGATTTCGCGGGGAGGTTACAGCGACATTCGAGCCGGAGACTCAAGGTCACGTTCATATGTCCAGCAGCGGCGTCGGTTCGTCATTCAGTCTCAAGGTGACCTCGGGAGCTGAGTTCCGACTCGATGCAGCGATTGGGAAGAAGGTTGAGCGGAGGATTCCGCTCGGGGAGATGCGAGGTACCTGCATAGATATCCAAATTGGTGCCGCCCCGGTTGTGACGTGCCCTGCTATTCAGTTGGCGCTCACCTTGGATGCCGAGATGCGTGCAGGGCTTTCGGTCGTGGTGAACTATTCAAAAACCGACGGTGTTGAGATTGTGCAGGAAGGTGCCGGATTGCCGAACGCGAGATCTCTGAGCACGCCGGCCGAGACCACAGTATCTGCCGCGCGATTTTTCGGAAATGCCGAGGTTTCGCTCGGCCTCGAGGGCGCGCTGGTATTGAGATTCTATGGCGCAGTCGGGCCACTGCTTGGCCTAAAGCCCTATGTGCGTGCCGAGATTGATACCGAGGCAGACGAATGGTTCAATGTGTACCTCGGTGTGGCCTTGAGTGCGGGGCTGACATTGGACATTTTTACTAAGAATCTAGTGAGGTGGGAGAAGGATGACATTCTTAAGGCCGAGTACCGGATCCTGAGTTCGAATTCGCGATTCACTGGGGTTCTTATCAGCCCTGGCGGTGCTGAACTGTCGGTCGGTGAGCAAGTTGATTTTGATGCGACCTTTATCGCTGTGCCGAACTCGTCGCTGTCCTGGAGGATTATCGATGGCGATGAATACGGCACAATCGACGCGAATGGCAGATTCGCCGCCATCGCTGACGGCATTGTCACGGTGGAGGCGGCGACGCCGGACCCTCTTGGCTACAGGAGCACGGTCAATGTCCTTGTAGGTCCTCATGCGCCGTCGGAGCCGCGTGACGTGCGTGCAGTCGCGGGTAACCTCAGCGCGAATGTCAGTTGGCAGCCGCCCGAAAACCTGGGTGGGGCGCCGGTTAGCAAATATGTCCTTACCACTGATCCGGACACTGGTTCGCGCGAGGTGCCCGGTGTAAGTCTGTCGACTGCGATCGGCGGACTGACTCAGGGGGTGAGTTACACGGTCGAGGTGACTGCTGTAACCAGTAACGGCGCTGGACGGGCAGGCGTTTCTAATGCGATCGTGGCACACGAGTCATTGTTCTCCAACCCTCTCGTGAACAACCTGGCGGCGGGGGTCAGCGCTACCGTAGGCTATGGAGGGCCAGAGATCTCTGATTCTGGCAGATATGGGTTCTTTTCAATTCGCGTCGATGGCTTGTCGGGACCAGAAGGTATTCCGGCAGACGGAAAGTTCTACCTCGTTCGTCGTGATCTCATTACTGGCCAGATACTCTTGGTTTCCCGCCAGTCGGACGGGAAGACGCCGCAACCGGTGTCTACTGGCATGGTGTTCGCTCAGAGTGATTACGCGGCGTCCATTAATATCGATAGCAAGGCGGATGGCAGATTCGTTGCCTATCTAGTGGATGGATCCAGAGCCCGGTCGCAAATTATGGTCTATGACGCAATGGCGAATACGACCTGGGTGGCGGGAGCGGATATAGGTCAAGGGGTCTTGTCGGTTCGGCTCTCGGCTGACGGTGGCGTGGTGGCATTCAGTACGGAGTATGAGAATCCGACGAGCAGCAGTAGTCGCACCCATCATATTTTGCGAGTGGCGAAAGGCGGAACACCGAAACAGGTCGACATCTGCGTCGACAGTGCGTCCTGCGGCCGAAGCAATCCGAATCCATGGCTGTCGCCTGATGGAAACACAGTTGTCTATACGGCCTACTCAAATAGCCCGAATAATCATGACTGGAATCAACATGTGTTTTACAATGCGGCGACCGGTGCATCGACTATGCCGTATCTCAACCAGGGAATATCCTTCAGTCCGGTTTTTAGTGACGATGGGCAATACTTTGTTGGTGCCGCACATATTGGATTGCCGGCAGATCAGGGCCAAGGTGCAATCGTGGTCAAGCGCAGAGATGGTGGCCCAGTGACCGAAGCCGACGTTGTGACAACTTTCCCGTGGTGGCACGTGGTGGCTGTCAATGGAATTAGTAGCGGTGGAAATGTTGTGATCTGGTCGAATCGTTCCGCCCCCGAGCCTGACGGCAGTATCATGACGCTCAGAGCGAATGGTGTGCGATTGCCAGTCTTCCACCCCCCGAACCTCGAACTCCCCGAGGCGACCACTATCAACATGTCGACTGACGGAGGAACAGTCGGTTGGCTGAAGGCGGGCCGCTGACGGCACGGGCCTCCCGGGTGGCCGGCTGGTCGCCTAGAGGTCGCGTCGTAACGCCTGATCGCGTACTGCTGGCAACAGCTACAGCGGCCCCGGGAGATCTTCTCCCGGGGCCGCTGGTTTGTTTGGTGGGGTCAGAGGGGGTTGGCGGACCAGGTGTCGCAGGCGGTCATGTCGCCGGAGTCCATGCCGGTCTTGAACCACTTCATCCGCTGCTCGGCGGTGCCGTGGCTGAAGGTCTCGGGGGAGACCCGGCCCTGGGCGCGCTTCTGGATCCGGTCGTCACCGACGGACGCGGCGGCGTCGAGGCCGCGGCTGATGTCGTCCTCAGTCAGGCCGCTGATGAACTTGTCACCATCCTTGTCCGGGACCGTGGTGGCGTGGTTGGTCCAGATGCCGGCCAGGCAGTCCGCCTGGAGTTCGGAGCGGACCGAGTCCGAGGTGGGGCCCTCGCGGGTCTTGATCCGGTCGAGGATGCCGTAGAGGTTCTGGATGTGGTGCCCGTACTCGTGCGCCACGACGTACGCCTCGGCGAAGTTGCCGCCCTTGGCGCCGAGCTCCTGCTCGAGGGTCTGGAAGAAGCCGATGTCGAGGTAGACGCGGCGATCCGGCGGGCAGTAGAACGGCCCGACCGCGCTGGTCGCGGGGCCGCAGCCGGTGTTCACCGAGCCGTCGAAGACCCGCAGCGGCGCCTTCGTGTACTTCTTGCCGCGCCTGGGCAGCTCGGCGGCCCAGAAGCCCTCGATCGAGTTCTGGTAGAAGACGAACCGGCACTCAGGGTTGGACGTCAGGTCCGTGCCCTTCTTGCACGAGTCCAGGTTGCCCGGCGCGGTGTTGCGCGCCACGGGCTGGTCGCTGTTGTCGCTGCCACCGCCGGGGAGGCCGCCGTTCAGGAGGAGGATGACGACGAGCAGGATGATGCCGCCGATGCCGCCGCCGACCGGGATCCCCATCCCGCTCGGCAGCCGACCGCCGCCACCGCCGCCGCTGCCGCGGGTGTCTTCGACACCGCTGGTGTCCAAGTCGGCGTCTGGATTGAATTTCACAGCACATACACTAGACCTCGGTGCGGGGGATCCTGCCGTCTTGTGACGCTGCGCTTTCGACCCGCCACTCCGCGACCTGCCCGACCTTCCCCAACCTTGAGGACGCCTGCCCGCGATGATCACTGTCTCCAACCTCGAAGTACGTGTCGGGGCCAGACAATTACTCGCGCCTGCCTCCTTCCGGGTCGGGCCGGGCGACAAGGTCGGCCTGGTCGGCCGGAACGGCGCCGGCAAAACCACTTTGACGAAGATCCTGGCCGGTGAGGGACTGCCGGCCAGCGGTTCGGTCAGCTCGTCGGGTGAGATCGGCTATTTGCCGCAGGACCCGCGGACCGGCGACCTCGAAATGCTGGCCCGGGACCGGATCCTGGCCGCCCGCGGTCTGGACGAGGTCGTCCGGCGGATGCGCAACGCCGAGAAGTCGATGGCCAGCGCCGACGACAAGATCCGCGAGAAGGGCATGCGCCGGTACGAGCGGGCCGAAGCGGATCTGCATGCGGCCGGTGGCTACGCGGCGGAGTCCGAAGCCGCCCGGATCGCGGCGAACCTGGGCCTGCCCGACCGCGTGCTGGGTCAGCCGCTGGGCACCTTGTCGGGTGGTCAGCGGCGGCGGGTCGAGCTGGCCCGGATCCTGTTCGCGCAGGCGGAGACGCTGCTGCTGGACGAGCCGACCAACCACCTGGACGCCGACTCGATCGTGTGGCTGCGGGACTTCCTCAAGGGCTATCCCGGCGGCGTGATCATGATCAGCCACGACGTGAACCTGCTGGAGGAGACCGTTACCCGGGTCTTCCATCTGGACGCCAACCGCGCCGAGATCGACGTCTACAACGTCGGCTGGAAGGCGTACCTGACGCAGCGGGAGACCGACGAGCGCCGGCGCAAGCGCGAGCGCTCGAACGCCGAGAAGAAGGCGACCCAGCTGATCGACCAGGCGAACAAGATGCGGGCCAAGGCGACCAAGGCGACCGCGGCCCAGGGGATGCTCAAGCGGGCCGAGAAGCTGATGGCGTCGCTCGACGACGTGCGCGCGACGGATCGCGTCGCGAAGATCTCCTTCCCCACGCCGGCTCAGTGTGGCAAGACGCCGTTGATGGCGAAGGAGCTGTCCAAGTCGTACGGGTCGCTGGAGATCTTCACCGACGTGGACCTGGCGATCGACCGCGGCTCGCGCGTCGTAGTACTGGGTCTCAACGGTGCGGGGAAGACGACCTTGCTCCGGGTGCTGTCGGGGATCGAGAAGTCCGACACCGGCGAGATCATCGACGGGCACGGCCTCAAACTCGGGTACTACGCGCAGGAGCACGAGACGCTCGACGTGAACCGGACCGTCCTGGAGAACATGAAGTCGGCCGCTCCTGATCTGAACGAGACCCAGGCGCGCAGTGTGCTCGGCTCGTTCTTGTTCACCGGCGACGACTCGGACAAGCCGGCCAGCGTCCTGTCGGGTGGCGAGAAGACCCGCCTGGCGCTGGCGACCCTGGTGGTCTCGGCCGCGAACGTCCTGCTCCTCGACGAGCCCACCAACAACCTCGACCCAGCTTCGCGGACCGAGGTCCTCAACGCGATCCGCTCGTACGCCGGCGCGATCGTCCTCGTCACCCACGACGAGGGCGCCGTGGAAGCTCTCGAGCCAGAACGCGTCCTGCTGCTCCCGGACGGCGTAGAAGACCTCTGGACCAACGACTATGCCGACCTGGTCTCCCTCGCCTGACCCCGGCCACCGCGGTCTATCCACAGGGTGACAAGGACCTCACGGAAACCGCCTTCGGTTCGCGTATGTTCCTAGGCATGACGGATCTCGGACTGCGGTTGTCGGTGGACGGGCCTGTGGCCCGGGTGGTGCTCGACCGGCCGGAGGTGCGCAACGCGCAGACTCCGGCGATGTGGAGCGCCTTGTCGGACTTCGGCGCCTCGCTGCCCGACGAGGTGCGCCTCGTCGTCGTCTCGGGGGAGGGCCCCTCGTTCTCGGCCGGCCTCGATCGCAACCTGATCATGGGCGAGCCGGTCGACGGGCAGGAGCCGCTGCTCACGCTCGGCGCGAAGCCTGCCCCGGAGCTGCACGAGCTGATCTCGCACTTCCAGGCCGGCTTCTCCTGGCTCCGCAAGCCGGAGATCATCAGCATCGCCGCCGTGCGGGGCCACGCGGTCGGAGCAGGCTTCCAGCTGGCACTGGCCTGCGATCTGCGCGTGGTGACGCCGGATGCGAAGTTCAGCATGCGGGAGCCCGCCCTCGGGCTGGTTCCCGATCTGGGCGGCACCCAGCCGCTCGTCCAGCTGGTCGGGTATTCACGAGCCCTCGAGATCTGCGTGACCTCGCGATGGGTCGAGGCCGAGGAAGCACTCCAACTCGGTCTGGCGAACATCGTCGTACCAGCAGACGAGTTGGCCGCGACGGTGAAGGATTTGTCGGACGCCGTGCTGTCGCCGATGGTGGGTGCTGTGCGCGAGACCAAGGCGTTGCTGCTGGGCGCCGCTGACCGACCGTACGAAGAGCAGTTGAGGTACGAGCGAGAGGCGCAGTCGCGGCGCCTCAACGAGCTGATCGCCGCCTTCGGCTGATCGGCGGTGCTCCGCGCGGCATGGCGGCGGGAAGATTCGGTTGACCTGAAGTGTTGTCAAGGTTGACGAGTTGAGTGCCGGGAGGGGACTGGATGTCATCAGGAATGCGAATGGGCAGCGGCAGCGGAGCGGGCGGTTGGCGCCGGCAGGACGCGTCTGTCCTGGACCGGAAGCTGACGAAGGGCACGCTGCGGCGGATCCTGCAGTTCGCCAGACCGTTCCGCCTGCACATCAGCGTCTTCCTGGTGCTGGTGATCCTCGGGGCGTTCCTGGTGATCGCGTCGCCGCTGCTGTTCAAGAAGATCGTCGACGACGGCATCACGAAGGGCGACGCGGGCCTGGTGACCGCGCTGGCTCTGATCGTGGCATTGCTGGCAGTGGTCGAGGCCGCTCTCGGATTGATGCAGCGCTGGTTCTCCGCGCGCATCGGTGAGGGCCTGATCTACGACCTGCGTACCAAGGTGTTCGCCCACGTGCAGCAGATGCCGGTCGCGTTCTTCACCCGCACCCAGACCGGCGCGCTGGTCTCCCGCCTCAACAACGACGTGATCGGTGCGCAGCAGGCCTTCACTTCGACCTTGTCGGGCGTGGTCTCCAACGTGATCAGCCTGATTCTGGTGGTCGGCGCGATGTTGGTGCTGAGCTGGCAGCTGACCGTTGTGGCGATCCTGATCCTGCCGGTCTTCCTGCTCCCCGCCCGGTACCTCGGCCGTCGGCTGGCGGCGATGACGCGCGAGCAGATGCAGTTGAACGCCGAGATGTCCACGGCGATGACCGAGCGATTCAGCGTCGGCGGCGCTCTGCTGGTGACGCTGTTCGGACGGCCGGAGATCGAGAACAGCGAGTTCGGCGAGCGCTCCGGGCCGGGTCCGTGACCTGGGGATCCGGATCGCGATGCTGGGCCGGGTCTTCTTCACCGCGCTCACGCTGGTCGCCGCGCTGGCGACCGCACTCGTGTACGGCGTGGGTGGCAACCTGGCCGTTCGGCAGACGCTGACGGTGGGGACACTGCTGGCCCTGGTCGCTCTGCTCGGACGTCTCTACGGCCCGTTGACCGCGCTCTCGAACGTGCGAGTCGACGTGATGACCGCGCTGGTGTCGTTCGAGCGGGTCTTCGAGGTGCTCGATCTCGAGCCGATGATCAAGGACGCCCCTGATGCGCGGGCGCTTCCCAAGAACGCGTCGACGGTGACGTTCGATCATGTCTCGTTCGCCTACCCGACGGCCGAGCAGGTCTCGCTGGCCAGCCTGGAGTCGGTGGCGGTGCTCGACAAGCGAGCATCCTCGCAGGTGCTCGACGACATCAGCTTCTCCGTCGAAGCCGGCCAGATGGTCGCCCTGGTCGGTCCGTCCGGTGCAGGCAAGACCACCATCACGAACCTCGTGGCCCGCCTGTACGACGTCACTGACGGCTCGGTGCAGGTAGGTGGTCAAGATGTCCGTGAGGTGACCTTGCAGTCGCTGCACGACACCATCGGGTACGTGACGCAGGACGCTCACATGTTCCACGACACCATCCGGGCGAATCTGACCTACGCGAAGCCCGACGCGACTGACGGGGAGATGATCGAGGCCCTCCGCTCGGCGCAGGTGTGGGACCTGGTCTCGACATTGCCCGATGGGTTGGAGACGGTCGTAGGGGACCGGGGGCACCGATTGTCCGGGGGAGAGCGCCAACGACTGGCGATTGCCCGGTTGTTGCTGAAGGCACCGCACGTCGTGGTCCTGGACGAGGCGACGGCGCACCTGGACTCGGAGTCGGAGGTCGCGGTGCAAAGGGCCCTGGACACCGCCCTAGAGGGCCGTACGTCGCTGGTGATCGCCCACAGGTTGTCGACCGTGCGGAACGCGGACCAGATCCTCGTGGTTGACCACGGCAACATCGTGGAACGCGGGACGCATGAGCAGTTGCTCGCGCTGGACGGCGAGTACGCGTTGCTCTACCGCACCCAGTTCGCGGAGACAGGCTCCGCGGCAGGCGTGTAGTCGCCCCTACGTAGGGGACATGCGATGCCCGCGGTGCCGGATACATATGACCGTGTTCGCACAGGGGCACCGGGTTGGCTCGAGCGGTGGCTTTGTCTTGGGGTGAGGGAGGCTCGGATGATCCGGTTCGCACTGGTCCTGGGCATCGGCTAGGCCGGCTTCAAGCGGGCCTACCACTCCGAGGACGGCCGTCACTACGGCGACCCCGGCGAGCAGTCCCTGCGCACCGGGCTCTCACTGTTCTTCGCGGCGCTGGCAGGCGGCCTGACCTACGCTGCCCTCCTGATTCACTAGCTGTCGGGCCCCCGTAGGGCCCGATTTTGCTTTTCGCGCGAATCACACTAGTGTTCTTCTTGTTGGAGCGAGTGCGGGACGCGGAAGCGGCCGGTCGCTTCGGACTCCCTGAAGGTTCTTGTAGCCGAATCGCGCCTGTGGTGGGGCTTCGGTTGCTGAGACGCGGGGTGGCTGTGTCGGAAAGTGGCTGATTTGACTGGCCCTGGATGAAACAGTAATGTTTGGCGGGTTGCCCCGGAGCTTGACACGAGAGTGTTTGGGCGCGGTGTGCGTCCGATTCTTGAGAACTCAACAGCGTGCCGAAAGTCAATGCCGAAATTTAGCATTAACCCGTTTCACGGCATTGGATGATCCTGATCCGCCCTGGTCCCTTCGGGATTTTGGGTGTGGGGTTGTCTGTTGTTCGTGTTCGGATTCCTTTGAGAAATTATGATTCAAGTCAGTTTGATTGTTTCTGAGATATCAAAGGATCACTCAAAGTAGTCTATCCATTCACAGGTCTTCGGGTTTGTGGGTTGATATATAGATTTCAACGGAGAGTTTGATCCTGGCTCAGGACGAACGCTGGCGGCGTGCTTAACACATGCAAGTCGAGCGGTAAGGCTCTTTCGGGAGTACACGAGCGGCGAACGGGTGAGTAACACGTGAGCAACCTACCCTCAACTTCGGGATAAGCCTCGGAAACGGGGTCTAATACCGGATATCACTTCCTGCTTCATGGCGGGGGGTTGAAAGTTCTGGCGGTTGGGGATGGGCTCGCGGCCTATCAGCTTGTTGGTGGGGTAATGGCCTACCAAGGCGTCGACGGGTAGCCGGCCTGAGAGGGCGACCGGCCACACTGGGACTGAGACACGGCCCAGACTCCTACGGGAGGCAGCAGTGGGGAATATTGCGCAATGGACGAAAGTCTGACGCAGCAACGCCGCGTGAGGGATGACGGCCTTCGGGTTGTAAACCTCTTTCAGCAGGGACGAAGCGAGAGTGACGGTACCTGCAGAAGAAGGACCGGCCAACTACGTGCCAGCAGCCGCGGTAATACGTAGGGTCCGAGCGTTGTCCGGAATTATTGGGCGTAAAGGGCTCGTAGGCGGTTCGTCACGTCGGGAGTGAAAACTCGGAGCTCAACTCCGAGCCTGCTTCCGATACGGGCAGACTAGAGGTAGGCAGGGGAGAGCGGAACTCCTGGTGTAGCGGTGGAATGCGCAGATATCAGGAAGAACACCGGTGGCGAAGGCGGCTCTCTGGGCCTTACCTGACGCTGAGGAGCGAAAGCGTGGGTAGCGAACAGGATTAGATACCCTGGTAGTCCACGCCGTAAACGTTGGGCGCTAGGTGTGGGGGACATTCCACGTCCTCCGTGCCGCAGCTAACGCATTAAGCGCCCCGCCTGGGGAGTACGGCCGCAAGGCTAAAACTCAAAGGAATTGACGGGGGCCCGCACAAGCGGCGGAGCATGCGGATTAATTCGATGCAACGCGAAGAACCTTACCTGGGTTTGACATATAGGGAAATCCTCCAGAGATGGGGGGTCCGTAAGGGTCCTATACAGGTGGTGCATGGCTGTCGTCAGCTCGTGTCGTGAGATGTTGGGTTAAGTCCCGCAACGAGCGCAACCCTCGTCCTATGTTGCCAGCACGTTATGGTGGGGACTCATAGGAGACTGCCGGGGTCAACTCGGAGGAAGGTGGGGATGACGTCAAGTCATCATGCCCCTTATGTCCAGGGCTTCACGCATGCTACAATGGCCGGTACAAAGGGCTGCGATACCGCAAGGTGGAGCGAATCCCAAAAAGCCGGTCTCAGTTCGGATTGGGGTCTGCAACTCGACCCCATGAAGTCGGAGTCGCTAGTAATCGCAGATCAGCAACGCTGCGGTGAATACGTTCCCGGGCCTTGTACACACCGCCCGTCACGTCATGAAAGTCGGCAACACCCGAAGCCGGTGGCCTAACCCTTGTGGAGGGAGCCGTCGAAGGTGGGGCTGGCGATTAGGACGAAGTCGTAACAAGGTAGCCGTACCGGAAGGTGCGGCTGGATCACCTCCTTTCTAAGGAGCATTGACGCCAGGGCTCGTAAGAGGCTGGTGTCTACTCGTCGTTTCTAAGACATCCGTTCTTAGGCGACGGTGCTTCGGAATGTGGAACATTGACCATTAGGCATGAAACGGAACCGAGCAGGCTAGTACTGCGAACGATTCTTCGGAATCGGGAGCGTGGAACGTGTGTGGAGTCGAGTGGAGTGCCGAGGCGCGCTGTTGGGTCCTGAGGAATCGGGCCATCCTGGTAACAGGTTGGATCGGTTTTTCTGGGTCACTTGCTACACCGTTGGTGGATCTTTGCGGATCGCTGCGGTGTGGTTGTGTGGCTGGGGCCAGTCTTCACCAAACCGCTGGTGATGATTCTTCTTCTGGGTGAGTTTTCCCTGGGGGTGGGGTTGTTCGAGGTAGGTGGTGGTTGGGGCTGGTTTTCCTGCCCGTATTTTGAGAACTGTATAGTGGACGCGAGCATCTTTGTAGTTGTTGTTGTGTGACAAGCTACTAAGGGCAATCGGTGGATGTCTTGGCACCAAGAGCCGATGAAGGACGTTGGAGCCTGCGATAAGCCCCGGGGAGTTGGCAACCAAGCTGTGATCCGGGGGTGTCCGAATGGGGAAACCCAGCTGGCATTCTAAAGCCAGTTACCAGTGCCTGAACACATAGGGTTCTGGAGGGAACGCGGGGAAGTGAAACATCTCAGTACCCGCAGGAAGAGAAAACAATAGTGATTCCGTGAGTAGTGGCGAGCGAAAGCGGATGAGGCTAAACCATGTGCGTGTGATAGCCGGCGTGCGTTGCGTATGTGGGGTTGTGGGAGCATTCAGACCTTAATGCCGTGGGGTCAGGGAGTTATAAATCATTGTTGAAGTCGAACCAGCTGGAATGTTGGACCGTAGTGGGTAATAGTCCCGTAGATGTAAGACAGTGACTTCCGAGTGTTTTCCCAAGTAGCACGGGACTCTTGAAATCCCGTGTGAATCTGGCGGGACCACCCGCTAAGCCTAAATACTTCTTGGTGACCGATAGCGGACTAGTACCGTGAGGGAAAGATGAAAAGTACCCCGGGAGGGGAGTGAAATAGTACCTGAAACCGGTTGCCTACAATCCGTCGGAGCGCTCACCTTGTGTGGGTGTGACGGCGTGCCTTTTGAAGAATGAGCCTGCGAGTTAGTGGTGTGTGGCGAGGTTAACCCGTGTGGGGTAGCCGTAGCGAAAGCGAGTCTGAATAGGGCGCTTTAGTCGCATGCTCTAGACCCGAAGCGGAGTGATCTATCCATGGGCAGGTTGAAGCGCGGGTAAGACCGCGTGGAGGACCGAACCCACCAGGGTTGAAAACCTGGGGGATGACCTGTGGATAGGGGTGAAAGGCCAATCAAACTCCGTGATAGCTGGTTCTCCCCGAAATGCATATAGGTGCAGCGTCGCGTGTTTCTTACCGGAGGTAGAGCACTGGATGGTCTAGGGGGCTTACCGGCTTACCGAAATCAGCCAAACTCCGAATGCCGGTAAGTGAGAGCGCGGCAGTGAGACTGCGGGGGATAAGCTCCGTAGTCGAGAGGGAAACAGCCCAGATCACCAGCTAAGGCCCCTAAGCGCTTGCTAAGTGGAAAAGGATGTGGAGTTGCCCAGACAACCAGGAGGTTGGCTTAGAAGCAGCCACCCTTGAAAGAGTGCGTAATAGCTCACTGGTCAAGTGATTCCGCGCCGACAATGTAGCGGGGCTCAAGCAAGCCGCCGAAGCTGTGGCATTCATACTTGTACCCGGCACCGACTTGATTGGTGTCCAGGTGTGTGGATGGGTAGGGGAGCGTCGTGCAGCGTGTGAAGCAGCAGAGTGATCTAGTTGTGGATGCTGCACGAGTGAGAATGCAGGCATGAGTAGCGAATGACGGGTGAGAAACCCGTCCGCCGAATGATCAAGGGTTCCAGGGTCAAGCTAATCTGCCCTGGGTAAGTCGGGACCTAAGGCGAGGCCGACAGGCGTAGTCGATGGACAACGGGTTGATATTCCCGTACCGGCATTAACACGACCCGACCGAACCTGGTGATGCTAAGAAACTGAAGTATTGAGACCTTCGGGTTGAGGTATGGAGGTTTTGACCCGAACTGGTATTAGGTGCACTGAGGAGTGACGCAGGAGGGCAGTCCAACCGCGGCGATGGTAGGCGCAAGCTGATCCGCGGGCAAGGTGGTAGGGCGAGGCATAGGCAAATCCGTGTCTCATACAGCCTGAGAACCGAGGCGGACCCGTTCAGGGGAAGTGGATGATCCCATGCTGCCGAGAAAAACTTCGTAGTGAGTGTTAGAGCCGCCCGTACCCCAAACCGACACAGGTGATCAGGTAGAGAATACCAAGGCGATCGAGTGAACCATGGTTAAGGAACTCGGCAAAATGCCCCCGTAACTTCGGGAGAAGGGGGGCCGGATACGTTACCTCACTTGCTGGGGGAAGCGTTGATGGCCGCAGAGACCAGGCCCAAGCGACTGTTTACTAAAAACACAGGTCCGTGCGAAGAAGTAATTCGATGTATACGGACTGACGCCTGCCCGGTGCTGGAACGTTAAGGGGACAGGTTAGCTGGTTTAGGCCGGCGAAGCTTTGAACTTAAGCGCCAGTAAACGGCGGTGGTAACTATAACCATCCTAAGGTAGCGAAATTCCTTGTCGGGTAAGTTCCGACCTGCACGAATGGCGTAACGACTTGGGCGCTGTCTCAACCATGGACTCGGCGAAATTGCATTACGAGTAAAGATGCTCGTTACGCGCAGCAGGACGGAAAGACCCCGGGACCTTTACTACAACTTGGTATTGGTGGTCGGTACAACTTGTGTAGGATAGGTGGGAGACTGTGAAACCTGGACGCCAGTTCGGGTGGAGTCATCGTTGAAATACCACTCTGGTTGTTCTGGCTGTCTAACTTCGGTCCATTATCTGGATCAGGGACAGTGCCTGGTGGGTAGTTTGACTGGGGCGGTCGCCTCCTAAAAGGTAACGGAGGCGCTCAAAGGTTCCCTCAGCCTGGTTGGCAATCAGGTGTCGAGTGTAAGTGCACAAGGGAGCTTGACTGTGAGACAGACATGTCGAGCAGGGACGAAAGTCGGAACTAGTGATCCGGCGGTGGCATGTGGGAGCACCGTCGCTCAACGGATAAAAGGTACCCCGGGGATAACAGGCTGATCTTCCCCAAGAGTCCATATCGACGGGATGGTTTGGCACCTCGATGTCGGCTCGTCGCATCCTGGGGCTGGAGTAGGTCCCAAGGGTTGGGCTGTTCGCCCATTAAAGCGGCACGCGAGCTGGGTTTAGAACGTCGTGAGACAGTTCGGTCCCTATCCGCTGCGCGCGCAGGAGACTTGAGAAGGGCTGCCCCTAGTACGAGAGGACCGGGGTGGACGAACCTCTGGTGTGCCAGTTGTTCCGCCAGGAGCACGGCTGGTTGGCTACGTTCGGGAGTGATAACCGCTGAAAGCATCTAAGCGGGAAGCACGCTTCAAGATGAGGTCTCCCACCGAGTTAATCGGGTAAGGCCCCCAGTAGACCACTGGGTTGATAGGCCAGAGGTGGAAGCACCGCAAGGTGTGGAGCTGACTGGTACTAATAGGCCGAGGGCTTGTCTCAACACCACCACGTGTGGTCAACAAACCTCTGCGTTTATGCATCGCGTCCACTATACGGTTCCCGGAATACGGTCAACCCCCAGCCCACAAGACCAGACACACACGAAAGTGCGTGAACGGCCCTTGATGGTGACCCGCAGGTGGTTGGTTGATATTTCTATAGAGTTACGGTGACCATAGCGTCGGGGAAACACCCAGTCTCCATTCCGAACCTGGAAGTTAAGCCCTTCAGCGCCGATGGTACTGCGACCGGGAGGTCGTGGGAGAGTAGGACGTCGCCGGACATTCACACTGTTAAGGGCCACCCACACGGGTGGCCCTTAACATTTGTGCCAGCAGTGTCGCCGGCCGAGAGCAGCGGACTCTGCGCTCGGAACAGATAGTTGTTCCTTGGATGCGTACTTGGGACTGTGGACATGTATTTCGTGTCCGCGGTCCCTTTTGTGGTCCTGCAGGCTGTTAGGGGCCTTCGGGGGCTATGCCTACTAGGGCTGCCGCGGCGCAGACGTGGACCGGGGTTAGGTCTGCGGGAGCGACGGGGGGCCTGGAGGAGGGTGCCTCGTTCGAAGGGGGTCAGGTTGATGTCGATGCCGTGGGCACCGGCTACCAGGCCGCGGACGTAGGTCAGCCAGCCCATCATCGGGATGCCGCGGCGGAAGACGCCGGCGGCTGCTGCCAGTTCGGTGTCGGCGATGCTGGCCCATTCGGGCTCCCAGATCGTCACCACGGCTCGGAGGACCTGGGCGAAGCGCTCTGACTGGATCAGGGCGTCGTCGTCACTCCAGTGCAGGGTCAGCTGGTCCGATGCTGTCGTGAGCGTGCCGCCCATCGAGAGGTCGAACAGCCAGGGCAGGTCGCCGGTGCTCTGGAGGTGAAGCCGCGTGGTGCTGGAACCGTTCGAGAGAACCTTGGTGGTCGCCTCGACCATCTCCTGCAGCGGAGTGGTGGCGTCGGCCTCGAGGACGTGAAATCCCCAGCGCTCGTCCTGGGTCCACAGGTGGACGTCCGGGAACGCGACCGCGACGGCGGTCAGCGTGCGTCCTACCCGGAGTGCCCGATGCTCGATTGTTTCGTCACGGTGCGTCCACTGGGCGCGTAGTAGCCAAGATGCCATCTCACGCCCTCCGCTCAGTTGCCGGCTGGCCCCGCCCGGCAGACGGTACGCCGACCGGTGAGGGATTGGCCAGGGCTCCGCTTACGCGGCGTGAACGATCCGAGCGGAACAACTGACACGTCACCCCACCAGTGTGAACGACACCTAGGTCACCCTTACCCACCGGGTCCCCTTTCCGCAGCCTCCCGCCCAAACCCACCACCCCACCCCCCACGCTCCCGCATCCTGTCCGCCACGCTTCCGTGCCCTGTCCGCCACGCTTCCGCGCCCTGTCCGCTACGCTTCCGCGCCCCGTCCGCCACGCTCCCGCATCCTGTCCGCCACGCTTCCGCGCCCTGTGCGCCACGCTCCCGCGCTCCGTCCGCTACGCTCCCGCATCCTGTCCGCCAAGCTCCCGCATCCCACCCCCCACGCTCCCGCACCCCGTCCACCGCGCTCCTGCACCCCGCCGCGCCACCCCCGGCACACCCGGCACACCCGACCCGGCCCACGTGACTTCCTTGTCACCTGCTGGTCCGCCGGCGGCCTGATCCGGCGAGACCGGGAAAGGCTGACCGCGAGGGGATCGAGGGGGAACGCGCCTAGGCAGCCGGCACGGTGCGTGCGAGGTGGCCGGCAGGCGTGCGGGCAGGTGGACCCGCGTCTGACGGTGGTGGGGGAGCGGCGCACGTGGCTAGTTGGCCGGCTCCTCGGCGGTGGCGGTGGTGTCGTTGGTGGGCTTGCTGCGCGGTTTCCGGGGAGCGCGAGACTTCGTCGCGGGGGTGACGGCCGCTTCCGGGAGGTCGGTAGGTGGTGTGCTGGGGCCTGAGTCGGTGGGGAGTTGGGCTGGGGGGAGGTCGAGGGTGGGGGTGGGGCCTCGGTAGGAGTCGAGCCAGGTGCGGAGGAGTTCTACTCGGGCGGCGTATTCCTCGTTGCCCTTGACTACCGGGGCCTGGTTGTAGGCCATGGTGTCGGAGGAGCGGCGGAGTTTTACGTAGAGGCGGGACGATGACAGGGCGTAGCGCTCCATGTCGTCCTGGAGGGCTCCGATGACCGTGATGTTGCGGTCTCGGCCGATCTGCTCGAAGAGGGCGACTGCCTCGCGGCGGTGTTGGGAGCCTAGGTTGCGGCCGAGTTCGTCGAGGATGAGGAGTAGTGGGCGGTCGCTTCCACCGGCCAGGGCGGAAGCGCAGACAAGCTTGACTGCCTTCTCGTCCATCTGGGCGGTGTTGCCCTTGACGTTGAACGCGGAGAACGGGCCGCCCTCGGACCGCCGCCACTTGGGCGTGACGGTCCACTTCCACGGCTTGTCGGGCTCGGCCGGGGGGTCGGGCTGCGGGTACTCGAGCTTGGCTCCATAGCCGCCGTACTGCTGGTCGAGGCGGTCGAATTCCGCCGAGACCAGTCGGAGGCGGGACTTGATGCCGTCGGCAAGGGACGCACGGTGCGCGCGAGCGGTGCTTTCCGCTTCGCCCAGTCCCTCGCGGGCCCGCTCGAGGGCGGCGTTCCGCTCGGCGCGCTGACTGGCGATCTGCTGTTGCTGGAGGCTGTCGAAGGTCTCGTGCTGCGCGAGGTGGCTGGCCAAGGTCCGCTGCAACGCGGGGACGAGCGAAACGCGTGCGCCGAGCGTGCCGTTGGACCAGCCGTCCGGGCCGTTCAGGATCTCCCAGAGCTCTGACGGGATCTCCTCGCGGGACCGGGCGTTCGGGAAGCAGCGGCGTACGACGTCGTCGAGTTGGGTGCAGGCCTGGTGGTTCCAGTCGGCGGTCGTACGGCGCTGGGCGTCGTCCGGCAGACTGACCAGGAACTCGTTCGCCTCGGCGCCCGATGCTCCCCAAGCGGTGGTCCGGGCGACCAGGTCGAGCGAGGTCTGCTCATCCAGCAGCACCAGTCGGCGGCCGGCGAGGTCGTCGAGGATGCGGTCGTGATCGCGCCGGGTGGCCTCGAGGTTCTTCAGCCGCTCGTCCCGAACCAGTTGCTGACCCGCAGCGGCCTCGGCTGCCTCCTTGGCGGCCTGGAGAGAAGGAGCGAGCGCGTCCCGATCGTTCTCGTGGCGATCATTCGCCTCGCGGAGCGCCAGAATCTGCTCCTGTACGTCGGCAGCGGTGCCCAGCGCGCGGGCGGCCGCAGTACGGCGCTCGGCTTGTTCTACCCGGGAACGTGCCTGCTCCAGAGCCGTCGCTGCTACCGAGCGAGCCTCGACGGCGGCGTCCAGCCTGCGACGGGCGGCCTCGATCCGAGCCGTTCGGCCGGTGATCGCCTCCTCGAACTGCCCGACAGCAACCACGCCGGCGGCCTCGTCGATGACCTCCTTCGCGGCCCGTGAAGCCAGCGCCACGAAGAACGCGTCCAGCTTGAACCGCTTGTCCGCCGAGACCGGGCCGCCCTTGAAAGCGGTGCCGGGCCGGTTCGCGAGTACCAGCAGGAAGCCTGGATAGCCGGCATCCGCCAGAGCCGCTGAAGCCAGTGCCGCGTCGCCGAAGTCGACGACGACAGCCTCCCGGTACGGCGCGAGTCGCGGCTCCCACTCGATGCGGTCGTTCTCGCCCAGCTCGGTGATGTCGGTGAGGGCGCCACAGGCGATCCCCGCGTTCTCCAGCACCTGCTGCTGCGGCGCGGACACGGTCTGCCCGCTCTCCGCTTCGCGCAACAAGGCGGTCGCCTGGTCGACGAAGGTGCGCGCGGCGTGCTCGCGTCCGATGTGCTCCTCGAGAGCTGCGCGAGCCTCGTCCTGCTCAGCTGCGGCGGCATCCAGGTCGCGACCATCCGCGGACCGACCGGCGTCGAGCAGGCGACGGTGCTCCTGGCCGAGTCGTTCGAGCTGCTCGCGAACCGAACGCTGGGCAAGATCCAGCTCGCGGTCGCGGGCGTCGAGCTTGTCGCGTTCCTGCCGGGTCAGCTGGGCATCGCGAAGCAGAGTCTCTTCGTTGCCGAACGCATCGATCTCGGTGTCGATCGTCTCGCGCCGGGCTTCTTGCTCGGCCACGCGCTGATCCAGGTCGCCCAGCTCATGCAGGATCTCGCTGTTGCGCGCGTCCCCATCTACCAGGTGACGGGCGCCGCGTGCCTTCCAGGACTCCCGTGCGTCGGCGAGGGCGGATCGGGCGGCAGCGCGTTGCAGGATGCCGGCCTCGACGGTGGCCATCTCCTGCTCCCAGCGTTGCAGGTCGGCCGTCGCCTGCTTGGTCGCCTCCCGCTGGGTGTGTTCCGCCGATCGGTGCGCTTGTTCCTGCTCGAGCTCGTGGTCGAGACCGGTCAGGGTCGCGATCGCGTTGAAGATCCGGGCTGGGCCGAGCTCGTTCAGCGGCTCCGCGAGCAGGTTGGCCGTCGGTGAGGACCGGACCGAGGTCGAAAGGAACGAGACGCAGCGGACCTGGCCGCCGTACAGGACTGTGGAGAGCTTGTTCGCGTGGAAATCGGTGCGGCCGTTGGAGTGTGGGAGAGCGGCCCAGAGGCTGTCCGCGCCGGCGGCGCGCTCGGCCTCGGTCGCCCCGAAGGGGACGTGCAGGCCGCTCTTCCAGCGGAGATCCAGGTACGACGCCTTGCGGTTGATCCGGATCCAGACGGTGATCGCGGCGGCCTCGATCTCGGCGAGGTCGGTCAGCTCGGGGTCGGAGAAGACTCCGATGATGTAGCCGCGGTCGACGTTCGACCAGTTGCCTTCCTGACCGGCTGCTTCGGCAGTGAACAGGAGCTCGGCCGCGCCGGGGGCGCCGCTGGTGAGCCGCCATTGGTCATCGGCATGGAGCAGCGACAGAGCCGCGATCCAGGAGGACTTGCCGGCGCCGTTGGAGTCGACCGGGCCCTGACCGGCGACGGTGACGAGGCCCTGACCGACCATCGGGATCGGGTGGGTCGACAACCGGGACAGATCGACGACCTGTACGCCGAGCAGCACTTTCGAGCCGAGGATGTCGAACGGTCCGTCCTCAACGGGACTGCTCATGCCGCTCCTTCTTCAGTGGTGCTGCCTTTGCGCGCGCGGATGGCCTCCGCGATCGGGCTGGCCGGAGCGGCCGCGAGGATCAGCTGATCCTGCAGCCGGCGCCGGGCCGCTGGGGTGAGTCGTTGGAGTTGCGGACCGGGGATGTAGCTGGGCCCGCCGGAGTGGTCGCCGGACAGCTGGATCAGGCCGGCGGCGCGGAGTCGTTGCAGGGAGAGCCGCCGCTCTTCGCTGCTGATCTTGGTGGTGCGGAGCTCGTCGACCGTGGTCGGGCGGGCGGATTTCCAGCTGTCGCCGGTGAGGATGCCTTCGCTGCGAGGGATTGCCACCGAGTGCACCAGGACCAGCACGAGCACTGCGCGGTCGACGACGGAGAGAGGCTGCCAGCCTTGTGCGGTAAGGGTTTCCGCGATGTCGTCGGCGTAGCCGGCGGTCCAGTGGGTGCCGTCGACCTGGACGAGGACGCGGCCGATCAGCTTCAGCATCTTCTGTACCTGTCGGCGCAGCGTCACGTCCCGGAGGCCGGCGAGCTGAACTTCGGCCACCGGGTGGGCGGCGTACTGCACGGCGCTGAAGGCGGCCAGTACTTCGTCGCGCGAGCGGTCGCTCAGGTCCTGGAGCAGAGAGTCGAAGAGCGCATGCTGCTCAGTCATCTTCCACCTCCGAGGCGGCGTCTGCCGGTAGTAGTTCCGGCTCAACCTCAGGCGGCCGAACTGGTGTGAGGACGGCCGATGGGGGATCGGGGAGGACTCGGCAGAGTTCGCGGAGGCCTGCTAGTTGGGTTGGGCCCCAGGTGACGACGCGGGGACCCAGCCGGACCTCGCCGGCCTTCTCGTTCCACAGCAGCCACTGAGTGGCATGCAGCCGACGAAGGCTGCCGATGATCAAGGTGAGATCGCTCGACTGCTCCGGCCGGCCGCGCATACCGGCGTACACGGCCTTGACCTGAGCCAACGTGCCCACCACGCCAGGCCAAGCAGAGCCGTCGCGTTCGGGCCAGCAGCAAGTCACGCAGATCGCGAGCACCCGGGCGGTTTCGTTCGGTTGCTCGACGGCGACCGGCGGGGTGCCCAGCTCCTCCAGCACCGCATGCCCGGCACCGTCCGGGAGCGTCGGCAGCATCCACACCGTCGCCCCGTCCGGCTCAGCCGCGCGCGTCAATCCAGCGACCGCAGGCGTATCAGGAGATACCCGCAAAGGCCCACCGGACTGCACCTTCGCCCACCAAAGCGCGTTGTAGCTACGCCCGCCCTCAAGCGCCGCGTCGGCAGTCATCGCGTCACCCGCCGGAACGTACCCTCGGTCGCCCACGGCGTCCCGGCCGTCGGATCGATCCGCATCCCGTCCGCCCAGATCAACTCGTAGTCCAGCTCGTCATGCAGATGCGCCGCGGTCAGCTCCGCCAGCACGCGTCGCGCGGTGATCCAGTCACCGGCATCGTCGACCACGTCGATGATCGACACACTCGACCGCCCGGCCAGGACCCGCTCCGCCTCAGCACGAAGATCCTGCCGATCCGTCGCGGCCGCCGATTCCGGCGCATCCGTCTCCGCGGACGGCCTGGGCGGCGCCATCCGCGCAGTACCGGTCCGGCGGCCTGATTCGACCGCCTCCAGCATCGTCTCGGGGGAGAAGTCAGGCGCGGCGGCGTCGAAGATCAAGCCGTCCAGCACGCTCGCGAGCAGCTCGGTCTCACTGCTGCGGGTGAACGTCAGCCAGGTCTCGATCGGCAGCAGCCCGAGCGCGCGCGTCGTACCGGCTCGTTCGACCAGGCGGCCGGCGGCGAGTTGGACGGCATCGGCGTACGCCGCGAGGGACATCCGCAGTTGGGTGCAGACCCGGTGCAGCGTCGGCCAGCGCTCGAGGACGATCCGGTGCACCTTCTCGGCCTGCTCGATCAGCCGCTCATTGCCCCAGGCGAGCTGCGCGTTCTCCCGCAACTGCGCCGTCGTACTGGTGGAGACCAGGATCGCCAGCTCGTTCCCCAGCAGCCGGAAGACCTTCGTCAGCCGCTGAATCGACGCCTGGCCCTGGTCCTCGGTCGCGCGCGGGTCGCTCACGCTGTGTGCCTCGAGCGTGAGTAGCTGGTGCAACTCGGCCTGCCCGCCCTGGACGGACATCCGCTTGAGGAACATCAACATCACGTACGGCGCGAAGGCGGCCCGGTGGCGCAGCTCGTTCGGCCTGTCGACCAGTTTGGTGATGGCGCCGTACTGCCGGAGCACCTCGAACCGCCGGACGATCACCTCGTGCGGATAGCCACGGCAGGCCAACGAGGCCTGTTCCACGGTCAGCCCGTCGCTACCGGCTTCGGCGAACGCGTCCAGGATCGCCTGGTCGACGTCCAGCAGATCCGGATCGACGATCATCGCGCCGGCCTCGCGAGCGAGCACGGCGAACACCTGCCGGTAGACGCGCAGTACGGCCGCTTCGGCCTCCGCGTCCAGCAATGTCGCGTCCATCGGTCCTCCTCCCGTGCGGCCCCCCACTCGATGCAGCAGAGCGGCGACCAGACCCCGGACTTTATCGACCCGGACGGACAGATCGGAAACCGGCGCCCGGCAGCCTGTGGACAACTCGGCCCGAGCCAAAATCAGATGACGCCGCAGCAACCGCTGTCTACCATCCGAAGCATGATGAGACTGCTCGGCTAGTGCGTCCTCAAACGCTCTAGCCGACCCCCAGCAGCTGGACCGGTGCGGAAGACCCCAGTAGGTCGTCCCCGGGCAGCTTGCTGTTCTCATTCACCGGAGTCACAGCATGACACCGTCACGTCTCGACGCCTTGTCGATCGGCGCTCAGCACCCGAAGTTCCGTGAGCTGCTCGCTGTCCGCAAGGATTCCGTCCCCGGCCGCATCCTGGTCGAGGGCAACTGGGAGCACAGTCAACTCCTCACCACCCCGACCATCATCGACACCTTCTTCTACTGCCCCGAAGAGGACCAGACCGGACTGGCGGGCGAGATCGCCCAACGGGCGAGCGAGGTCTACCGGATCTCGCCCAAACTCCTCGCCAGGGTGGTCCGCAAGAGCAGATCGGACGGCCTGATCTCGATTGCCCGACTCCCGGTCTGGCGCTCAAACGAGTTCCGGTTCGACGAGTCGTCCCTGATCCTGGTCGCCGACGGCGTCGAGTACGCCGGCAACCTGGGCACCCTGATCCGAACAGTCGACGCTGCTCGCGCAGACTGCCTCGTCCTCACCAGCCGCAGGGCTCGCCGCAGCCATCCCGCCGTGTACGCCGCCAGTCGCGGCCTGGTCCTGAGTACACCGGTGATCGAGTTCGACACCATCCCCTCGGCAGCCACCTGGCTCAAAGAGCATGGGGTCGATGTACACCTGGCCGACCCGAGCGCTACCGGGAGCTACCGCGTCCCGCAGTACAGGGGAAAGCCGACGGCGTTCGTGGTGGGCTCGGAAGGCGGTGGGCTGTCCAGGCACTGGCACGAGCAGGGCTTCGGTGCAGTGTCGATCCCGATGCTCGGCCAGGCCGACTCACTCAACGTCGCGCTGTCCGCGGGCATCCTGCTCTTCGAGGCCCGCGCGCACAAGGACGGGTGGTGAGGCGGTCGAGTCCCGTTCGATCAGGCGTACGTCGAGCGTGATCGGGTCCGTCAGGTGCTCTCTACTCTCCACGGTGGCGAGCAGTTGGCGGACCGCGATCTGCGCTTTCTGCGGGATGTCCTGAGCGATCGTGGTCAGCTTCGGCGTCACATACCGGCTCAGGTCGAGGTCGTCGAACCCGAGCACGGAAACGTCCGCGGGAACCGAGAAACCGCTCTCCGCGAGACCTTCCATGATCCCGATCGCCAGGATGTCGGCCGTCGCGAAAACAGCCGTCGCGTCCGGATGCTCGCTCATCAGCCGCAGGCCCAACGAGCGCCCCTGAGCGTGGGTCGTCGTCTCGACGGTGACCAGCCGCTCCCGCCACTCCATCCCGGCCTCGGCAAACGCGGCCCGGAACCCCTCGTACCGCTGGTGAACCACACCGACCGAGGAGAACGACGGCGAGGCGAAAACGATCTCCGAATGTCCCAGCGAAATCAGATGCCGCGCGGCCAGCAGCGCGCCGGTGAAGTCATCAGACCGTACGCCGGTGGTCAGCGGGTTGGCGGAGTAGCTGTCGATCGCCAGCAACGACACCTTGCCGATCGTGCGAGGAGTGAGCCGATCGATCTCCTCATCCAGAAACCCGAGCAGTACTGCGCCGTCCAGACTCCACGATTGCAACGCCTCGGCGACCTCGGCCGGCTCGGCGATCCCGCGCAGCAGCAGGTGGTAGCCGCCCTTGCGGAGCTCGCGCTCGATCTGGCCGACGATCGCCACGTTGTGCGGGCTGATCATCAGGCTGTCCTCGTCGGCCGCGGGCACCAGCAGCCCGATCAGCCGCGACGACTTGGCCGCCAGACTGCGGGCGGACGCGCTCGGCACGTACCCCCGCTCGGCGACGATCCGCTGGATCCGCTCGATCGTGTCGGGGGAGACCCGTGCGCGCTTGCCGTTCACCACGTTCGAGACCGTCATCATGCTGACCCCGGCCTCGTCGGCGATGTCCTTCAGCGTGACCCGCACCGCTTCTCCTTTTCGCCGAGCTGTTGATTCGCCGAACTGTTGACAATCCCGATTCCCGCACTCTACGGTCCAGCTCAAGGTGGAGCGCTAAACCTATCATAAATCAAGGAGTCCGGGTGAGCAGAGACCAGTGGTGGCGAACCGCGGTGATCTACCAGATCTATCCGCGCAGCTTCGCCGACGCCAACGGCGACGGCACCGGTGATCTCGCCGGCGTCCGGTCCCGGCTGCCGTACCTGCGCAGCCTGGGGATCGACGCGATCTGGTTCACCCCGTGGTACCTGTCCCCGCTCGCCGACGGCGGGTACGACGTGGCAGACTACCGCGTGATCGACCCGGCCTTCGGCACCGTCGAGGAGGCCGAGCTGCTGATCGCGGAGGCAGCAGCGATCGGCATCAAGACCATCATCGACGTCGTACCGAACCACATCTCCAGCGAACACGAATGGTTCCGTACTGCGCTCGCCGCCGAACCGGGTTCGCCGGAGCGGGAGCGATTCTGGTTCCGCGGCGGCGAGGAGCTCCCGACCGACTGGGTCTCGAGCTTCTCCGGCGACACCTGGACCCGGACGAAGAACCCGGACGGCACGCCGGGGGAGTGGTACCTGCACCTGTTCACTCCCGAACAACCCGATCTCAACTGGAACCACCCGGACGTCCGCCGCGAACACGAGGACATCTTGAAATTCTGGTTCGATCGAGGCGTCGCCGGCATCCGGATCGACTCGGCCACCATGCCGGTCAAGGACCCGACCTTCCCGCCCGTAGGCCAGAACGAGGACCACCCGTACGTCGATCGTGACGCCCTGCACGAGATCTACCGCGACTGGCGCAAGGTCGCCGACTCGTACGACGATCCGCGGGTCCTGGTCGGCGAGATCTGGCTCGCCGATTCCGAACGGTTCGCCCGCTATCTGCGACCCGACGAGATGCACACGGCGTTCAACTTCGATCTGATGGGCCGGCCGTGGGACGCGCGTGAGTTGCGCACCTCGATCGACTCCACCCTCGCCGCGCATGAGCCGGTGAACGCGCCTGCCACGTGGGTGCTCTCGAACCATGACGTGACCCGGCCGACCACCAGGTACGGGCGAGAGGACAGCTCGTTCTCGTTCGCGACCAAGCGGTTCGGCGTACCGACTGATCTCGCCAAGGGACGACGCCGGGCGCGGGCCGCAGCGATGCTGACCGCTGCGCTGCCTGGGTCGTTGTACATCTACCAAGGCGACGAGCTCGGGTTGCCAGAGGTCGAGGATCTCCCGCTCGTCGCGTTGCAGGACCCCATCTTCCACCGCTCCGCCGGGACCGACCCCGGCCGGGACGGCTGCCGAGTACCGTTGCCCTGGACAACTACTGGTCCGAGCTTCGGCTTCAACACCCAAGGTTTCACCCCCTGGCTGCCGCAACCCGGTGACTGGGGATCGCAATCGGTCGAGGCCCAGCAGGACGACCCCGGCTCGATGCTCAGCCTGTACCGCGAGCTGCTCGCGCGCAGGCCGCGGGACGGAGAGTTCAGCTGGCACGACCTGACCGGCGCCGACGTCATCGCCTTCCACCGCGGCACCGAGTTCGTCTGCGTCGTCAACTTCGGCGCCGACCCACTCCAGCTTCCCACCGGTACCACCGTGTTGCTCGCCAGCTCCGCCCTCGTTGGCGATCAGCTGCCCACCGACTCCGCCGCCTGGTTGCGGCTCAGCTCACCGCCGGCGAAGGCCGAAGACCCAGTAGGAGAACGACCATGAAGTCCATCCCAGCCCTAGCCCTCGCGGTCACCCTGGCCGCCGCCCTCACGTCCTGCTCCGGATCCGACGACACCAAGAAGGCCGATGCCCCGGCCGGCCCGGTGACGGTGAAGGTGGCCCGCGATCCCGGTCTGGACAAGGGCGCGATCGCCGCCTTCGACCAGCGGGTGACCCAGTTCGAGTCGGCCAACCCAGGCATCGACATCGTGCCGCAGGAGTACAACTGGACCGCGACGACCTTCACCGCGCAGCTTGCTGGTGGCACGCTGCCCGATGTCTTCACGGTGCCCTTCACCGACGGCCGTGGCCTGATCGAGCGCAAGCAGATCGCTGACATCAGCGGCCTGGTCGACACGCTTCCGTACGCGAAGAAGTTCAGCCCCAACGTCGCCAAGTCCGGTCAGGCCGAGGACGGCAAGTTGTGGGCGGTGCCGATCGCGGCGTACGGCCAGGCGCTGCACTACAACCGCACTCTGTTCCAGCAGGCCGGGCTGGACCCGGACAAGCCGCCGACGAGCTGGGACGAGATCCGGCAGGCCGCCAAGCAGATCGCGGACAAGACCGGCAAGGCCGGCTATGCCCAGCTGACCCAGGACAACACCGGCGGCTGGATCCTCACCACGCTCGACTACGCATTCGGCGGCCGGACCGAGAAGGTCGACGGCGACAAGGCGACCGCTGAGCTCGACAGTCCGCAGATGACCGAGGTGCTGCAGCGGCTGCACGCGATGCGCTGGGACGACAACAGCATGGGTTCCAACTTCCTCTACGACTGGGGCGGCATCAACCAGGCGTTCGCAGCCGGTCAGATCGGGATGTACGTCAGCGGCGGCGGCAACTACGGCTCGCTGTTCACGCAGAACGCACTGAAGCCCGCTGACTACGGTGTGACCGTCCTTCCGCTCGCAGAGGCGCCGGATGCCGGCGTACTGGGTGGTGGCACGCTGGCGACAGTGCAGGCGAAGGCCAACGAGTCGGTGAAGGCTGCTGCGGTCAAGTGGATCGACTTCTTCTACATGAAGAAGCTGGCCGACGAGAGCGCCGCAGTACTGGATGCCAAGACCACTGCCGCGTCCAAGCAGCCCGTGGGCGCACCGCAGCTGCCCGTGTTCGACAAGGCGACGTACGACGAGTCGCTGAAGTGGGTGGCGCAGTATGTCAACGTGCCGCTGAAGCAGATGACGCCGTATACGGACAAGATGTTCGACCAGGCGCTGGTCACCGAGCCCGCCCGCTCCACGCAGGAGATCTACAAGATCCTGGACCCGGTCGTGCAGTCCGTACTGACCAAGAAGAACGCGGACATCGCGGACCTGCTCAAGAAGGCCGACGCCGAGGCCCAGGCCCTGCTCGATCGTGGCTGAGTCGATGGCGTTGAGGACTACCCGAGCACAGCGAGCCGCAGTACGGCGTACTCCGGTCAGCTGGTTCCGCAGTGGCGGGCTGAGCACCGTTGTCTTCCTGCTACCGCTGCTCGTGGTTTTCGGTCTGTTCTCCTGGTACCCGATCGTGCGTTCGGTGGTGATGAGCTTCCAGGAGACCAACCTGGTCACGCCGTCCACCTTCGTCGGGCTGCAGAACTTCCAGGACGTCCTCAACGACCCACTGCTGTGGACCGCGGTGAAGAACACCCTGTACTTCGCTTTGCTGGGACTCCTGTTCGGCTATCCGGTTCCCCTGGTCGCTGCAGTGCTGATGAGCGAGGTACGCCGGTTCAAGGGTCTCTACAGCGCGCTGGCGTATCTCCCGGTGGTGATTCCGCCGGTGGTCGCCGTGCTGCTGTGGAAGTTCTTCTACGACGCCGGGCCGGACGGGGTGTTCAACACCATCCTCGGCGCGGTCGGGATCGGTCCGGTGTCGTGGCTGCAGGATTCGGGTAGCGCGATGCCGGCCCTGGTCCTGGAGGCGACGTGGGCGGCCGCGGGCGGCACGGTGATCATCTACCTGGCCGCCCTGACCGGAGTCTCCACCGATATCTACGAAGCGGCAGAGATCGACAGGGCCGGTATTTGGCGCAAGATCTGGCACGTCACCTTGCCGCAGCTGCGCGGCGTACTACTGATCACCTTCATCCTGCAGATCGTCGGCACCGCCCAGGTGTTCCTCGAGCCGTTCCTGTTCACCGGCGGCGGTCCGGCCAACTCCACTACGACCGTCCTGCTGCTGATCTACGACTACGCGTTCGCCAACAGCCTCGGAGGTGAGTACGGCATGGCCACGGCATTGAGCATCATGCTTGCCGTCGTCCTCGGCCTCTTGTCGGCCATTTACTTCCGTCTGACCCGAACCTGGAGCAAGTCATGAGCCGCGGCCTGCTCTCCTCAGCAGAATGGCGCCGCCCTGGCGTACGCCGTACTGCGTGGGGCGTGCACGGGATCCTGCTGCTCCTCTTGTTCCTGGCGGGTCTCGGCCCGATGCTCTGGTTGGCCAAAGCCGCCATCACCCCGACCCAGGACACTCTCAGAGACCCACTGGCGCTGTGGCCGAACGGGATCGACTGGGCCAACCTGTCCACCGCCTGGTCGAGGGTGGAGATCTCGAAGTACTTCCTCAACACGATGATCCTCGCTGCCGGCTCCTGGTTCATGCAGTTGCTAGTAGCGACCACAGCAGGCTACGCACTGTCCGTACTACGTCCTCGCTACGGCAAGGTGATCACCGGTGTAGTGCTGGCGACCTTGTTCGTGCCGTCGGTCGTGCTGCTGGTCCCGCTCTACCTGACGGTGGTCAACCCGCCGTTGCTCAAGGCCTCATTGGTCAACACGTTCTGGGCCGTCTGGCTGCCGGCTGGAGCGAATGCCTTCAACATCCTGATCGTGCAGCGGTTCTTCGACAACCTGCCTCGTGAGGTGTTCGAGGCGGCCAAGGTGGACGGGGCCGGACCGTACCGGCTCTTCTGGTCCGTGGTGTTGCCGATGTCCAGGCCGATCCTCGGCGTGGTCTCGGTGTTCGCCGTGATCGCGGCCTGGAAAGACTTCCTCTGGCCGTTGCTCGTCCTGCCGGATCCCGACAAGCAACCGCTGTCCGTGCGGCTACCCGCACTTCAACGGTTCGTCGAGCTCGACGTGTTCCTCGCCGCGCTCGCGATCTCGACCGTCATCCCGGTCGCGCTGTTCCTGATCTTCCAACGCCTGTTCCTCAAGTCCGGCGCCCTCGGTGGCGCGGTCAAGGGTTGAACCAAACCCACCTTCTTGCTCACCGCCCCCGGAAGGGACCTTTCACCATGCCCAAACGCCTATTGGCGACCGCCGTACTGGCCGCCTTGTTAGCCACACCGCTAACAGCAACAGCCGCCACCGTCACCGCTCAGTCCGAGAGCGGCACCTTGGCTGGGGGAGCGGTGCTCGCCACCGATCACAGCGGCTACACCGGCTCCGGTTTCGTCGGTGGCTTCACCGACGGCAACAAGGGCGCCGCCGCGGCCACCACCAACATCTCGGTAGCAGCAGCAGGCAGCTACGACGTGGCCCTGCGCTACGCCAACGGCACCGGCTCGACCAAGACCCTGTCGCTCTACCGCGGCAGTACCAAGGTCAGCCAGGTCAGCCTCCCCGCGACCGCCAACTGGGACTCCTGGGCCGACAGCCACTCCACCCTGACCCTGTCCGCGGGATCCAACGCGATCGCCTACCGCTTCGACACCACCGACTCCGGCAACGTGAACCTCGACAAGGTCACCGTCACTGATGCCCCCGCACCTGCCGAAGGCACACTGGAAGCCGAGAACGCCACCCTCTCCGGCGGCGTCGTGGTAGCGACTGACCACAGCGGCTACAGCGGATCGGGCTTCGTCGGCGGCTACACCGACGCCAACAAGGGCAACGCGGCCACAACCTTCGCAGTCAGCTCTTCGAAGGCAGGCAACGGTACTGCGAACCTGCGCTACGCCAACGGCACCGGCGTCGCGATGACCTTGTCGCTCTACGCGGGCGGCACGAAGGTCCGCCAGGTCAGCCTGGCCCCGACCGCCAACTGGGACACCTGGGGTACGTCGTCCGAATCGGTCCCGCTGGTTGCCGGAAGCAACACGATCGCCTACCGGTTCGACAGCGCCGACTCCGGCAACGTCAACCTCGACAACCTCACGGTGGCTCCGCCTGGTGACGAGCCGCAGGCCGGGGACGGTACAGGTCTCGAGGGTGGGTTCCTTTCCGGCGGCACAAGCGTCGGTACGTCGATCGCCGGGTACACGGGCAGCGGCTACGTCACCGGCTTCGGCGCCGCCGGAGCGCGCGTGATCCGGACGGTGAACGTCGCCACTGCAGGCACTGTCACGGTATCGCTGCGCTACAGCAACACCAGCGGCAGCACCAAGACCCTTAGCACCTACGCGAACGGCGTCAAGGCAGGCCAGGTGTCATTGCCAGCAGCAACCGGCTGGGCCACTGTCACTCAGTCCCTGTCTGTCAGGGCTGGACTCAACCTGATCGGCTACCAGTATGACAGCGGTGACAGCGGCAACGTTGCTCTCGACGACGTCACTGTGCCCGGCTCGGCGCCACTGGCTACTCGTGGCGCGACAGTGCCCTATACGGAGTACGAGGCTGAGAACAGCAGCACGAACGGCACCGTCATCGGACCGGATCGCACCTACCGCACAGTCGCCTCGGAGTCGTCCGGGCGCCGCGCAGTACGGCTGGACAACGCAGGCAAGTACACCCAGTTCACGCTGACCAAGCCGACCAACTCGCTCGTCGTCCGAGCCTCGATCCCAGACAACGCCGGAGGCACTGGCATCACAGCGCCGCTGGGAATCTACGTAGGCGGCAGCAAGGTCAAGGACCTCACGCTGTCCTCGGTCTACAGCTGGGTCTACGGCAGCTACCCGTTCCCGAACGACCCCGGCCAGGGCCTTGGACACCGCTTCTACGACGAGGCAAGGACCACACTGCCGAGCTATCCGGCCGGCACTGTGATCAAGCTGCAGAACGACAGCAGCACCCCGATCACGATCGACCTGATCGACACCGAGCAGGTAGCCGCGGCCTACACCGCTCCGGCCGGCTCGCTCGACGTCACGTCGTACGGCGCGACCTCGGGCTCCGGTGACGACACAGCAGCCTTCAACTCGGCAGTCGCGGCTGCGAAGTCGCAGGGCAAGCCCCTGTGGATCCCGGCCGGCACGTTCGACCTGAACGCTGTCGTGAACATCGACAACGTCACCATCCGCGGCGCGGGCATGTGGTACACCACGATCCGCGGTACGAACGGCCGCGGTGGGTTCTTCGCGGTCAACGGCGGCAAGGTCCAGTTGGCCGACTTCACCTTCGCGGCCGACGTCCGCTACCGCGACCCGGACGGCTCGGTCACCACCGACGCCGCCCTGGAAGGCAACTTCAGCGCCTCGCTGATCCACAACGTGTGGCTGGAACACTCCAAGGTCGGCCTCTGGGCCAGCAGCGGCACGAACGGCCTGTACGCCGTCGGCGTCCGGATCCGCGACATGTTCGCCGACGGCGTCAACCTGAACACCTTCAGCGGCGACGGTAGTCCGGTCAGCAACTCCCGCGTTGACCAGAGCGTGTTCCGCAACACCGGAGACGACGCTCTGGCGATGTGGTCCTTCAACAGCGCGGTGGCCAACTGCGCCTTCACCTTCAACACCGCCCAGCTGCCCACACTTGCCAACACCGCTGCCATCTACGGCGGCAACGGCAACCGGATCGAGGACAACCTGTTCTCCGACACGGTCTACACGGCGTCCGGCATCACCATCTCTACCTGGCACGGCTCTCAGCCGTTCAGCGGCACGACGGTCGTCCAGCGGAACACGATCACCCGGGCCGGCGGCTTCAACACCGACTGGAACAGTAGTCAGGGCGGTCTGTGGATCTATGCGGAGGCCCGCGAGATCACGGCGCCGGTGCTGATCAAGGACGTCGACATCATCGACAGCACGTACTCCGGGGTCCTGTTCAGCTGGCAGAAGCAGGTCACCAACATCACCTTCGACCACGTCAAGATCCAGAACACCGGCACCTACGGGTTCGAGATCTCCACCGCCGGCTCCGGCACCTTCAACAACGTGACCGTCTCCGGAACCCCGTCCGGCGGACTGCAGAACAACTTCGGGTTCGTCCTGACCAGAGGCTCGGGCAACTCCGGCTTCTGACCTGAACCGCCGGCGCCCGTACTACGGGCGCCGGCGCCACCCGGCCCCGCCACCTGACCTGGCGGGGCCGGCTTCCTCGCAGCCGGGCAGAATGGTCTCCCGTGAACGACTTCGAACCGGGCGAGGTAGTCGCCCCCAGCGACCCGCGGATCGTCCTCGAAGGGCAGTGGGCACAGCAGCCCGGGATCGCGATCACCGTCAACTCCGGCTCGCGGCTCAGCTTCTCCTTCGCCGGTGAGCGACTCCGACTGCTCTTCGACACCGACGGCCTGACCGTCGCCCCGCACCTGTGGATCTCGCTCGACGACCAGGAGCCGGAGCTCCACCTGATCGAGCAGCCGGTGATCGAGCTGACCGCCGAGACCGGCCGGCACACGGTCGAGGTCGTGGTGAAGGACGTCAACGAGTTCGTCAACCGCTGGACGCCGCCGTTCGACTGCGCGGTCGTCTTCGCCGGCCTGGTCCTGGACGTCAACAGCCGCCTGCGCCTGGTCGGTCGCCCGGCCGGTCCGCGACTGGAGTTCTACGGCGACTCCATCACCCAGGGCGTCCGTGCGCTCAGTGCCGATCCGGAATCCGCCGGCGCCGACGGCAGCAAGTCGTATGCCTATCTGACCGCTCGCGCGTTCGGCGCCACGGCGTACCAGGTCGGTTTCGGTCGCCAGGGCATCGCTCGCGCCGGCAACGGCGAGGTCCCGACCGGCCTCGATTCATTCGGCTGGAACTTCGCCGGCTCCCCGGCCGAGCGGGTCGAGCCGCCGCAGGTGGTCGTGCTCAACCTCGGCGTCAACGACGAAACGCTCACCGCCGAGCAGTACGGCGACTACCTCGCCCGCGTGCGATCGGCGTACGGGACCGCGAAGGTTGTTGCCCTCAGCCCCTTCAGCGGAAAGCACGCCGAGGCGATCGAGGCCGCGGTCAAGGCCGCCGACGACAACACCATCTATGTCGCCACCGACGGCTGGATCACGCCGGACGACTGCACCGACGGCCTGCACCCGTCCGCCGAGGGCCACGCCAAGATAGCCGACAAGCTGATCGAGGTCCTCAAGAACCACACAGAGCTAGCCGAGTAGGTCGCGGGGATCCGCGGCGCCGGTGCCTCGTAGTACCCAGTCGTTGAACTGCTCGCCGAACAGGTACCAGAGCCCGTCCGCTCCCAGTCGCAACTGCCGCCGGTCAGCGGTGACCTGATTCCCCTCGACAACCGCGTCCACCCCTAGCGACTCCCGCCCCTCGGCCAGCGCCTCAGGAGCTACTTCGACCGTCGACTCAGCGACGGCGAACCCACCCGCGCCGCCTTCTCGCCAGGCGATCGCCCAACTGGTCAACCGCCGAGCCGGTACGCCGGCCCGATGCGCGAGGTCCGCCAGCGCCGACGTCCCCAGCAACCCCGCCGCCCGGCGGGCCAGATCCTCGTCGCGCGTCAGCCCGAACCCGCCGTCCCCATCACCCGACGCGAGCTCCCACGCCCGCCGGGCCGCATCCGTCGCCAGCACCACCAGATCGTGCTTGTCGATCCCCGACTGCCGCGGCGGATCCAGCATCAACACAGCCGACGGAACTCCCGGTTGCGCCAACGGCTTCAGCGGCAAGGGCACCGGCCCAGGCACCTTCGCGAACGCAGCCTTCGCCAGTACGCCGACAGGCCGCTGTTTGAGCACCGCCTGCTCGCCACCCGTCGACCGGCGGGCCCGCAGCGCCGCCATCAACTCATCGCGCTTGCGCCCGCGCAGCAGCAACAACACGAACGGATCGTCATCGAGAGCATCCGCGATCAAGAAGCAGACGGCCGCCGAATGCTTGCAGGGAACGGCGAAATCCGGGCAATTGCAAGCAGTCTTCACCTCGCCCGCATCCGGCAACAGCTCCAGCCCGGCCGCTTGCGCGTCGTCCACAACCTCGGGCGGCAGTTCCCCGTCGAGCAACGCCGCGACCCGCCCGATCTGCGCGGACACCACGTCGAACACAGCCTCCCACTCGTCATCCGTGAACGCCCTGATCCGCACATTCACCTCGTACGGCGTGGTCCGGCTGCCCTGAACGGTCGCACTCACCACACCCGGATCCACGGTCAGCTCGAGCACGCTCCCGCGTCGCGCATACGACCGGCCGCGACTCAACCGGCCCGGATCCAGCCGCGCGCGATGCACCAGCGCGTCCACCCAGGCCTTGCCCCACCAGGTCGCCCCGAACGGCCGTCGACTGCCGGGACCCTTCGCGGCCGGGAGCCCGGCATTCTCCTCGGAGGAGCGGCGCCAGCCTTGCCACGGCGTACGGTCGCTCATGCCGTTTTCCCAACAGCAGAAGGGTTGTAGGCACTGGCGGCGCCAGACTTGGCCGGTGTCGTCGACAGCTCGACCAGCTCGGTGAGCTCGGTGTCGGACAGCTCGCTCAACCATGCCTCGCCCGATCCGACGACCGCGTCGGCGAGGTCGCGCTTGGCCGCGATGACCGTGGCGATGCGGTCCTCGAGCGTGTTCTCGGTGACGAGTCGGTGGACCTGGACCGGCCGGTCCTGCCCGATCCGGTAGGCACGGTCGGTCGCCTGGTCCTCGACGGCAGGGTTCCACCAGCGGTCGTAGTGCACGACGTGCGTCGCCTTGGTCAGGGTCAGCCCGACGCCACCCGCCTTCAACGACAACAGGAACACCGGCGCCTCACCGGCCTGGAACTGCTCGACCAACTGCTCACGCTTCCGCACGCCGATTCCGCCGTGCAGGAAGAGCGTCCGGACCTGCCGTGCTGCCAGGTGCGCTTCGATCAGGCGGCACATCTCGACGTACTGGCTGAAGATCAGCACCGACTCGCCCTCGGCCAGGATCACGTCGAGCAACTCGTCCAGCGCGGCGAGCTTGCCGGAGCGGCGGGGGAGCGGACCGGGCTCGTGCAGGAACTGCGCCGGGTGGTTGCAGACCTGCTTGAGTTGCGTGAGCAGGCTGAGCACGAGCCCACGCCTCGCGATCCCTTCGGCCTCCTCGATCTTGGCCAGGGTCTCCTTCGCGACGGCCTGATAGAGGGTGGCCTGCTCCGCTGTCAGCGGGACGATGACATCCTGCTCCGTCTTCGGCGGCAGCTCCGGCGCGATCCCGGGGTCGGTCTTCTTCCGGCGCAAAAGGAACGGCCGGGTGATCCGCGCGAGCCGGGCGGTCGCCTCCTCGTCGCGATACCGCTCAACCGGTACTGCGATGTCGTGGCGGAACCGGTCGAGCGTTCCGAGCAGACCCGGAGCGGCCCAGTCGAGGATCGACCACAACTCCGACAGCCGGTTCTCCACCGGCGTACCGGTCAGTGCCAGTCTGGTTGCTGCTGGCAATGTCCTGATGGCGCGAGCCGTTCTGGACAAGGGGTTCTTGGCATGCTGTGCCTCGTCGGCGACGGCCAGTCCCCAGAAGATCTCACCGAGCACCCGATGGTCCTGCCGAACGACCCCGTACGTCGTGAGCACCACTTCGTCGGCAGTCAGGTCGCTCAGGTTTCGCCCGCCGCCGTGATATCGCCGGGTCACCACGTCCGGCGCGAACTTCTGGAACTCCCGCTCCCAGGTGCCCAGCAGCGTGGACGGACAGACCACCAACGTCGGCCCGCGGCCGCGCTTGCTCAGCTGAAGATGCAGTGCGATCACCTGGATCGTCTTGCCCAGACCCATGTCGTCCGCGAGGCACCCGCCGAGCCCGAGGTCGGCCAGCTGCGCCATCCACGCGACGCCTCTCTTCTGGTAGTCGCGCAGTGTCGCCCGCAGCCCGATCGGCTGGTCCGCCTCGGTTGGCTCGCCTGCGGTCCGCAGCCGATCCACCATCGCGCGCAACGAGCCACCTGCGTCGAACGCGACCAGCTCACCGTCGACCTCGATCGTCCCCGTCAACGCCGCCCCGAGCGCCTCGGCGCCGGTCAGCTTCCGCGACCCACCACGCCGCAGCTTCCGCGCGAGATCCTGGTCGATCCGCACCCACCGGCCACGCATCCGGATCATCGGCCGCTTCGCCTCGGCCAACGCCGCGACCTCGGCCTCGGTCAGCTCTTGCCCGTCGAGCGTCGGCCGCCACTTGAACGCGAGCAGATCGTTGAGGCTGAAGTCCGGACCCGTCACGGCTCCGGGCGTTGGCGTGGCAACAGCACCTCGTACTGCGAGCTCGCCGGCGAACAACTCCGCCGGCCACAACACCTCGATCCCAGCACCGTCCAACGCCGCGCTGTCGCTGGCCAACTCGTCCAGCGCCTCGTCGTCGATCCCCACCGACTCCGGCGCGGCATCCTTCAACGCCGCGCCGAGGGGCGGCCAAACCCGCGCTCCACGCCGCAACGCCAGCAGGAGGTCGGTCTCGGCTCGTTCGCCAAGAGCAGCCAGCACGGCGGCCGGTGCGTTCCACACATCGGCCACATCCACGAGCAGGCTTGGATCGACACCGCTGCGAAGCTGCAGGACCGCCTTGAAGTCGTCGTCCTCCTCGGGCGGCTCAATACGCAGTACAAGTCGAGCGCCTGCCTCTTCGCTCAACGCCGTCTCGTCGAGCCACTCGGTGGGCCCTGCGATCGGCATCGGCTCCACGTCCGCGAACGGCCGCGCAGCTTCCCGTACTGCGACGCCTGCCGCCGGCGTACGGACCAAGGCATCCGCGAGCGCATCCCAGAACACCCGGACCAATTGCTCCGGATCGACCAACCGCAACGGCCTCGACCCTTCCACCGGTACTGCGTACGCCTCGGCCGGCATCGACGCCGCAAGATTCTTCAGCCAGCCACGATCGGCCGGATCCAACGGCCCGACCCGCCACGCGCCGATCCCGGTCGTCCCCTTGTCCGGCACCAGCCTGCCGCGGGCGACCAGGCCGATCCCGGCCAGCGCAGCCGACCGCCAGGCCCGATGGCTCGCCGAATCTGTGTCGCTCGCCGGTCGCGTCAGGAACTCGAGCGCCTCCCTCGCAGAGAGCAACTTCGCGGCGACCTTCACCCGTCTGGGCCCGCCCGCGCGCAGGTGAACCAGCTCCACCCTGCCATCGGCTTCGAACCCGACCGCGGCCAAATCCCCATGCACAGCCACCCGCCCCACCCGAGGCGGTTCCCCCGCAAGAAACACGAGCTCAACCACGCCCCGCACAGTACCCACCTCCACCGACATCCCGCTCACCTTCATCCACAGGCCCGCCCGCATCCACAGGCCCACCCGCATCCACAGGCCCGCCCGAAGCTCCCACCCCGCTCCACTAACCCCCTGTCCCGTCCCAGGGCGGACCGCCACGCCATCAATACCCGGCCTACCGGGCGCACTCTCGGCCGATTCTCCGCTCCCGCGCGTTCGGCACCCCGCGTCGCGCCCGACCACTGGTGGCCTGGCGGTCCGGCCGGCACTCACCAACCTCGCTTTTGCGGCGTGGGCGAAGGTCCGCCGCGCTCAGTACGCCACATCCGTACTGGTTGATGAGTGTTGGCGGTCCGTCCGGCTTGACCTGAACTTTGGTTGAGGTTGCAAGGTCGGGGGACTGACGATGAAACGAATGGAGTGAGGGATATGCGGGCAGCAGTGGTGACTGAGTTCGGTGGGCCTGAGGTGGTTCAGGTCCAGGAGTGGCCCGAGCCGGTGGCGGGAGAGGGACAGGCGCTGGTCGATGTTGAGCTGACCGACGTGATCTGGGTCGAGACGGCGATCCGGCGAGGGGCGTTCGGAGACCACTTCGACGTGTCACCGCCGTACGTGCCGGGGAGTTCGCTCGGCGGGCGAGTTCTGTCGGTCGGCGCGGGTGTCGACGAGGAGTGGATCGGCAAGACGGTCCTCGGCCGGGTCGACGGATTCGGCGCGCATGCCGAGCGGGTCGTAGTACAGGCTGATTCGCTGGTCGAGGTACCGGAGGAGCTGAACCTCGAGACAGCCGTAGCAGCGATCGGGGACGGCTTCACGGCCCTTCTCATTGAACATGCGGCGCCCGATCTGCAAGGCAAGGAGGTCCTCATCACCGCGGCGGCCGGCGGCATGGGCCTCCTGCTCATCCAGATCGCCCACCAGGCCGGAGCCCACGTCGTCGCGGCGGCTCGCGGTCAGGCGAAGCTCGACCTGGCCAAGGCGCAGGGAGCCGACGTGGTGATCGACTACACGACGCCGGGCTGGGAGAAATTGGTGCTGGACGCAACTCTCGGCGTCGACGTCGTGTTCGAAGGCGCTGGCGGCAAGCTCGGCGCGGCTGCGTTCAGCACGGTGAAGGACGGCGGCTGGTTCTCCGCGCACGGTGCGCCCAGCGGCGGCTTCGCGGAGTACGACCCGGCTGAGGCCGAGCTTCGCGGCATCACTGTGCGGGGGATCAAGGATGTGCAGGCCGACAGCCAGCAGGTGTCCAAGGGCGACGTGATCAAGCGCGTACTGGCCGGCGAACTGGTGCCCGTGATCGACCGCACCTTCGGGCTCGATCAGCTCGGCGACGCCCACCGTGCGATCGAGAACCGCGCCTTGCTGGGGAAGTCCCTGCTCAGGATCCGGTGATCGAACTCAGGATTCGCTGATCGAGTGGTCCGTGATGGCGGGCGGGCTCGGACGGGCAGTGACGATCTTGTTCCGGCCGGCCCGCTTCGCCGTCCTCAGGGCGTTGTCCGCGGCCAGAATCAGCTGGTCCATCGTGCCCGCGACGTCCGGATAGACCGCCGCCCCGAACGACGCCGGAATACCGGTGATGATCGCCGTCGCATCGACAGCGGTGTCCACCGAAACCGTCAGGGTGGTCAACCGTTCCCGGATCCGCTCGGCGACTTCCAGTACCTCGCCCTCGGACGCGCCCGGCAGCAGCACGGCCAGCTCGTCGCCGCCGACCCGCGCGACAAGGTCGCCTTCCCGTACTTCGGCCCGCACGCTCTCGCCGACCGCACGCAGCGCCCGGTCGCCGGCCGGATGACCGTAGGTGTCGTTGATCTCCTTGAACCGGTCCAGGTCGAGCATCAAGAGCCCGACCGTACTCCGGAGCGACTCGGCCCGCGCCAGCTCCACCGGCACGGCATGAGCCCAGTGCGACGGTGTTGCGAGGCCGGTCTTCGCATCTGTACCGGCGGCGCGCTGGAACTGTGGCAGCAGCAGATCGCGGTGCAGCGCGAGCACTGTCACCATCAGGATCGGAACCACCCACGGGTACGACGCCTGCAGGCCCGCCACGGCGACACCGAGCCCGAGCCCAGCCACCACGACGAGCTGCTCGGACAGGTCACCCAAAGCGTTGCGAGCCGACGTGTCCGGCGCGGCGAGCAGGATCGCAAGGACCACCAGGGCGAAGTTCACCATCCACCAACTGATCATCGCGGCTGCCACGAGAGTGAGCGTCCACAGGCCGCTCGGGACACGTGGTTCGGAGACCAGACCACCAGCACGCAGTACGGCGGCCCGCGGCCGCGCTCGCCAGGATGAAAGTGGACGCCGAGAAGAGCTTGCGGTGGGCGATCGTGCGGCCGTAGACGCGGATCCAGGAGTAGACGTACGAGACGGCGATCAGGGCGACGACCAGCGACAGCGGGAGCAACAGCAGGCCGGCGAAGACCCAGAGGCTCTTCAGGTTCGTGTACGGCGAGGTGTTGGCCGCCATCTCGCGGCGGCGCTCGATCCCACGGGCCGACTCCAGGTGCAGGATCGAGGCGACCGCGAGCACGGCGAAGGCAGCCCACTCGGTCGGCCGGACGCCGCCGGAGACGGTCGCTGCCACGGCCGTCGCGGTGATCGCGAAGGCCAGCACGTCCACACCGAGCACATAGCCCAGCGCCGGCGTCGGCAACGACCAGAGCTTCCAGCGGCGGGGTGGCACCCACCTGCTCCGACCGATCAGAATCATGTGGCCTCACACGGATAGACCTGAGCGGTTATTCAGGAATAGTAACCGTCCGTTCACGTGAGGTCATCCTGAGGCGCGGGTATTCCATCCCTCGGATGGAAACGAGAGGACCCGGCACCATGTCCACAATGAACACCGGCACGAGTGGTTCCACGGCGTCAACGGGCCGCCCACCAGCGGAAACGAGTGGTTCGCCGGCGTCAACGAATGGTGACCCCCGCTAAATCGCGAAATTCTTTACCTATATTTTACGAAGTCGGACCCACGGCATTTCCGGCGGCTTCGGAAGTCAATTCCGGAGGCCATTCCGGGGATTTGGGCCGGGCCCTGCCGGGCAAATGCGCAGGCATCTTGCGCGTTCGATCAAGGCGGTGGTTCGGATGAGAACCGTGAGCACGGTCCGTGCCTGTGCCTCTGCGGTCAGTAATCGCGGTGCGACTCGCTCTGCGAGTGGTCTGGACCAGCACCCCGATTAGTCTCACCCATTCAATGGTTTGCTCTCGGCGGATCAGTGCCATTTGGGGGTCCCGGTGCTTGTGTACTTGTTCGCCACCTCTACCCTGGAACTCTCTGGTACCGGGGTCTGGGCGGGGCGGCCCCGACCCCGGTACCAGACTCTTCTTCCCAGGCCCGCCACTTCCCGCATCGCGGAGTCGGCGGGCCGACGTGCATCTCCCGCTTGGCGGGTTGGCCGCGGACAGCTGTGGCTTCGCCGGTTGGCTCACCGGCAGACGGCTCCGGCCTCGCGGCTCGGTTGGCGCCGTTTGGCTCACCGGCTCCGGCCTCGCGGCTCGGCTCGTCGGCGTACGGAAACTGTCGGTGGCGGCCGGTAGCGTTCTTCTTGCCAGGGGCGGCTCCTGGACGTGCTTCCTTCTCCTTCACCAGGCATGTAGCGCGTCCGCTCTCCGCCCCTGGCAGCTCTGTCCAACCGGGGGAGGATTCGATGCCAGACGCGCTCGCCGCGGTGCTGCTGCGCCGCCGGAGGCTGGTCGATACCACTCGCCTCACCCCACCCGTACGCCGCTCCGCCTGGCAATGGCTGCGGCACCCGTTGACCACCCAGGCCGGACTGGTCGCGCTGCAGGGCGACCTGATCCAGCGCGGCTTCCTGCTGTCGGCCACGCTCTACCGGTACTGCGCAGGGCTCAGCCCGCTCGCGCTCACCGGCTTCGGCCAGACGCTCCTCGACCTGCTCGACACGGAGTCGGGCAAGAACGCCAGCCTCGTGCCACTGTTCCGCGGCTTCCCCGAGAGCGTCCCCGGCAACACGGAGACCTTCTACATCAACAGGGTCTTCGCGCGCCTGCTCCAAGAGCCACACCAGCCCTGCGTCCTCTGCGGCGAGGTGCGAACCGTCCACCTCGTCTCACCGTGCTCCCACCTCGTCTGCCGCACCTGCTGGGACGGCTCCGACTTCACCGCCTGCCCCATCTGCCTCCGCCCCCTGGACCCGCACGACCCCTTCCTCCACCCACCCCACGACGACCGCGCCACGCACTCGTCGCCTGGGGGAGTGAGTGCGGGCGCGCCAGGCGACTTGAGTGGTTCAGGGCCGTCGAGTGCGAGTGCGAGTGCGAGTGCGGGTGCGGGTGCGGGTGTGGCGGAGGAGGGCGGTGAGGCGCCCGGCGTACGGCTGCAGCTTCTTGCGCTGGCGCCGGAAGGTGCTGCGCGGAGTACTGCCGTTGAACTGCTCACGCGTCGTGCTCCGTTGTCGGTCGTGGATCGCGCCGACCTCACAACCCTGCTGATCGACCCCACCTGGCTGCCCGACGACATCCCCGTCCGCGAAACCCGCGCGGTCGCGTTGGCCGCGCTCGTCACCGACCATCCCGAGCTCCTCGACCAACTCGCCGAGACCGCCACCGACGTCCTGCGCCTCCTCTACGTCCTGATGGGCGGCGACCCCAGCCTCCGCACTCCGCCGGTACGCCGCCTTTCGGCTCCTCGCGTCACCCGCCGGACGATCCTGGCCCGCCTGAACCGCATCCCTTTCGAGAACCTCGTCGATGACCTGCATCGCCACCCCCGAGCCTGGAAGCGAATCGCCGAGAACCTCCACCCCTTCGAACACGCCACCACCTACCCCGCAGCGGCGCTCGCCTTCGCCATCCTCCGCCGCACCCCACTGTCCCCTCCGTCGGACCCAATCGCCGACGGAGGCCGGACGGGCGAGGTCTCCGGCTCAGGTGGTGCGGGTTTGGCCGTCGGGCGGGGTCCACGTTCAGGCGCCGCGGCCGCTGGTAAGCGTCGGTGGCTGGATTCCGATAGTCCGGCGGGGCGGGCCGTGTTCGATGAGGCGGTGAGGCATCCGCAGGTGCGGGTCGAGGACGGGCGTTTTGTCGTGAAGACCTTCGCCGGCAGGCTCGAAGGCGCCTTCGCCGACGGACGACCGGGCCATGCGCTGGACCTTCTCCGGGACCGTCCAGGGGAGTTGGTACGCCGACTCGTCCACCTGGCGCGGGCCTTGCCGGCCGATGCGCACGGCACGTTGGTCGATGCACTGACGACCGCGGTATCGGACGTTTCACCCGTCGTACTGACTGCCGCGCTCAGCCAAGTCCGCACGCCACCGGGTGACCTCAGACTGTTCTTCCCGCGAGGCGGAATCACGCGCGTCTGGACCGCCGTCGACGAACGCGAGCCGCTTCCCGCCGGGCTCGCCGCCGCGCTGTCCGGCGTACTGGTCGGTGAAATGTTGCGCAGGGCAACTGGTCTGCCGGCGATCCGGCGTACCTTCCTCGACGAGGAGCTGGTGCGGCTGGTCGCTCCTGGTTCGGAGCGGAGTTCGTCGTCGACGTTGCGGCGGATGACGCGGGGGAGCGTGCAGCCGATCCCCGATGACGAATTGCTCAGGCTCTTCCTGCATTGGGTCGAGCCGCCGGCGCAGCGGGTCGACCTCGATCTCGCCGTCGCGGTGTTCGACGACGAGTGGGCGTTCGTCGGGTTGTGCGATCCGACCCGGTTGCGGTTCGACCAGGACGCGATGGTGCACTCCGGCAACTTGACCGCGGCGCCCGGTCCGCGCGGCGCCACGGAGTACGTCGATCTGGATCTGCGAGCACTTCGCCGCATCGGCGCTCGGTACGTGCTGCCGGTCGTGTTCAGCTTCAACGGCGTGCCGTTCAACGCGCTCGAGCGCGGCTTCATCGGCTTGATGCGCGATCCGGCGGAGCTGTTCGATCCCGTCGCGGTCGAGGATCGGTTCGACCTGACCGGCTCGGCGAGGATGCTGCTGCCGTTCGGAATCGACCTGCGGAACCTGCAGCTGCGCTGGTACGACGTGAACCTCAGCGCCGCTGGCTACGGCAACAGCCTGGTTCGCAACGCCGGCCAGGTCGCCTTGATGGCGGCGACCTTGGAGGAAGTCCACGGCGCCGGCGATCGCGTCACTCTCTGGGAGGTTTGCTGCTGGCACGCAGCCGCCCGTACTACGGAGGTCGTGGTTCGCTGCGCCGACGGCTCCATCGTCGGATACCTCCGCGGCGAGTCAGAAGACGTCACCACCTTCGCCCGGCGCCTGACAGCCCGCCTGGAACCAGACCGCTACTGGGACCTGGACGCCGCCACCCGAGCCGACTTCGTCGCGGTCATCACCGGCGACGTCGACCCCAAATCCGGCGCCGACGTCTACGCCCTCCACCCACATCTCCTGGACCCCGGCAGCGTCCACCTGATCGACGCCCCCCACCTCCTGACCACCCTCACCCCCGACACCAGAGCCCGCCAATCCGTCCAGACCCCCGAGCCCAGATGACCACCGCGTCCCGAGCCTCAGCAGCAGATCGTCCGCGGGGCCGCTGAGTGCCGGCCGTTCGGGCGGAGTTTGACATTCGCGTTACGGACCGGCGGTTTTGACGGGCGTAGTTCCGGACAGCGGAGTACAAAGGAAGTGACGCGAAGGGAGCCACGATGACGTATGACGTGGTGGTACTCATCGAGCGCGAGATGAGTGAGGGCGACGCACGCCGCGTGGCCGCCCTGCATGCAAAGCGCGACGAAGTGGTGGACTACCACCTGCTCATCTCGAGCCATCCCACCGAGGGAATCGGCGGTCCGATGGCCCTGCTGGGGTCCAGTTTCGCCGATGTCACGGGAATGTCCGGCGCCAGTCCCGACCGTACGACGACCGCGACGGCGCTGGCGGACCCGCAGTTCGACCTGGCCTCGGTCATCGAACACAGTTCGCGAAGACTTCGCGGCCTGAACGACTGCCGGGTGAACGTCTCGATCACGCACGGCGAGGTCCTGCTCGGCCTGAAGACCCTGGTCGCCAGCACCAAGAGCGAGGAGGTCGTGGTGGTCGCGTGGCCCGAGACAGTCGCGCGCTTCCTCTGCTCCGACTGGCCCACGCAGGCCCGAAAAGCCCTCAACGTCCCCCGAATCCGCGTCATCGAACACATAACCTGACGCACTGCCGCAAATTTCGTCCGCTGGCGCACCCTATAGCCCGCCAGCGGAGGAAGGAACTGTGTTCGACTCGCTGTCCACAGGCGGCAGATTGTTCGTGCTGCGGGCGGCGAGTGGCGGCATGTTCTTGAGTATGAATGTGAATCTGGCCGCGAAGGCGGCGAACAGAGGCGGATGGTGCAGCCGGACGGACGCAATAGCCGCTGGATACACCGACGACGAACTCGGCAGGCGGGTCCGGCGGGGCGAGTGGATGCGGCTGTGGCACGGCGCCTATGCGGACCCAGGGCCTGACGACGCCTCGGGCACTGTCTGGGACCAGGCGATCCGGCGGCACGTTCTGGCCACGAAGGCGGTTTATCACCGGCTGGCGGGGCGGGCGGTCGTGAGTCACCAGTCGGCCGTCTTGCTGCACGGCATCGAGGTGTCCGACCTCGATCTCAGCCGGGTTCACTCACCAGGCTGTCCGGTACTGGCCGATCCGGCCGCTAGGTGTGTCTGCACGCTGCTCGCCCTCCCCATCGCACGTTCACAGCAACACTCCCGGGCCGGATGACGGGATCTTCGCCCGCTGACGCGCAATAAGCCTGTCATCGGCCGAACAATCCTCCACCGACCGAATTTCCGACCAGCGGCCGAACCAGCCGCCCGGGCGTTGGTCAGGCGTCGTCGATGAGCGCGCGGAGGTGCGGGCGTTCGTCCGAAGGGACATAAGTGGCGTAGTAGTCGTAGAGGTTCTGGCGGGCGATCCGGGCGGCGGCGTGGCCGTCGCCGGCGCGGATCGCCTCGACCACCTCCGTGTGATGCTGCAACGACTCGAGCATCAGCGCGCGACTGTTGGCGGCATGCGCGATCTTGTCCGCGATCAGACTCAGTACGACGCCGCGCACGACCTCGTTGCAGACCTGGATCAGCGAGTTCCGGCTGACCCGGGCGACCGCCTCGTGGAACGCCACGTCGGCCTCGCTGAACGCGTCGAAGTCCACCTCGATCGCCGCCCGCATCGCCACCAACGTCTGTTCCATCTCGGCCAGCTGCTCGTCGCTGCGCAACCGCGAGGCGAGCTGGATCGCGGCGCCGTCCATGATCATCCGGAACCCGATCAGCTCACCGAGACTCAACTCGTCGACCCTCGCGAGCCGAGTCATCTGCTTGCGCAGCGCGCCCAGTGAGTAGGGCAGGATCTCCGGCCCGTTCGGATCGCCCGGCCGCGACCGCACCACCCCGTTGCTCGCCAGCACCCGAAGCGCCTCCCGCACGGTGGACCGGCTGACCGCGAACTGGGTGACCAGCTCGCGCTCGCTCGGCAGCCGCTGACCCGGGGAGAGGTCGCCGCGCGCGAGCGCTTCCTCTATCTGCTCGACGATCCGCTCGTACGCCCGAACCGGCTGCACGGGCTGGAACTGCGCCTTCGCCATCCGCAATCACCTCGGTCGATCGCTTGACAGGTGCCTGAGTACGGACAAACCTAGTGCTCTATTACAACTTGGTCCACTGGTCCGACCAGTACGCCGTACGCCGGCCGACCGCGACTCGCGGACTCGGGCACGCGTTCGGCCGTACGCCGGGCCGCGGACCCGGCGAGCGTTCGGCGATGCGCCGGGCGGGCGACCGGGTTGGCAAGGCATGATCGGGCGGACGGAACAGACGGCGCACTGGAGGATTTCGCGTGAACACGTACCTCACTCGGGCGGTCGCGCTCGCCGGATCAGCCGCACTGCTGCTCGTCGCGGCGTGCTCCGCCGGCTCGGGCACTAGCACCGGAGGGTCCAGCGCAGGCGCGGAGCAGAAGCTCGCGATCGGCTTGGTCGCCGAGCCTGCCAGCCTCGACTTCACCACCACCGACGGTGCTGCGATTCCGCAGGCGCTGCTCACCAATGTGTACGAGGGCCTGGTGAAGCAGGACGAGTCGGGCAAGATCGTGGCTGACCTGGCGAAGTCGTGGACGGTGTCGCCGGATCGCAAGACCTACAAGTTCGAACTCGTCGACAACGCGAAGTTCACCAACGGTGCTGCCTTCACGGCCGCCGATGCGGTGTTCAGCATCAACCGCGTGAAGTCCGCGTGGACGACATCGCTCAAGGCCGCGATGGACGTAGTACAGGATGCCAAGGCGGTTTCGCCGACGCAGCTCGAAGTGACCTTGAGCAAGCCGAGCAACGACTGGCTGTTCCGGATGACCACCCGGATCGGCGCGATGTTCTCCCAGACCGGCATCGACAAGCTCGCCACCGACCCGGTCGGCACCGGTCCGTACAAGTTCGGCTCGTGGAAGCGCGGCGATTCGATCGTGCTGCAGCGCAACGATGCGTACTGGGGGACCAAGCCGTTCTTCAACCAGGTCACGCTGAAGTACTTCAAGGACCCGACCGCGCTGAACAACGCGCTGCTCACCGGCACGATCAACGTGATCGGCACGGTGCAGGCGCCCGAGGCGCTCAGCCAGTTCAGCGGCAACGCGAAGTACCAGGTCATCGAAGGGACGACGAACGGCGAGGTGCTGCTGTCGTTCAACAACTCGCGGCCGGTCTTCAAGGACACCCGCGTTCGGCAGGCGATCCGGTCGGCGATCGACCACAAGGCCTTGCTGGACACGTGTTTCGCCGGCCGCGGCAAGCTGATCGGCAGCATGGTGCCGCCGACCGACCCGTGGTACGAGGATCTCAGCCAGGTCGCGCCGTACGACGCCACGAAGGCGAAGGGTCTCCTGCAGGCCTCGGGTGCGGGCGGGACGACGCTGCGGCTCCGGCTGCCGACGTTGCCCTACGCAACCTCTTGCGGTCAGGTGGTGAAGAGCCAGCTGGAGCAGGTCGGGTTCAAGGTGCAGATCGACCAGCTCGAGTTCCCGGCCGCGTGGCTGACGTCGGTGTTCAAGAACGCGGACTACGACATGTCGATCATCTCGCACGTCGAGCCGCGGGATCTCGGTGCGGTGTTCAGCCCGAAGTACTACACCCGGTACGACGACCCGACGCTGCAGCAGGAACTGGCCGCGGCGGATGCGGGTGACGAGGCGACTCAGGTCACGGAGATGAAGAAGGCCGCGCGCAGGATCTCCGAACAGGCCGCCGCCGACTGGCTCTTCCTGCTGCCGAACCTGGTGGTCGCGGACAAGAACATCACCGGGCTGCCGGTCAACGCGATCGCCGAGTCCTTCGACCTGTCCAAACTGGCCCGGTCCTGACCTTCTCCGAGAGGTGAGCTGAGTCGATGGTCCTCCGCCTGATCGAGCGCACGGCCGTGCTCTTGGTCAGCCTTGCGGTGAGCTCGGTCCTGGTCTTCGGGTTCATGGCCGTGCTCCCGGGCGATCCGGCGCGGGTCGCGCTCGGGGTGAACGCGTCCGACGAGGCCGTCGCGCAGTTGCGGCAGCAATTCGGTTTGGACCGGCCGTTGGCCACGCAGTACTTCGACTGGCTGGGCGGCCTGCTGCACGCGGACTTCGGTACGTCGTACGTGTCGAAGGTTGCCATTGGCCCCCAAGTGTTCGATCGGTTGCAAGTGACGCTGTGGCTGGTGGTGGTCGGGATGATCGTCGCCCTGGTAGTCGCGGTTCCGGCCGGTACGGTGATGGCCGCGCGGCACCGCAAGATCTCTGGGTTAGCGCTCTCTGCGATCTCTCAACTCGGCGTCGCGGTGCCGGCGTTCCTCGCGGGAATCCTGCTGATCATGCTGTTCGCGGTGAAGCTCGGCTGGCTCCCGGCGAACGGCTGGACACCACCGGCCGAGAACCCCGGGATGTTCCTTCGCCAGTTGGTGTTGCCTGCGTTGTCTCTCGGGCTGGTCCAGGGCGCGGTGCTGACTCGTTACGTCCGGAGCGCGGTTCTCGACGTACTGCGAGAGGACTATCTCCGTACTGCGCGTGCTAAGGGTCTCCGGCCGTTTCCCGCACTCTGGCGGCACGGTCTGAGGAATGCGGCCGTTCCGGTGGCGACGGTTCTCGGTCTGCAACTCGCGACGCTGCTGATCGGGGCGGTCGTGGTCGAGCGAGTCTTCGTGATCCCGGGCCTCGGCAGCCTTCTCCTCGACGGGGTCTCGAACCGTGATCTGCTGTTGGTCCAGGACGTCGTGATGCTGCTAGTGGTCGCAGTATTGGTCGTCAACTTCCTCGTCGACCTCCTGTACGTCGCCCTCGACCCCCGACTTCGAGTAGGCCAACGATGAGCGGCGTTCGTAGTACGACGCGACGTCGACTGAACCCCAGCCTGGTCGTCGGTGGCTCCATCGTGCTCGTCATCGTCGTCATGGCGCTGGTGTCTTTCGTCTGGACTCCGTACGACGCGACGCTGGTGAACCCGGCGGTCCGATTGGCCAAGCCGTCCTGGTCGCACTGGTTCGGTACGGACAAGTTCGGCCGGGATCTGCTGAGCCAGATCATGGTCGGCTCCCGGACGACGCTGTTCGTCGGACTGGTCGCCGTCGGAGTAGCGGCCGTGATCGGCGTACCGCTGGGCATCCTCGCGGCCATGACCCGCCGCTGGTCAAGCGAACTGATCATGCGCGCGAACGACCTCCTGCTCGCGTTCCCCGCGTTGCTGCTGGCAATCATGTTCGGAGCGGTGTTCGGTGCCAGCACCTTGACGGCGATGGTTGCCATCGGCATCGCCACGGTCCCATCGTTCGCGCGGGTCATCCGCAGTGGCGCGCTACAGGTGATGCGCACCGAATACGTACTGGCCGCCCGCGCCGCCGGCCGCAAACCGTTCGCGATCGCCTTGCGCCATGTACTCCCGAACGTCAGCAGCCTGATCACGGTGCAAGCTTCGGTCTCATTCGCGATCGCCGTTCTCGCCGAGGCAGCGCTCTCTTTCCTCGGCTACGGCACCCCACCGCCCACGCCCTCGTGGGGCCGAATGCTCCAGGAAAGCCAGGAGTTCCTCTTCAGCGCCCCACGCCTCGCAATCTTCCCCGGCGTCGCCATCGCCATCGCTGTACTCGGCTTCAACCTCCTGGGCGACGGCCTCCGAGACCGCTTCGACCCCAAACTGGAGGACCGCCGATGAGCGAGTCGCGGACCGCGGGTCCGGCCGGTGCGGGTGCGACGAGACCGACCGACGCCCTACCAGTAAGCAGCGTTGACGATCGGAGCGACGTTGGTGCCGGCCGCGGAGACGGTGGCGAGCGGAGCGATGTACTGGCGGTGCGTGGGCTGACGGTGTCTGTGCGCGACAAGGTGCTCGTCGAGGACGTAGACCTGACGGTCGGGCCAGGGGAGCGGGTCGGGCTGATCGGAGAGTCGGGTTCCGGCAAGTCTCTGACCGCGCTCTCTATCCTCGGATTGCTGCCGGAAGACGTACACGCGCGTGGTTCCGTACGCCTATCCGGCGTCGACCACGACCTGATCGGCGCGGACGAGCGCCGCCTCTCTCGCATCCGTGGCCGCGATCTGGCCATGGTCTTCCAAGAACCGATGACCGCCCTGAACCCCACGATGCGAGTAGGCGACCAGATCGCCGAAGCTATGCTCATCCACGAAACCGTCCCCACCCGCCGCGCCGCCCGAACCGCCGCTACGGACCTCCTCACCCGCGTCCAACTCCCCGGCGTCGCCCGCGCCTACCCCCACCAACTCTCCGGCGGCCAACGCCAACGAGTAGTAGTCGCGATCGCCCTAGCCAACGACCCCGCCTTACTGATCTGCGACGAACCAACCACAGCCCTAGACGTCACAGTCCAAGCCCTGATCCTCGACCTAATCCTCCAAGGCGTCGCGGCCCGCGATTCAGCCCTCCTCTTCATCACCCACGACCTAGCCGTCGTCGCCACCATCTGCCAACGCGTCCTGGTCATGTACGGCGGCCGGGTAGTCGAATCCGGCCCAGTCTCCGAGGTCTTCACCACCCCCCGCCACCGCTACACCCAAGGCCTCCTAGCCGCCTCAGACCTGGACTCCGCCACCACCTCCACCCGCCTCCCCACCATCCCCGGCAACGTCCCACCCGCCGGCACCTTCCCCACCGGCTGCGTCTTCCGAACCCGCTGCCCCCACGCCACCGACGCTTGCACCACCACCCCACCGTGGACCGGCCTCCCCACCTCCGGCTACGCCTGCCACCACCCCGCCCCCACCACCCCAGCCCCCACCACCCCGGCCCAAGCCACGACGCCCCTCACCACCCCGGCTCCAGCCACGACGCCCCTCACCACCCCGGCTCCAGCCACGATGCCCCTCACCACCCCGGCTCCAGCCACGATGCCCCTCACCACCCCGGCTCCAGCCACGACGCCCCTCACCACCCCGGCTCCAGCCACGACGCCCCTCACCACCCCGGCTCCAGCCACGACGCCCCTCACCACCCCGGCTCCAGCGACGACGACCCCCGCCCCCGACACCCCCTCCGAGGCGAGGCCTGCCACAACGTCTTCGGCGGCGCCGCCAACGGTCACCGAAGACAATGTGCCCGCCGCCAGACCACCCAGCTCAACCACAGAAGAGAATTCAAGGGAGGTTTCTGATGGCTGAGCCAGTCATTCAGGTGACCGACCTCGTGCGCGACTACCCCCGGCCGCGTACGTCGCTCTTCCGCGCGTCCCCACCCGTCCACGCCCTCCGCGGCGTCAGCCTCGAAGTACAAGCAGGCGAACGCTTCGGCATCGTCGGCGAATCCGGCTGCGGCAAGTCCACCCTCCTCCGCATCATCGCCGCCCTCGACCGCGCCACCTCCGGCCAGGTAGTTGTCGAAGGCACCGACATCACCAACCTCCCGGAACGCCGCCTGCGCTTCCTCCGCGAGAACCTCCAGCTCGTGTTCCAAGACCCGATGAGCTCTCTCGACCCCCGCATGCGAGTGCGCGACATCATCGCCGAACCCCTCGTAGTACAAGGCCACCCAGCCTCAGGAGAGCGCGTTCGCGAGTTGCTCGAAGCAGTCGGCCTAGCCGCAGACGCAGGAGACCGCTACCCCCACCAATTCTCCGGCGGCCAACGCCAACGCATCTCCATCGCCCGCGCCCTGGCCCCACGCCCACGCATCCTGATCGCCGACGAACCAGTAAGCGCCCTCGACGTCTCAGTCCGAGCCCAGGTCCTCAACCTCATCTCCGACCTCGTCGACGAACTCAACCTCACCCTGGTCTTCGTCTCCCACGACCTCTCAGTCGTCAAACACGTCTGCGACCGCGTCGCCGTCATGAACGCCGGCGAAATCGTAGAAACCGGCCCCACCACCGACGTCTACTCAACCCCCACCCACCCCTACACCCGCCGCCTCGTCTCAGCCATCCCCACCCTCCAACGAGCCCTCTCCGGAGCCACGACCACCGACCTGGTCAAGGGAGTCACATGACCCCAACCCCAGCCCCTCGCGTCTCTCCGAACGACGCCGCACGTCCAGGTCGTCGCCAAGGGCGCCTAGATCACGAAGATCGCCCCGCCCGCGGCCGAACGCCCAGACTTCAGCGCGAGAGCCGCGAGCACGGCGAGCGCCGCGCGGACCGCGAGCGCCGCGCGGACCGGGGTACCGGCTGCGGTTCCCGGGGAGGAGCCCCGCACCAGTCGGGCGGCTCCACCGCGAACTCCGAGCGGACCGGCGTACCGGCTGCGGATCTCGAGGAGGGCGGACCGCATGAGTGACTTCCCCGCAGGTCTCCCGATCGGACCGACCTGGATCGACACCCCGAGCACCGAACCCGTCTACTTCCCGTACGACGGATCGCTCGTCGCCCAAGCCCCAGTCGGTACGACGGCCCTCGCTCGTCAAGCTCTCGACGTCGCGGTTGACCGGCGTGAACTAGTTGGGCGGCTGCCGTCCCACGTACGTCGAGCGGCTCTCCAGGGAGCGCTCTCCGCTGTTTCCGAGCGGCGGGCCGAGTTCGTCGATCTGCTTGTCCAAGAGACCGGCAAACCTCTGATCGACTGCCGGGTCGAGCTCGAACGAACCCTCCTCACACTCCAGACCTCAGCCGAGGAAGTCGCTCGCTTGCATGGCGAGACCGTTCCCCTCGACCTACTCCCCAGCGGCGACGGACTGCTCGGCTTCTGGGTCCGCAGGCCGATCGGCGTCGTCATCGGCATCACCGGCTTCAACTACCCTCTCCTGCTTGCCTCCCACAAGATCTCCCCGGCGTTGGCCGCCGGCTGCCCGATCATCGTCAAGCCCGCGCCGCAAACTCCGCTCGCCACCCTCTGGCTGGTACACCTCGTCCGCGAGGCACTCGTCGCGGCAGGCGGACCCGCCGAAGCCGTCCAGCTGGTAACCGGGGGAGCGGACGTCGGCTCCACCCTCACCACCGACCCCCGAATCGGCGCCGTCTCCTTCACCGGCTCAGCCGCCGTGGGCCACCAGATCGCCAAAGCCGCCGCCCCGACCAAGGTCCTCCTAGAGCTCGGCTCCAACTCAGCGCTCGTCGTCGCCGAGGACGCCGACCTCGACGCCGCCGCTGACGCCGTAGTACGAGGCGGCTACTACGCCTCCGGCCAAGCCTGCATCTCGGTCCAACGCGTCATCGCCGTCGACACGATCCGCGGCCAACTGGTCCAGAAGATTCAGCACCGACTGGATTCGGTCGTTGTAGGAGACCCACGCGACGAGCGCACCCGGGTCTCCGCCTTGATAGACCCCCGCTCCACCGAGCGCGTCCGCAGCTGGATCGACAACGCCTTGACCGCCGGCGCCACCCTCGCCTACCCACCCACCTCGACCACCGCGGCCACGTCGCCGTACGACGTACTGGGCCCAACAGTCCTGCTCGACGTGCCGTACGGCCAGTTGGCGTGGGATGAGGAGATCTTCGGTCCTGTCATCGCGATTCGTTCGGTGCCGGACATCGCGGCCGCGTTCCGGACGGTCAACGAGTCACGGTACGGGCTTCACGCGAGTGTGTTCACCGCGTCGCTGGAGACCGCGTTCGCCGCGATCGATCAGCTCGATGTCGGGGGAGTGGTCGTCAACGAGGTACCGGGTTTCCGCTCGGACGTGATGCCGTACGGCGGGGTGAAGGATTCCGGCACCGGTCGGGAAGGTCCGCGCTTCGCGATCGACGAGCTGACCACGACCCGGATGGCGATCATCCGCCCGTCCACGAAACCCGGGAGTTGAAGCGATGACCGACTACGCCAACCTCTTCCGTCTTGACGGGAAACACGCGGTCGTCGTCGGCGCAGGCAGCGGGATCGGCCGGGAAAGCGCTCTCGCCCTGGCAGCCCAGGGCGCCCGAGTCACCTGCGCCGACCGCGATCTCGCAGCCGCCGGGGAAACAGTGGCCCGCGGCAACCAGCTCACGGCGTACGGGCTGGATGTCCTGGACCCACAGGCGATCGTCAACGCGGCCGACGATCTGGGTGACGTGGACGTGCTGGTGTTCACAGCCGCGACCAACGTCCGCAAGCGCATCCTCGACTACACCGGGGAGGAGTTCGATCGCGTCGTCGCTCTCAACCTTCGTGCGTCCTTCGACCTGATCCGCGCATTCGGTGGCCCGATGGCAGAACGCGGCAGCGGCAGCATCATCGGCTTCAGCTCCATCCGTGCAACCACTGTCGAGCCCGGCCAATCGGTGTACGCGGCAACCAAAGCCGGCCTCGTCCAACTCCTCCGTACCGCGGCCGCCGAGCTCGGCCCCAACGGCGTACGCGTGAACGCCATCGCCCCCGGCGTCGTCGAAACCCCACTGACCGCACAGATCAAGAACGACAAGGCCTGGTACGACGCGTACGCAGCGAAGAGCGCTCTCGCGAGATGGGCCACCCCGGACGAACTCGCCGGCGCCGTCGTCTACCTCGCCTCGGACGCAGCATCCTTCGTCACCGGCAGCGTCCTCCACGTAGACGGCGGCTGGACCGCGATAGACGGCCGTTTCAACCCGCCGAACTGACCAAGACCAACGCCGACCCGACCCCGACCGAGACCCCGAGCGTCTGGAGCCCTGATGACCGACAACCTGGCAGATCTGACCGCCGTCGAACTCATCTCGCGCTACCAGGAGCGTTCCCTGTCTCCGGTCGAGGTGACCGAAGCCGTACTCGCCCGAGTCGAAGCACTCGAGCCCAAACTCTTCGCGACCTACGCCCTCGACCCCGACGCAGCGCGAGTCGCCGCCCGCGAGTCGGAGTACAGATGGCAGCACGGCCAGGCAGGTCCACTCGACGGCGTACCGGTGACCATCAAGGAAAATATCGCAACCCGCGGCACACCGGTCCCGCAAGGTACGGCCGCCACCGAACTCATCCCCGCGACCGAAGACGCGCCGGCCGCAGCCCGGCTGCGCGCCGCCGGCGCCGTGATCTTCAGCAAGACCACCATGCCGGAGTACGGGATGCTCTCCTCCGGCGTCTCCACCTTCCACCCCCTGACCCGCAACCCCTGGAGCCTCGCCCTGACCCCAGGCGGTTCCAGTGCGGGTGCCGCCGCCGCGGGCCGCCGCCGGGTACGGCCCCATTCACATCGGCACCGACATCGGCGGCTCGATCCGCCTCCCCGCCGGTTGGTGCGGGATCGTCGGCCTCAAACCGACCCACGGCCGAATCGCAGTCGGAAACCCCTACCCAGGCAGGGCAATTGGCCCATTGACCCGTACCCCGGCCGACGCCGCTTTGGCGCTGGCCGTCATGACCGGCCCCGACCGCCGCGACCAGACCTCGCTACCGGACGTCCCGGGAAACGCAGAGAGCGCTCTCGCCCCGATCTCACTCAAGAACCTCAAGATCGCCCTGCTCCTGGACGGCGGCCCGGGTCTCCTCGTGGACCCGGAAGTCGCCGCAGCCGTCTCCGCCGCAGCCAAACTCCTCGAAGAAGCCGGCGCCACAATCGTCCCCCTCGCGCCGATCCTGACCCGCGAAATGCTCGACGGCCTCGACACCTTCTGGCGCGTCCGAAGCGCCGTTGACCTGCGCGCGCTCCCCGAAGATCGCCGCGCCAAGGTCCTGCCCGAAATCCGCGAATGGGTCTCCAAGGCAGCCGACTACACCCCGTTCGAAGTTCTGCAGGGCTACTCGCAAATCCAGGCCATCGCCACAGCCGTCGACACCGCCTTCGCCGACTACGACTTCATCATCTCGCCGGTAGCGCCGATCACCGCATTTCCCGCCGACCTCGCCTACCCCAGCCGCGACCCCAATAAGCCTTTCGAACACATCGCCTTCACCATCCCGTACAACATGTCCGCCCATCCCGCCGCCTCGGTGAACTGCGGCTACTCCACCACCGGTCTCCCCATCGGCCTCCAAATCGCAGCCCCCCGCTTCCGGGACCACGCAACCCTGTCCTTGGCCGCAGCCCTCACCTCCCTGCTGCCCGCCGCCCGCGCCTGGCCGACACCCTGACCCACTGACGCCCTCGGCCGACCCGTCGACGCCCTCGGTCGACCCGTTGACGCACTTCGGAATGACCTTGGCCGAGATGACGAGTTGCAAAAGTTTGCAATTCAGCACATAGTGATGTTGTCGCCTGGTGAGGAGAGCGTGATGGAGGCAGGGGAGTTCGCCACCGACCTGCGACGGCGGGTCCACGAGGCTCGTCAGGCACTGCGAGTGGCTGAGAGCGAGAGCGATTTCTATGCGGTCGACGTACGGACCGGCGAGCTGAACAGCTTGCTCCGGATGGCAGCCGAGAACGGTGTGACGATCGAGCCCGCCGCCACCGATCGAGGGCCGACCGAGGCATGACCGGTAAGGCGGTTCCGCTCTATCAGGCCAAGGCGGAGTTCTTCCGGATGCTCGGCCATCCCGTACGAATCCGCGTGCTCGAGCTGCTGCAAGACTCACCTCGGCCGGTCCGCGAACTGCTCGCCGACCTCGCCATCGAGCCTTCCAGCCTTTCCCAGCAACTCGCCGTACTGCGGCGGTACGGGATCGTCGTGTCACGTCGTGAAGGTTCCACCGTCGTCTACGAGATCGCTAGCAGCGATGTCGCGGAGCTACTCAGAGTCGCTCGCCGGATCCTCACCGATCTGATCTCCGGCCAGAACGACCTGCTCACCGAGCTTCGCGATCACGAGTCCAGCCTCGGATGAGTGCGCCCCTCGGCCGGGTTCTCGCGCTGCTGCCCGGAAGGCAGGATCTGCGGGCGATGCTCCGCCAGCCGCGGCGCGATCTGGTCGCCGGTGTCACGGTGGCAGTTGTCGCCCTGCCGCTCGCGCTCGGTTTCGGAATCTCGTCCGGAGTCGGTGCGGCCGCTGGTCTGACCACCGCGGTGATCGCCGGCGCCCTCGCCGCGGCATTCGGTGGATCCAACCTGCAGGTATCCGGTCCGACCGGAGCGATGACCGTAGTACTGGTGCCGATCATGCACGCCCACGGTGCGAGCGGAGTGCTGACGGTCGGGCTGATTGCCGGTCTCCTCCTGATCGCCCTGGCCATTGCCCGCGCCGGTCAGTACATGGCTTTCGTACCGGCTTCCGTTGTCGAAGGTTTCACGCTGGGAATCGCCTGTGTGATCGGACTCCAGCAACTTCCGGCGGCGCTGGGAATCGAGAAGCGCGACGGCGATCAGGTAGTGGTGATCGCTGCTCGGGCCGTGGGGGAGTTCGCCCAGCATCCGAACTGGACCGCTGCCGCGATCGCCATTGGAGTGGTCGCACTCATCCTGGTCGGGGGCCGGTGGCGGCTCAGTCTGCCGTTCTCCTTGCTGGCGGTAGTTTCCGGAACGCTCTTGGTCGAGGCGACTGGGCTGAACACCGCTCGAATCGGGGCCTTGCCGTCCAGGCTGTCCGCACCATCGCTGGGTTTCCTGGACCTCTCGACGGTCCCGACCTTGGTGGGTCCGGCTGTTGCGATCGCCGCGCTCGCAGCTCTGGAATCCCTGCTGTCGGCGGCTGTCGCGGACGGGATGGGAGTCAGCCACAAACACGACCCGGATCGCGAACTGTTCGGGCAAGGTCTCGCCAATCTGGTGACACCGTTGTTCGGCGGCGTACCGGCTACCGGCGCGATCGCCCGTACTGCGGTGAACGTCAGATCAGGAGCCGGTTCACGATTGGCCGCGCTCGTCCACGCCGCGGTCCTGGCCGCCATCATCTACACCGCCGCACCCCTGGTCGGACGGATCCCGCTGGCGGCGCTGGCCGGAGTACTACTGGCGACCGCGGTACGGATGGTCGAGGTCGGTTCGGTGCGGGCGATGGCCCGTGCGACCCGATCCGACGCGGTGGTCCTGGCCTTGACCGCGATCGCCACGTTGGCGTTGGACCTGGTGAAAGCAGTTCTGCTCGGGCTGGTTGTCGCCGGCGCACTGACCCTGCGGGCGGTCGCGCGGAGCGCCAGTCTGCGGCAGATGCCACTCCATCCGGACCTACCCGGCGATCACACGCAAGAGGAACGCGCGTTGCTGGACGAGCACATCGTCGCCTACCGGATCGACGGACCACTGCTGTTCGCCGCTCACCGCTTCCTCCTGGAGTTGTCCGAAGTCGCCCACATGTCGGTGGTGATCTTGCGGATGTCGGCCGTGACGGCGATCGACGCCAGCGGTGCACTGGTCCTCAAGGACGCGATCGAGAAGCTTCAGCACCGCGGCATGATCGTCCTGATCTCGGGTATCAAGCCCGGTCATCACCGGCCGCTGGATGCCCTCGACGTGATCGACCGGCTCCGGCAGTGCGACCGGGTCTTCGCCACCACTCCGGAAGCAATCACGGCCGCTCGAGCCCATCTCCATGACGCTGGACTGCTGGTCGATCAGCAGTCGTCCTAGTACTTGCCGTAGATCTGGACCTTGGTGCCGATGGGGGTTTCGGCGAAGATCTGGTGGATCTGGGGGCGCATCACGCGGACGCAGCGGTGGCTGGCGGGGTAGGTCTTGACGAGGGAGTTGACGCGGGAGCCGTGCAGGGCGATGCCCGGACGGTCCTTGAGGAAGTAGAGCGAGTCGTACATGTAGGCGTCCTCGTACAGGCTGCTCTCGTGCGCGCCGGCGTACTTGCGCCAGACCTTGCCGGTGCGGTTCGGCGTCTCGTACCCCGGTCCGCCGGTCGACACCCAGACGATCCGGCGGTAGGTGTTCTTGACGACCTGGTAGAGCACGAGGCACGTCTTGTTGACGTAGATGCCGGTCGCCTTCGTCGGGACCGGCTTGGCCGTTGCCGAGAGCACCGACTTGATGTCGGCCGCGGTCAACGGGCCGCGGCTGATCGGGAGTCCGGCCGTTTCGCGGTAGGCGCAGAGGGCCTGCCGGGCGCGCTTGGTGATCTCGCCGTCGACGTCGCCGACCGGGTAGCCCCAGGAGTCGAGCTTGCGTTCCACCAGCAGTGCCTGCGATGCCGGCTTGGCCGGGGGCTTCGGGGGCTTCGGCGGATTCGGTGGCTTGACGGTCGGCTTGCTCGTCGGGGAAGTGGTGGGCTTCGCGCTGGGGGTGACCGCGGTCGTGCTCGGCGTCGTCGTCGGGGTACTGGTCGGCGTCGAAGTGGGAGTCGCGCTCGTGCTCGGGGAAGTCGGCGTACTGGTCGGCGTCGTACTTGGCGACGTCGGCGTACCTGGGTCGGCCGCGACGTCGGCACACCCGGTCAGAGTGACGGCCAGCAAGACAGCTCCAGCAACGAGACCACGTCGACGAGACACGGATTCCCCTCTCCTCAGCATCCCCAGAGTCGCAGAATCGCAGCGTGACGGGCCGAAGACCCGCCGTACGGTGCGACGGCCGAGGCTAGTACCCAACAGGGTGCTTCCGGGCGGGGAATTCGCTACCCGTCACCGAACCGTTGTGATCGGTTACTGGTCGATGGCGACGGATGGATCGCTGCGAAGGCGGCTGTAGAGGTACGCATCGCGATAGTCACCCGCACGGAACTCACACGCCCGGATCACACCCTCGAACTGAAACCCTGCCTTCAGCAACGACTTCTGCTCAGCCACGTTCTCCGGCTGCGTCGCCGCCTGGATCCGCTGCACCGGCGTGTGCTGGAACAAATAGTCGGTCAACATCGCCTGCGCCCGCCACCCGATCCCACGACCCCTGTACTGCGGTCGCAGGCCGATCCCGATCTCCCAGAACTTCGTCTTGGCGTCGAAAGACCCCACGAACCAGCAGACGAACCCGGCCGTCTCGCCACCACTCTCGACAATCAGCCGACTGGTCTCTGTCCCGAGATATCCGTCCTCCTGAAACCGCCTCGCCGGCGCCTGCGCATCCCGGAACCCCTGCCAGGTGAGCCCCACCTCATCCCGCTCCACGGCAAACGTCGCGAAGTACTCGAGATCCTTCTCCTCAACCGGCCGCAGCCTCAACTCATCCACACCTCACCTTCCCCTCCCACCGGGTCACTCCCGCCCGCCCCCGGATCCCGTGTCGGAGCTGAATTGCGTGCTGCGGTAGGAGCGGACGTACAGGAGTTGCGGAACTTCCCGCCAGACCGGTTGCCGGTCGAACTGCTGCGGCTCACGCAGCTGATCGACGACGAGCCCCGCGCGGGTCAACGCGGCAACGTACGTGCTGAGCATCCGGTGATGAGCCCCTACGGGAAGCGCGTCATTGTGCAGACCCGGGCCATCCCAGTAGCCCTCGTCGAAATACCGCCCGACCGTACGCCGAGCGCTCTTGTTCACGTGGTCGACGAGATCGCCGGTCGCAGGCGTCTTGAAGCACGGGTGCGTGATCACGAAGACGAACCAGCCGCCCGGTCGAAGTACTCGCGCAACGGACTGCACCGCACGATCGAGGTCCGGAATATCCATCAGCGCCATATAGCAGACGGCCCCGTCGAACGACTCGTTCTCGAGCCCTTCGAGTGTGTGCGCATCCCCTGGGAAATAGGAGATTCCGAACGGCTTGGCCTCCTCGTGCCGGCGCGCCAGGGCAACGAGACTCTCAGACAGATCAACCCCAGTGACCTGAGCCCCTCGGGAAGCCAGGTACCGCGCCTCCCGTCCCTGCCCGCACGCAACCGAACAGACCCGTTGACCTTCAATCTTGCCAACCAACTCCTCGAAGGTGGCATCGGCAAGCATCGAACCCTCACCAACCCACGCGTCATACTCCGCAGCTACACGGTCATACGTCGCCTCGACACCCACAGTCCGACCTCCTGCCCACTAGTCGAATCCGCCGCCTTCGCGGGGACGGCACTCGTTGATCATGCCAACGAACTCATGGTCCGGATCGATCCCATCGGCGACGGCGGTGTTCCACCCGGTTTGAGACTTTTGAGCATTGCCTTGGTGCGGATAGCGATCAAAGTCTCCATAGGGACCTTCAAGGATACGATTTAGGCACATGAGCCAAGACATTGAAGACTTCGTACCCTCGGCCTGTGAACTGCTGGCGCTCGGTGAGCCCACGCACCAGGAACCCGCCTTCGGATCGATCCGCAACGACCTGTTCGCATCGCTGGCGAACCATGGTTTCCGGTCCATCGCCCTGGAGACCGACCGAGTTTCGGCCCTTGCGGTGAACGACTTCGTCCAGGAAGGAACGGGCACCCTCGACACGGTGATGAGTGAAGGCTTCACACACAACTTCGGAGACCTCGAGGCCAACAGACGACTGGTGGCCTGGATGCGCGAATACAACGAGGGCCGTACCACGGAAGAACGGTTGGCTTTCCACGGCTTCGATGCTCCGACCGAGAACACCAGCGCACCCAGCCCCCGGCGTTATCTGGAATACGGACGCGACTACTTGGGTCTCGACCTCGACTTCGCGAACCTGCTCGGCGCTGACGAACGGTGGAGCCGCGAGGAGGCGATCCTCGACCCGGCGATGTCGATCGGCGACAGCGCCGAGGCGCCGCAACTGCGAGCGATCGCCGACGACCTGCTCTTCTCGCTCTACCTGCGCGCCCCCGAACTGATCGCGGCGACCTCACGCGCGGACTGGTACCGAGCCCGCACACATCTCACCGCCGGACTCGGTCTGCTGCGCTACCACAAGCAGGCCGCCCAGCGGATCGAGGAGGGTGCACGGATATCCCGCCTCGTTGCCGCCCGCGACGCGCTCATGGCCGAGAACCTCCTGGACATCCGCGGTATCGAGGAGCAACGCGGCGCGACCCTGGTCTTCGCGCACAACGTTCACCTGCAACGCAATCTGAGCACGATGCGGATGGCGGGATTGGACCTCGACTGGTCCTCAGCCGGCGCCATCGTGAGCTCCCTGCTGGACTCGCGATACGCCGTGATCGCCGGCAGCCTAGGGCGCAGCGAAGCCCTCGGACTCGGCGAACCCGACCCGAACACCTACGAAGGCTTCCTACAACGTCGCATCACCACGGCGGCGCGTTCGAGCGACGGCGCCGGCCCGAGCTCGCCCACCTGGGGCCTGACAACCGCGGCTGCGATCCCTCGTGCACACAAGCGCACAGAAACACTGGGCCCCGGTAAGAGCTACTTCCCCTTGGAGCAACCACTCATCGACTCAGCCGACGCAGTCCTGCACATCAACGCCGCCCCGGTCACCACTGCACACAACTAGGCCAACGTGACCTTGAGACCGAGCCGTCCGCGGCCTCGCGAGTCGACGGCGACACCGCCGTCGACTGGTTGTCGTGCTTTCGGTCAGAGGCCGAGGTCGCGCAGAAACTCAGGCTTGTAGGCCTGCAGTACGACGTACCGCGGGTCCGGCGTCTCGACCCCGTCGTAGCTCGGCTCGGCCGCGTCGGCCCCGTCGAGTGCCGTGCTCGGGTCCACCCACTCCTGCTTCGCGTGGCTCCAGCGGGTGAGGGTGTAGCTGGCGCTCAGGTGATCCGCGCTGACAACCTCCCGTACGGCGCTCTCAGCCTGAAGACCGTCGTCCTCGGAGTTCGCGTAGATCATCAACCGCGACCCGTCCCGGGTCACCGTCACGTTGCCGCCCAGCCGCTTGCGAGCGTCGTCGTCGAGATCAAGCGCCCGCAACCGCTCCCAGAACGACAACCCGTGCTCAGCGCCGTTCAGCTCAACCTCAACCCGAAACTCATCAGCCATGCCCACACCCTACCGATCCCCACCCTCTCGCCCACGCATCCCTTGCCCCAGCCCCATCCCACGCCGCCCCCACGTTCGCCCCGCGGCAGCCGTCGGCCAGCATCGGTCGATTGCTGACGGTGACATCTGGGACCGAAGAATCCGCCTGGTTCAATCGCGTAGACTTCTGAGTCATGGAGCTGAGGCATCTCGAACACTTCGTCGCCGTCGCCGAGCAGAAGCACTTCACCCGGGCGGCCGAGGCGATGTCGATCTCGCAGTCCGGCTTGTCCGCGTCGATCCGCGCCCTCGAACGCGAGCTCCACACCTCCCTCTTCGTCCGCAACACCCGCAGCGTCGAACTCACCGAAGCCGGCCGGGCCCTCCTCTGCGAAGGCCGCCGGACCCTGGCTGCCGCCGAGGCCGCGAAGGACGCGGTTGCCGCAGTACAAGGCCTTCTCCGCGGTCACCTGTCGGTCGGCCTAGAACAGTGCCTCGGCGTAGTCGACGTACCGGCCCTTCTGGCGAAGTTCCGCTCTGCTTACCCAGGCGTCGAGATCGAAGTACGGCAGGGCGGCTCCACCCCCATGCTCGACGAGCTGGCCTCCGGTCGCCTCGACGTCGCCTTCGTGGCCACAGCCGGCCACCCCATCCCTGGCCTGGACCTCCGCCCGGTTTCCACGGAGTCCATGGTCATGGTCTGCTCCGCCGAACACCGCCTGGCCTCGGCCGCCGCGGTCGCCCTCCCGGACCTGGCGGGGGAGTCCTTCGTGGACTTCGACCCCACCTGGGGCGCCCGTTCCATCTCCGATCACGCTTTCGCGTCCGCCGGCGTCGCCCACCCCATCACCATCGAGGTCAACGACGTCCACACCCTCCTGGCCCTCGTCAGCCACAACCTGGGTGTGGCCCTGGTCCCGGAGCGCATCGCTGCCAAACGGGGCGACCACATCACCGTGCCGCTGGAGCCCAACTCCGCAGACCCGTGGCAGGTCTCGGTCGCGATCCCGACCGGCTCGGCAGCCTCCCTGGCGGCCGACGCCCTGATCGGCATGCTCCCGACCACCCTCACCTAAGGCACTAGCTAGCCTTCTCCGTATGGCACGCAAGCGCGACGACTCCCAGGCCAAGCTGTTGGAGCAATTCCAAGCGAGTCTCACCGGACTGAACGCCGACCAGCTACGCGGACTGCTTCCGCAGATCCTGGCCGCGGCTGCGACGCCAGGAGTGGATGCATTCGAGCGGCCACCGGTACCGTCGAGGCGGCGACCCCGCCGTGATGACGTGGTCACCTACCAGGTACGGGTCGATCTCGAAGGCACCAAGCCTCCGCTGTGGCGACGGTTGGAGCTTTCGTCTGACCTGCTCCTGAACGAGGTCCACGACATCCTGCAGGTCGCGTTCGGCTGGACCGACAGCCATTTGCACGAGTTCGCCTCGGGTAAGGACTATTACGACCGCGCGGCGGAGCACTATCTTTGCCCGTTCCAAGCTGAGGAAGGCGAGACGGGCATTCCGGAAGAGGACGTGCGTCTCGACGAAGTGCTTGCGAAACCGGGTGACAAACTCTTCTACCTGTACGACTTCGGCGACGACTGGACGCACGTCATCAAGCTCGAGGCCGAGCGGCCGCGGGACGAGTCCGCTCCCAGCGCCGTCTGTACCGACGGCCGCCGTCCTGGCCCAAGCGAGGACTGCGGAGGGGTACATGGCTACGAGCTGATTGTCGCGGCCGTCGATCCCCGCCACCCCGAGCACGCCGAGGCCGTCGCCGGGTACGCCCAGCTGTACGGCGCCGATGCCGACCCCAGCGGATACACGCCAAACCCGCTCGACCTGGAATGGATCAACAAGACCCTGGCCGATCCCAGCCGCCGCCGACTGGCCCTGCTCGAATCGTCCGGTCTTCCGGGTCCGCTCGGCGAACTCGCGGACGCAATCCGCTCCCAAGAGCACAGAGCCTTGTTCCAGCAATTGATCGAGGACGCTGACCTGGACGCGCCGGTTGAGATCGACGCCGATACCGCGGCGCAGATGGTCTCGCCGTACGGCTGGCTGCTGAATCGCGTCGGCGCCGACGGCATCAAGCTGACCGGGGCGGGCTACCTGCCCCCAGCCCACGTCAAAGCAGCCATGGCCGATCTCGGACTCGGTGAAGCGTGGATCGGTAAGGGCAACCGTGAGATCCAGACCATGCCCGTGCTGCACCTGCGAGAATCGGCACAGGCGATGGGCCTGCTGCGCAAGTACCGCGGAACGCTGTCGCTCACAAAGCGTGGACAGGCCGTCCGCGATGACCCGCTCGCACTCTGGTGGCATCTGGCGGACCACATGCCACCGGCCTCCAGGGACGACTGCGAAACCCAGGCCGGGATCATCTTTCTGGCCGCTGTGGCCGCACAGTCCACTATCAACCCGAACCGAACGGGCGCGGAGATTCTCGGCGCGGTCGGCTGGATGGGCATCGACGGAGCGCCGATGACACCATCGATGGCGGCCCAGGCGGCTTGGGACGCCAGTACGGTGCTCTACCGCCTCGGTGCCTACATCGATGAGCCAGGCGTCGTGGGTCGGTCATACACACCCACACCGCAAGGCGTGACGTTCGCTCGAGCCGCCCTGCGCAGCTTGCGCGGCACCGCGTAGTACCGGTCCTCGAGGAGTCTGAGCAGTCCGCAGCGGAGTCACTCGTCATCACCGCACAGGAGCTCTCGAGACAAACCGCCCGTACGCCGGCTGTCGGCGTACGGGCGGTTCAGCGTGCAGCTCACCAGCGCAGTCACCAGGCGTAGTCCTCGGGGGCGGTCTTGTACCCCGGGAAGATCTCGTCGAGCTTGGCCAGGGCCTTGTCGTCGAGCTTCACGTCAACTGCCCGTACTGCGGACTCGAGCTGCTCCATCGTCCGCGGCCCCACGATCGGCCCGGTAACGGCCGGCTGGTGCAGCAACCACGCAAGCGCGACATCGCCCGGCTCGTGCCCAAGCTCATCGGCAAGCGCCTCGTACTTCTCAATCTGCGGCCGCAGCTTCTCGAGTGCCTCCTTAGCACGACCCTCGGTACGGCGTACGCCCTCGTTCTCCTTACGGAGCACACCGCCAAGAAGCCCACCCTGCAGCGGCGACCACGGGATGACACCGAGGCCGTACTCCTGTGCAGCCGGCAGCACCTCGCGCTCGACATCGCGCACGATCAGGTTGTAGATCGACTGCTCGCTGACGAGTCCCGTGAAGTTCCGCTTCTCGGCGGCAGCCTGCGCCTGGGCGATGTGCCACCCGGCGAAGTTGCTGCTTCCGGCGTACAGGATCTTGCCCTGCTGTACGGCAACCTCGATCGCCTGCCAGATCTCCTCCCACGGAGTCTCGCGGTCGACGTGGTGGAACTGATACAAGTCGATGTAGTCCGTCTGCAGCCGCTTCAAGCTCGCGTCGAGCGCGCGGCGAATGTTGAGCGCCGACAGCTTGCCCTCGTTCGGCCACTCGTCCATGTCGCCGTAGAGCTTGGTGGCCAGAACCGTCTTCTCACGGTTCTTCGGATCCTTCGCGAACCAGCGCCCGACGATCTCCTCCGTCGCGCCCTTCCCGACGCTCCGGCCGTACACGTTCGCAGTGTCGAAGAAGTTGATCCCCTTCTCATGCGCCGCATCCATGATCGCGTGCGAGTCGTCCTCGCTGGTATGAGGCCCAAAGTTCATCGTCCCCAGGCAAATCCGGCTAACACTAAGACCAGTCCGACCAAGATGAGTAAATTCCATACCTCCCAACCTCGCTCACCCCCGCTGAGACTTCCAACAGAAGAATCAACTCAGTTCGATCACTCGTTCTTCTGAGTTCCGCGCCGAGGAGCCGTGGAGACCTGAGCGGTTGGCGCCGTGCTGCGTGGTTGTGGCCGGGGGACGGGTCACTTGTCGCGGCCGAGCTGATCGAGTTCGGCGCGGTATTGCTCGAGGTCGAAGGGTTGACGATCCACCAAGCCGGCGTGGACATGCGTGATGACCAGCGCTCCGATGGCGTGCAGGATGTTGTGCCTGTCCTCACCGAGGTCGCGGAGTCTGCGCGCCGCCTGCCACACCTCTGGCGGGTCGTTGTCCCACAGTTGGTTCGCGACGATCTCATGCATCGCAACGTGCAACCGTGGGTTCACGCCGTCGATCTCACCCTCGAAGCCAGGGTCCGCGATAGCGTCGTGGTACTCGGGATGGTCGCCCTCGATCGACAGACCGCGTTCGTCCGCCGAGGGCCGGGTCGAGGTCCAGGTCCAGGTAGTCGTCGTCACCGATTCGGGTGTCGGAGTACGGCATCGTGAACGTCCGCCGCTCGGTGGCCTCCTTCAGGTCTTCGGCATCGACCGACCTGGCTGGTCCGTCCACCGCCGCGAGTCCGGCCGGCCTCCGAGATTGCTGCTGCGGACGCTTCTTCTGCTTAGAACGAACCCGGCTCTTCGGCATGGCCCAACTCTCGCAAGCCCACCGCGCTGAAGCCAACTAGGGTCCCCGGAGTACTCCTCCCGCACCGTGAGATGTTCAATCACTAGTCCTTCTGAATCTGAGCAGCCCCGGTACGACGTGCCGCGGGTGCCGGTCGCGGTCACGCTGAGGTCCTAGGCTCGTCGCTATGGCGATGACCAAGTTCGACGTCGGCGGCTACAAGCTTGCAGCTGAGATCTCGGGGAAAGGGTCGCCAATGGTCGTCTTCATCTCCGGCAGCGGCGGCGCCGGCGACTCCTGGGACGCAGCCATCTCGGCGATGCGGTCATCGACGACCCTCGTGACCTACGCCCGTGCCGGAATCGGCGACAGCGAGATACCGGCCGACCCAGCGGCGCGCACACTTGGCGCCGCCTCGGAGGAGTTGCGCCAGCTACTCGCGGCGACCGACCTCGCGGGACCGTTCATCCTGGTCGGCCACTCGCTCGGAGCCCTGATCGCCCTGATCTTCGCCGCGCAATGGCCAGTCGCCGGTCTTGTCCTGGTCGATGCCACTGACATCCACTTGAACCTGGACATCGACGAACCGATTCTCGTCGCGGCCGATGGCGAGAGGGAGGGCCACCTGTCGTACGACGTGGTTGCGAGCGTGGACGAGGTCGCGCGCAGCAGACGCCCCCTCGACGTACCGAGTGTTGTCATCGCCAGCCGCGTCCGCCGCTGGCTCGACCTAGCAGACCTTAAGCCCTGGCAACCCTTCAGCCTCGCCGAACTCGACGAACGATGGCAGCGCCACCAGCAATCGTTGGCCGCCGACCTAGGCGCCACCCACAAGGTCGCCCGCTTCGGCGGCCACAACATCCAGAACGACGACCCAACCATCGTCGCAAATTCGATCGACGACCTCATCACCACTGCTCGTCGGCGGTGAATCCATCCGGCATCGACTCGAGTGCCCTCCGGCCGGACATCGGATGGAGGTTCAGAAACTCTTGATCGTCAAGCCCGCTGCCGCACACGCACGCTGAAGATGACCGACCGCGCAGAACGGCCGTCCAGCCAGCGCTCCCATGCTGCGATCTGAGGCGGCTCACTTGGTAGCGAGAGCACACCGATATACCCGCCCGACTGGTCCACTAGTTCGGGCCAGGGCCGCCCATGCTCGCCCATGACGTCATCCTGCATCTGATAGGTCGCGTACCAGCACGCTTGTTCCGTCCCGCCCTCCAGATGTAGCGGAAAACTCGTTCCCACCGCGAACGGCTATGACGCTCTCGGGCCGCTCGTAGCATCGAGACCGGACCACTGCGGATCGATCCGGAACTCGATCATCAAGCCCGTCTCGGCGAAGTCAGCCGAGATGCGCTCGGCAACAAACTGGGTCGCCGAAGCGATCCTCTCTTCGGTCCATGTCTCCACGAGCATGATCACACCAGCCTGCACTTGATGAAGAATTTCTGAACAACGCCGGCGTTGGCATCATATGAGGCGCCGGTCGCCACCACATCGGGACTTTCATTTTGCACCACGAGGTTCGTATGACTCTCCTCCGACGGAGGAACGGCTGGCGACATCGATGGTCAGCACCTGTCGAGATCCCGCCATCAGGCCCTGTACCTGAGCACCCTATTCATAGCTGCTCAATGACCCTCTGGCCGAGGCATCGAACTGGCAAGGCCAACTCCGTCAGCTCTCCGCTGTCGGCGAAGCGGAGAAATCGCACAGCTGCAGCGAGTGTCGCAACGCGTCCGCTGGGTGTGTCCAGGAAGTGCATGAGCGTACGGCGGATGCTTTCGGCGCTGACCGGATACGTCAGGGTTGTGCACAGGAGAGTTGCAGCGTCGTACCCCGCCGGTGCCTGGCCCCACGTCTCCCAGTCGAGGATGACGAGGCGCGGGGCCGTGAGGTCCGCGCCTTCATCACCGCCACAGACGGCCACACCAGCAAACTCACCCGCCCCCAGAAGGGCCGCTTCGTAGCCCTCTGCTGGATCGGCCAGATCTACAAACACATCCCAGACCCCAAGCCGGCCTACGTTGCCGACTGGGACGACCTCCCCGACTGGCAACAACAAACCGACGCCGACATCTTCAACCACATCGAGCGGTCCGCGTCGCCTCGTCGAATCGCTCAGAGCACCCGGGGCAGTCCGTCCCTCCTACTCCGACTGCTTCGGTTTGATGTTCCTCGGCGGTGATCGGGCGGGTCAAGCACGCTTTCCAAGACGGGAAAGCCCACTGCCTGGGTCTGCGAGCTAGGCAACGACCGAAGCCGCCTGGAAGAGGTCAGTTGGCATGGGGTGCTCCAGTTTCCAAGTTATGGCGATTGGGCGGTCGCCAGTATGGCTTGTGTACATGGCGGGGCCAAGGAAGACATAGGGCGAGGTACCCAGGTCATCTTCGTTGTGTTCGCGGGCGAAGATGAAGATGTTGGACCCGTGCTCGCGGTGGTTGATATAGCGCTGGCCGGTCGGGGAGGTCACCGAGGTAGTGCTCTGTGATTCCCAATGGAACAAGGTCGGACTGATCGCATAGTCGCGGTACATCGTCGTCGGGGAGTAGTCGGCCTCAGACTTCGTCAGCGTGACTAGGAACGCATCGGTGTCAGTCTCCTGAGAGAACAGGACACCCTGTCGGAAGATGCTCGGCCGGCGGTTCAGCGTCGCGTAGTTGAGAGCAGCCAGGATCTCCTCGCGCTGGTAGCGAGCGTGGATGCGAAGGGCCAGGCTGCCGAGCTGGCCGCTTAGTTGAAGAGTGCGGTGGCGCGCGCGGTCCATCGTGTAGTCGATAACTGCAGTCAGCTCGTCGCGTACCGCTCGTTCCGTCCGAAGTGCCTGCAGACCGGCGTCATACGTCGGAAATCCGCCGCCACTCGGCCAGAGCGAGAAGAACAACATCCGCGCCTCCTGGCGCTGGCTGTCACTCAGATCTCCGTACGACGGCGCGTCGTCTGCCAGCAGCATCCGATACGCGCGCATCCGGGCCGGATCGTCGACATGGGCCAGCGCGCGTACTCGTCGCAGAAGGGCAGACTCCTGATCGCCACCTTCACGGGTTGGTAAGCCGGCGTCTCTTCGAAGGGTGGTCCAACTGCGTCCACTGCGTAGAACGTCACTAAGTTCGGTACCGGATTCGTGCAGAAATGTTGGTAGATCCTGGTCGCCGTGGGCCCGCAGTTCGCCGACCATTTCCCGCCAGCGACCAGTCACCTGAGCGCGCAGATTCTTCAGGACGGCCTCCTGCGCGACCTTGTCGAGGACGATCTGGCAGCCCGACGGCAAGAAGGGGAAGCCCAGCTCGACCTGGCGCTGTAGTCCCCCGCGGGTGTCACCGGTGATTGCCTGGAAGCGCTTATCGAATCGGAACTCCTTGCGCTGATGGCCGACAAAGTCGAGAGCGGTGAGAACCGCCTTGCCCTCGGACTGGCGCAGCCCACGGCCGAGCTGCTGCAGGAACACGGTCGGGCTCTCGGTCGGACGAAGGAAGAGGACTGTATCTACCTCAGGAAGGTCCAGGCCCTCATTGAAGAGGTCGGCTGCGAACAGCGCATTCAATCGGCGGTCCTTCAGATCGCGGAGCGCCTGGTCGCGGTCAGCAATCGATGACTGGCCGGAAATCGCCCGCGCTGGAATGCCGGCGTCGTTGAAGACCTTCGCCATGTACTCGGCATGAGCGACAGAAACGCAGAAACCTAGAGCCCGCATCGCGAGGACATCGGTGAGTTTGTCCCGCAACTCCCGCAGCACGATGGCTGCACGGCGGTCGTTACCTGTGTACAGACCCTCGAGCTCTTGCTCGTCGTAGCGACCTCGCTTCCACTGGAGGTCGGCGAGGTTGGTGCCGTCGGAGATTCCGAAGTAGTGGAACGGGCAGAGGAGGTCGTCCGAGAGCGCGTCCCAGAGCCGGAGCTCGACCGCGGTACGTCCGTCGAAGTACGACTGCAGGTCGAAGCCATCGGTACGCTCCGGGGTAGCAGTCAACCCGAGCAGTTCACGAGGCTGCAGGTGATTCAGCAACTTCCGGTAGGTCGGAGCTGCGGCGTGATGGAACTCGTCTACGACCAAAATCTCGAAGGCGTCGACAGGCATGGCGGTGGCGTCGTAACTCGTCAACGCCTGGACGGAGGCGAAGACGTGCTGCCAGCGCTCTGGTCGTGCTCCCGAAAAGTACTCCTCGCCGAAGGAAGCGTCAGAAAGTACCTCGCGATAGGTGCGGAGCGATTGCTGGAGGATCTCTCGCCGGTGAGCGATGAAAAGCAAGGACGGCGGCTGGTCTCCGCGAGCTAGAGCCTCGTCGCGGAGCCGGCGATAGTCGAGTGCGGCGATCACGGTCTTGCCCGTTCCGGTCGCAGCCACCACAAGGTTCCGATGCCGATTGTGGACCTCGCGTTCGACCGCAATCGCTTCTAACATTTCCGCTTGGTAGGGCCGTGGCCGCACCTCCAAGCCTGCGAGCGTGACGGTGACGCGGTCGGTGGTTCGACGATTGCCTGCCTCAGCCAATGCATCGTCGAGGCGATCACGATCTCGATCAGGGTCGTAGGTCTCGAAAGTCGAGTCGTTCCAGTAGGTGACGAAAGTGGCGCCGAACTTGTTCAGGAGGCTCGGAGTGGCGATCCGCGAAAGGCGAACATTCCACTCAACCCCGTCCAGCATCGCGGCCCGCGACAGATTAGACGAACCCACGTATGCCGTATCGAAGCCGGTGTCCCGGCGGAAGAGCCAGGCCTTGGCGTGGAGTCGCGTCCGGAGTACGTCGTACTGGATCTTCACCTCGGCGCCGAAGTCGTTAACGAGCCGATCCAAGGCATTGCGATCGGTGGCGCCCATGTAAGTCGTAGTGATGACGCGCAGCGGGGCATTCCGGAGCCTCAGACGCTGCAGCTCAGGCTCCATCAGCCTCAAGCCGTACCACTTGACGAAGGCGCACAGTAGATCGACGTTGTCGGCTGTGTCGATCTCGGCTCGCAACTCTGAGCCGAGGGCGGGCTCGCCGTGCGCGTTGGTGAGTAGGGCTGCGTCGGACAACGGCGTACTAGGCCGAACGTCGCCCGGATCATGTACGCCGGGGCCTGCTGGCGGACGTAGGGCAAGTAGTCGTTGTGGCTGACCGTCCGGCAGCGCGTCGTCGGCAGATTCCAGACGAAGAAGAAGATCATTGACCAGCGCTAGGCGTCGAGTTTCGTCGCGAGTGCCACCCAGCACACGCAGCACGGCGTTTCCAACGTGACGAGCAAGCACCTCAGGCTGGTCAGCTTTGTCGACCCCTTCGAGCGTGGCAGCAAGCCCCTCGGCCTGCTCAAGCGAACCGAGCAAACTGTGAGTCACCAGCGCGTCGTAGATTCCAGGCTTCATCCAGTCACCACCTCGCGCAGAGCATGCCAGATCGTGCCGACAATCTCTGGACTCGGCAACCGCCGAGCGTGTTGGCAGGAGGCTGCGCCGACTGTTGGTTGCTTAAGACGATGGACTCGCCGACCCGTCTGGACGAAGCAAGTTGGTGGTGACTAGCTCGCCTTGAACTGTTCGTACCGCCATTCGAGGGCGTCGGTGCTCGGGCGCTCGATCTTGCGGCGGGGCAGGGTGATCGAGGTCTGGTGCATTTGTTGGAGGCCGTACTTCAGCATCGGGCCGTCTGTCTCGCCCAGGAGATCCTGGTTGATCTGGACAACCCCGTCAGGGCGGATGCCGAGGAGATTCTGGTCGTAAGCAGCGTGGTGGATCTTGCAGAGGCTTAGGCCGTTACTCACGACGGGGAGACCGGATTCATGTGCGTCGGGTCGGATGTGGGCGGCGTCGAGGAGCACGCCGTGCTTCAACCGGCAGACTGTGCATTGTGTGTGGTAGGCACGGATTACCGAGGCTCGGAAGACTGGCTGGTGGAGACGGCGCAGGGTGGTCTGTTCGGCATAGCGTTTGAGGGGTTCGGACAAGGTCTCGGGGTGTTCGATGAATCGCAGCGACTCGTCCAGGGCGATCAGAATCTGCCGAGCATCGTCGTCGTAGCGGACGGCGAAGACGGGAAAGACCGGTACGAAGATGCCGGGCTTTAGCTTGAGGAGCAGGATCAGGGGGAGGCCGAGCTCGACTGCTCGGCGGAGCTTGGTATTGCTGCCGCCGATGGAACCGGTTTTGTAGTCGTATCGGAAGTAGCCACCCTCGACCTGGCCATCGTCGTACGGACCGGTTGGTGAGCTGAGGATCGACAGGGTTGCGTTGAGGTCGCTAGGGTTCCAGATGCCGGCTGACTGATCGATGATCCGCCGCCGCTGACCGTTGATCTCAAGGTCAGTCAGTTGATCCCGAGTGACGACTCCGCCCGACTGATCTCGGAGATACGCCAGGCGCTTCATGATCTGGTCACGAAGAGCAAAGTCCGCATCGAGATCCAAAGCCATCTGCTGCCTTCCGTCGACGTGGCCAATTGGCTCAGTGACTGCCTCACACCATCGGGCTGGCCGGCCAGCTAGCGGGTGAAGGCTCGGCAAATTCTATGCGTGACGAGGGTGCTGGCTGAGGAACGACCTGGAGATCAAGCCTGCTTGTTGCTATGACTTGACCAGTGTGTTGCTGACCAGTTCGTGGAGGGCATCGCGGGTTTCGGGGTCGGGGGAGTAGAGGGTGGTGCCGATCATGCCTCGGGTTAGGAGGACTTTGTAGGTGTTGCGGACCAGGCGGTCGAAGGTGGGGTTGTCGGTGGTTTTGCGGTTGCGGAAGGCGGGGTCTTTGTTGGCGTCGCGGGTTGTGGTGAAGCGGCCGTTGCGCCAAACCAGGTCGGGGCCAAGGATCACGCCGCTCCAGTCGTATTCGAAGCCTTGGGCTGTGTAGACGCAGCCGACCTGGTCGAAGCCGTTCGGGTCTGTGGCCCACAGGGCCGCGGGAGGGGCGTCGCCTACCTTGCGGTCGCCTTTGAGGTTCCAGGGGCGGGACCACGTTCCTAGCTGGACGTCTGGGACGAGGGTCTTGTCGGGGCGCGGGTCGCTCCACGGCCAGCAGTAGCCGGCGGTGATTCGGGCGCCGTAGCCTTCGGCGGCCTTGGCTATGAGGGTTGCCTCAAGCTCCTCAGGTGTGTCAGCGACTTGTACTTCGAAAGAGGGGTCGCCAGTCCATGGAGTCGGCTCACCTTCGATGAGGCCGAGCAAACGGAGTACCCATTGGATGTACTCCTCGCTGCCGCCGCAGCGGAATTGGCTGTCGAGGTCTATGCGGTGGACCGGGAGTCCAAGCGACGCGGCGTGCCGCTCGATATCGGCGACGGTTCCTAGTTCGCCTGGCTTGACGACCTGGTGTTCGTCGAGGAGGAAGACAGGGACTCGGGCAGCGGCGATGAGTTCGTCGACCTGGGGGCGGCCGGTGCGGAACTGGGCCTTTGTGTAGCGGTCCACCGAGGTTTCGCGGATGCGGTGGGCCTCGTCGAGGATCAGGACGTCGAGCTCGTTGGGTTCGGCGTCCATGAACTGGTTGAAGTACTTGAACATCCGCTGGACGCGTTCCGAGCGATGGCCGGCGACTTTCCGGAGAGTCTGGGTGAAGGAGCGGGAGCCGGTTGCATGTAGGACGCTGCGGCCGCGGCGTGAGAGATCGCCGAACAAGGAGAGCGCGATGACGCTCTTGCCGCTGCCGGGGCCGCCAGTGACGATGACGACCGACTTCTGGTCTGCCTTGCGGGCTCGCTCGACTTGGTGAACCACGAGCGAGTGCGCAAGCTTCTGCTCCGCGAGTAGTACGAACTGCTCACGGCGCTGAACTTCGTCGGCCGCGACCGCGAGGAGCTGCTTGGAGGGTGCAACGGCCGAATTGATCAGCTGGTCGGCGTACGGGCTGCCGGGCACGGCTGGATCGAGGCGTTCGAGCAAGAACTCGGTGAACTCGGCTCGTTGACCGCCGATGAAGAGTCGGCCGCGCTGATCCTGTGGGTACTCGTACAGATCGTGTACTGCGGACTCGGACATGGCGTTGTGGAGATAGGCGGCTCCGGCCAGCGCATCGTCTTGCCCGTCGAGGGACTTGGTGAAGTCGGCGAGATAGTCGCAGTACCCACGTACTTGCGCGACCGGGTGCAGGCGGGGTGCATTTGGGTAGCCGTCGATGAGGACGAGTTCGCGGTCGTCCTGCCAGGCTGCGGCGCGGCTCCATTGCTTCAGCTCGATGACGACGTACGACGCGTTGCCCGTCTTCGGGTGGCGACCGGCGAGGACGACATCTGCTCTCTTCGAGGTGAGCGGCAGGTGGTACTCGATGAGGACCTCGATGTTGTCCAGGTTCGCCTGGATGAGGTCCTTGGCCAGGATCGGAAGGCTGCGTTCCCAGGAGCGGAGTTCGGCCGGAGCGGCTCGGCGGCCGGTGTGGTATCGCATCTGCTCGGCGATTCTCACGGCCAAGGTTCCGTCCATAGTCAGCTCGGCGAAACCGACGACGGAGTGGCGAAACAGAGTCACGGGTGGGGTCCCCCAGGCAGCACGAACAGAGTCGTGCGGGTGGGGGCGTGTCCTGTGAACGCTGACGTTCGGCGGAAGCCCGTCGGGCCGCGCCACGACTCTATCCAGTGGCCGGCTCGAGTGGGATCCGTGGCATGCTCGCGGCGTGTCAGATTTGATCGAACTGCGAGACCGGATGAGGGCCTTCACCGACGAGCGTGATTGGGCCAAGTTCCACGATCCGAAGTCGCTGATCCTGGCCCTGGTCGGCGAGGTGGGTGAGCTTGCCGAGCTGTTTCAGTGGCTGCCTGGGGACGAGGCGGTCCAGCGAGCGGGTGTCGATCCGCTCCGACGGCGGGTGGGGGAGGAGATGGCGGACGTTCTTGCCTATCTCGTGCGGCTGGCGGATGTGCTGGACATCGATCTTGCTGAGGTCACGAAGAGGAAGCTGGAGAGTTCAGCTGTGCGGTTTCCGGCTGCCGATTTCCATGGAGAAGCTCCGGAGAAGGCTTGATGGGCGAGCGTCGTTGGCTAGCGCTCCGTAGGGAGGGACAGCTCGGTGCCGATTGAGTTTGAGGCCAAGGTGTTGGATGTCGAGCCGGAGAGCCTTGGGGCGGCCATCGTCGAGTTGGGTGGGCGGCGTGTGTGGGGGCTGCGTTGATGCGGCGGTTTGTCTATGACCTCGCGGCTGGTGACGGGTCGAAGTGGATTCGGCTGCGGGATGACGGCACGGCGGTGACGTTGGCGGTCAAGGAGATCGAGCACGACGGGATCGATGGGACGACTGAGACCGAGGTCGTTGTGGGGGACTTCGAGACGGCGAACGAGTTGCTTCGGCGGATGGGGTTCGAGGCGAAGTCGTACCAGGAGAATCGCCGGGAGGAGCTTTGAGTTGGCGGGTGCTCGGCTGGAGCTTGATCGATGGCCGCTGATTCCGCCGTACCTAGAGATCGAGGGGGAGTCGCGGCGGCATGTCATCGAGGTCGCCGGGATGCTGGGGGATTCCCGAGGGGCTGCTGACTGGGGAGAATACGGTCAAGGTCTATGCGCGGTACGGGATTGACCTTGGGGCGATCTCGGACCTTCGCTTCCCTTAGAGCTGTTGCCGGGCGCCCGTCTGATCGCGGCGTCGTGAGATCGGGGACTTGGAACGCCCACCTCAGTCCGATCCCCGCAGTACGGATCGGACTGAGGCGCTCGAGGCGGCGTCAGGAGGCTGGTTGGAGCGTCCTGAAGAAGGTGCGGAGGTCATCCGTCAAAAGGGCTGGGGCTTCCATGGCTGCGAAGTGGCCGCCTTCCTTGTGGTCGGACCAGAACGGGATCTGGTGGGTGGGGTCCATCATGCGGCGGAGAACCGGATCAGTGTTGAAGACTGACCAGCCTGCTGGGACTGAGGAGGGGGCGAGCCAGCTGAGGCCGGAGTGGGCTGCTTCGTGGAGGAAGCGGGCTGCGGTGGCACCTGTGCGGGTGAACCAGTAGAGGGTGATGTTGGTCAGGAGCTGGTCGCGGGGGACTGCCTGGTCTGGGGTGGTGGCGGCGGGGTTGGTCCAGGTTTGGAACTTTTCGGTGATCCAGGCGAGCTGGCCGACGGGGGAGTCGGTGAGGGCTGCCGCGATGGTTTCGGGGCGGTGGGATTGGAGTTCCAGGTAGCCGCGTTCGGCCTTCCAGGACTCGCGCTCGAGATTGACGACCGCGAGTTCGTCGTCGGTGAGGTGGTCGGGGATGGGGAATTGGTCGCCGGCTAGGCCTAGGGAGCCGCGGTCGCTGTTGACCAGGGTGCCGATGACTGAGTCGGGGTGGGTGGCGGCGAGGCGGCCCGGTGATGCCGGCTCCGACGTCGCCGCCGTGTGCGCCGTACCGGGTATAGCCGAGGCGGCCCATCAAGAGAGCGAAGGCTTCCGTCGTACGGGCGACTTCCCAGCCGTCCGAGGAGACTGGGGTTGAGAAGCCGAAGCCGGGGATTGAGGGGATGACCAGGTGGAAGGCGTCGGCTGCTGAGCCGCCGTGGGCTACGGGGTTGGTGAGGGGGTCGATCAGCTCGAGGAACTCGACGAAGGATCCGGGGTAGCCGTGAGTCATCAACAGAGGCGTCGCGGAAGGTTCGGGGGAGAGAATGTGGAGGAAGTGGATCGTCTGGCCGTCGATCTCAGTCAGGAAGTGCGGATACGAGTTGAGCCGGGCCTCCTGGGCACGCCAGTCGAAGTCGTTGCCCCAGTAGGTCGCGAGTTCCTTCAGGTAGGTCAGCGGTACGCCCCGGCTGAAGTCGATCGCTTCGGTAGGAGCTGCTGAGGGCCAGCGGGTGTTGGCCAGGCGGGAACGAAGGTCGTCCAGGTCGGCCTGCGGGATCTCGATGCGGAAGGGGCGAATCGCTGAAGTGTTCATGCCTCGGACACTAGAAGCCATTGCGGAAGACTTTCTTCCGCGATTGCTGAGAAGATCTGAGAATGCTGGAGACCTCCGCACGACTCCTGAGAGTCCTCTCACTGCTCCAGAAGCAGCGCGACTGGACCGGGCCTGAGCTCGCCGAGCGACTGGGGATTTCGACCAGGACCCTCAGAACCGATATCGAGCGGCTGCGGTCGCTGGGGTATCCGGTGCACGCTCAGCCTGGCGTCGCGGGCGGATACCGGCTGGGCGCGGGAGCCGCATTGCCGCCGCTGTTGCTGGATGACGATGAAGCGGTCGCTGTTGCGGTTGGGCTCCGTACTGCGGCCGGTGGGAGCGTGGCCGGCATCGAGGAAGCGTCGGTCGGGGCTCTGGTGAAGCTCGAGCAGGTGCTGCCGTCGCGATTGCGGCACCGGGTGAACGCGCTGCAGGCGGCCGTCGTCGCCGTACCGGGTTCCGGCCCGACCGTCGACGGTGAGGTGCTGACCGCGGTCGCGGGCGCGATTCGTGCTCGTGAACGACTGCGGTTCGACTACTCGAGCCGGGTTGGATCAGCAAGCGTCCGTACTACGGAACCGCATCGCCTGGTCACCTGGGGACGACGATGGTATTTGGTTGCCTGGGACAACGATCGGGAGGACTGGAGGACGTTCCGGGTGGATCGGATGGCACCTCGTACGCCGACGGGACCGCGCTTCGTCCCTCGGGAGTTGCCGTTCGAGGATGTGGCTGACTACGTGCGGACGAACGTGAGTACTGCGGTTTGGCGCTACTCCGCGCGGATCCGGGTGCACGCGTCGGCGGAGTACGTGATTGCCCGGATGCCGGTACCGATCACGCCCGAGCCGATCGACGACGACACCTGCGTCATCATGGTCGGCTCGGACACGCCACACCAGCTGGCGTTGTGGATCGGCATGCTGGACGTCGACTTCGAAGTACTGGACGCACCTGAACTGGCGGCCGAGTTTCGGAACCTCGGCGATCGATACCACCGTGCGGCACAACGATTCCGGCACAGCTGAACTACCGACGTCCGCAACCGGCCCGTCTGGTCGGCCAGAAACAGTCGGTGGCGTGTGTGAGGCTCGCGCTGTGGATTGGACACAGCAATGGGGTTCAGGATCGCGACTCTGGTGCACGGCTGGGGTCTGGCCGTCGCGACAGACCAACGCGCGACCGATGACTTTCCGCTACTTGCGGTGTCTAACTACTTGAGAGGGACGGTAGACAAAGATCCGACTTGTCAGGGAGCCCAATATGAATGCCCATGATCCTTTGACGCGCCACTGCGTTGACGTGGAGGAGACCGATGGCCGCTGAGGTGATGGATCTCAAGGCTCGCGCCGACAGGCTCCGCGAGCTGCACGGCGAAGAGATGCTCGTGCTGCCCAACGCGTGGGACGCGGCCAGCGCGACGATCGTGGCCGAGGCGGGGTTTCCTGTGGTCGCCACTGCCAGCGCGGCCATCTCGGCGATGCTCGGATATCCCGACAATGAGGGTGCGCCCTGGTCGGAGATGTTCGCCGCGGCCGGGCGGGTCGCCCGGGTGGTCTCGGTCCCCGTCACGGTGGATGCCGAGGCGGGGTACGGCATGGAGCCGCGTGAGCTGGTGGACCGGTTGCTGGAGATCGGCGCGGTCGGCTGCAACCTGGAGGACACCGACCATCGGGCGGGCGGCCTGGTCGAGGCCGGTGCGCACGCCCAATGGCTCGCGAGGGTCCGCTCCGCTGCAGCCGACGCCGAAGTACCGATCGTCATCAACGCTCGTGTCGACACCTTCCTGCCCAAAAGCGGAATACCTGAGTCGGACCGGCTCGCAGAAGCAGTACGACGGGGTCGTCTCTACCGGGATGCCGGCGCCGACTGTATCTACCCGATCGGCGTGCGCCACCAGGACGACATCGCCACCCTTGTCGCCGAACTACCCGGCCCGATCAACGGCAACACCGGCGATGATCTGAATCTGGCCAAGCTCCGCGAACTGGGGGTAGCGCGAGTGTCTTACGGTCCTCGCTTCTACCGCACAGCGATGGCCGACCTGAAAACCGCTGTCCAGGAGCTGCTGAGCTGACGAACCGGGCGGTCAGGTAGAAGCGCAGCTCGTCTCGTGTGCCGCAGGACAACCGGGGTCACACTAATCCGAAATGTCGGAGGCTGGCGTTAGCGTTCTTGGTCACGGTGACGGGAGGCTGAGCGTGACTGAGACCAGTGATGCGCCGGTTGAGGTGGTTGAGCGGCTTGGGAAGATTTGTGAGGGGTTTCCCGACGCGTATGAAGAGGATGCGTGGGTTGGGACGCGATGGCGGATTCGGAAGCGGACGTTCGCGCATGTGTTGACGATCGTGTCGGGGGTGCCTGCGGCGTACGCCGAAGCGGCCGGCGATGACGGGCCGGTGACTGTGATGACGTTTCGGGCGGCGGGGCCCGAGTTGGCCGCGCTGACGACGGTCGGGGCGCCCTTCTTCAAGGCGCAGTGGGGCAGCGATGTCGTTGGGATCGTGCTTGACGAGGAGGAGACCGACTGGGAGGAGGTGTCGGAATTGCTTGCCGAGAGCTACTGCATCATGGCGCCGAAGGGGTTGGCCCGACGGCTTCGCGAGAGCCTGGCTGAGGAAATGTGATCGCGCCGAAGGGCCTTGGTGGCTCAAGGTTTCGGCCAAGTGAGGTGAACGCCCGCGCGGAGAACGATCGAGTGTCGGCGCAGGCTCGTCGCGAGGCTGCGCTTCTGACGGCGGCATCCGTGCGGAGGCCGAGCGGATCCGCCCGGATGCCGAGGTCGACTCACTTCGTCGTCGTGCCGATGCTGCAGCGGCGTACACCGAACACCGAACGCTACTGCGGCTGCGTGAGCTCAAAACCCTGACGGCGCTTCCGGTCCGCGCCAAGACCGGCTCCGGCGCGATCGAGCCCTCGGCCTGAGGGTCCAACGCGGCGGTGCGCTTGTACGTCGGCTTCGACACGCACAGCACGCCCGAGCCGTCCGACGCGGGCTGAGCTGGGCGTGAGCAGAAGCGTGATCAGTTCGTCGCCAGCTCGCCAGCTCGCCATCTCGCCAGCTCGCGTCGAGGAACTGCGTGTCGGCTCGGTCGAGTCATTGAGCGCTTTGGTCATACGGTCGCAGGGGACCGTTGCCCTGGGCCCGGATTCTCGAGGCCACCAAGCAAATGGTCGCCTGATGAACGGCCACGGCACTGTCCGAGCTGAGGATCGACCCGCGCGGGCTCAGCGGTCTCGGGTTGGGGATCCGCGTGGATCATCACGGCTGGTTGGGCGCTGCTGGTCGCTGCCCGGAGGTGTCGCGGCTCTTGATGCTGGGGGGACGCCCTCCAATCCCTTCATCGCCTGGGCGAGTTCGGGAGGAAGCGGCCTGCGTACCGGGGACACTGGCCGGCTTGGATCCTTGGCCGGTCCGACGGCGGGCTCGAGGTTAGGGAGGCTGTCCAACTCTGCGAGGGGAGCACCCCTGGTCCGGCCCAGGCGGTTGGCGGCTACCTCGAAGGGACGGCCGTCTTTGCGAGGTTCGAACGCCATCACCTGGCGTACCGGCAGCTGGTCAGCCGTCGCGCCATCGAACTCGCGGTAGATCAATCGGTGCGACGGACCCATCGGTCTGCCGCGCCGATTGACCTCCTCGACCACAGGGAGCTTGAGCTCCGCGCAGTCGCGGAGGTCAGGGTGCCGGTCGGAGTAACCGAGTCGTTCGCCGTCGAAATCCGCTTCGCGGCCGTTTCTCAGGGCGGCCAAGCCGGTGCGAATCGCGGCGAATTGCTTCGCTTCCAGGCCGGACGGATCTCGCTGGGCCTTGGCGTGGAGGTCGCGGAGTTGGGCCTGGAGCTCCGGATGGGCAACGAGCTGGAACTTCGCCGTCATGGTTGCGGCGTCGTGCCAGTGTTCGGAGGTTGGTCATCGTCGTCCAGATCCCAGCCGAACTCCTCCGCCAGTTCGTCGACCGGCACGTACTCGTCTGGTTGGGCGGTTGCGATCCGCTGCCGTGCGACCTCGCGAGCGCGCTCCGTCTGGTCGGCCTCCTCAGCGAGGGCGTCAAGACGCTCCCACTGATCGAAGGAGATCACGACGCCTTCCGGCTTGCCGTCGTCGCCGAAGAACAGCGGCTCCGATTGGCCTTCGCGGAAGCGCCCCAGCATCCGGGGGAGATTGTGGGCAGCAGTTGCGGTGTCGATGACGAGCAGGCGTTCGCCGCTCGGACGGTCGTGCGGCGTCTCGGATGACATCCGGGCTCCTTCCAGGTAGGGCGTCCCCACCATATGGCAGCAAGGACGTCATTGGCGGGAGATTTCCCACAGCACGACGAGGCCGGGGCCCCGTCGCGGGTTGCGACGGGGCCCGGCCAGATCTCGTAGTACGTGGTGCGCGGCGGAGCGTAGTACGGGCTACTTGGTGCGGAGGCTTGCGAAGAAGGTTCGGAGGTCGGTAATTACGTCGCTGGGGCGTTCCAGGGAGGCGAAGTGGCCGCCCTTTTCGAAGTTGGTCCAGTGGGTGATGTTGGGGTTGTCCCGGGTGGCCAGGGGGCGGATGGTTTTGAAGTCGTCGGCGAAGACGGCTACGCCGGTGGGGGCGGTGTTGAGGGCGGGTTCGGTGCCGGCGTGGGCTTCTTCGTAGTGGTAGCGGCCGGCGGCGGCCGAGGTGTTGGTGAACCAGTAGAGGGTCACCTCGGTGAGGATCTGGTCGCGGCTGACCAGGCTGGTGCCGTTGCCGAAGTTGTTGAAGAGTTCGCTCCAGGCGAGCTGGCCCACGGGGGAGTCGGAGATACCGACGGCAACGGTTTGCGGGCGGGTCGAGTTGATCGCGTTGTAGCCGCCGACCGACTGGAACCACTCGAGGTGCTTGAGGGCGGCGTAGTCCTCCGGGGTGAAGTCGGCGAACTCGGCCGGGTCGCCGGACGGGAACGAGAAGAGCTGGAGGACGTGCAGGCCGAGGAAGCCGGGAGGGTTCAGCAGGCCGAGTTCGCGGGAGATCATGGCGCCGCCGTCGCTGCCGTGCGATCCGTACGACGAGTAGCCGAGTTGGCGCATCAGCTTGTCGAAAGTGCGGGCGACGCGGGCCATCGTCCAGCCGCGGTCGACGAGCGGAGTACTGAAGCCGAAGCCCGGGATGGAGGGGACCACGACAGAGAACGCGTCCTCAGCCTTGCCGCCGTAGGCGACCGGGTCGGTGAGCGGGCCGATCATGTCGAGGAAGTCGACGAACGAACCGGGGTAGGTGTGGATCAGCAGCAGCGGGGTCGCGTCTGCCTCGACGGACGGTACGTGGATGAAGTGCACGGTCTGGCCGTCGATGCCGGTCAGGTAGTGCGGGAACTCGTTCATCCGCGCCTCCTGCTCGCGCCAGTCGAACCCGTTCTGCCAGTGCTCGACCATCTCGCGGAGGTAGTGGTTCGGCGTACCGAGGTCCCAGTCGTCGCCGGGCGCGGCCTCGGGGAGGCGGGTCCGGGCGAGCCGGGAGAGCAGGTCGTCGAGGTCCGCCTGAGCCACGTCGATCTTGAAGGGGCGGATGTCTGCGGGGGAGCTGCCGTTGTTGTTCATGGCTTTACCGTAGAAGCCATATAGGAATGGTAGATTCCTATTCAAGGTACTGTTTCCGCATGCGTGAAACCTCGTCCAGATTGCTGTCCTTGCTGGCGCTGATGCAGTCGCGGCCGGCCTGGCCTGGGTCGGAGCTGGCGGAGCGGTTGGGGGTGAGTACGCGGACCATCCGCAACGACATCGATCGGCTTCGTGAGCTCGGGTATCCGGTCGACGCGACTCGCGGGGCCACCGGGTACTACCAACTTGGCGTGGGCGCGAAGCTTCCGCCGTTGCTGCTGGATGACGAGGAGGCGGTTGCTGTCGCGGTGGGGCTGCGGACGGGAGCCGGGGTCAGCGGGATGGCGGAGAGCAGTACTCGCGCGCTGGCGAAGCTCGAGCAGGTGTTGCCGCATCGCCTTCGCCGGCAGGTGAACGCGATTCACACGACGATGTCGAAGGGGCCGGACAACACGGGGTCCAATGTGGAGGATCCGGAGGTGGATCCGGCTGTGGTCAGTACGATCGCGGCTGCGATTCGCGACGAGCATTACCTGCGATTCGAGTACGTCGTACCGGAGAGCGCTCCCTCGTTTCCGATCCTGGTCGAGCCTTATCGGTTGGTGAGCTGGCAGCGGTACTGGTATCTCGTCGCGCGGGATGAGGCGAGTGAGTGGCACACCTACCGCGTCGACTGGATGGACCTGCGGATGGCGACCGGCCGTCGCTACAAGCCGCGGCCGATGCCAGGTGACGACTACACAGACTTCGTACTACGTGACGTCGCCTCCACCGGCTGGAAGGTGCACGCCCGGATCACCGTCTTCGCCTCGGCCGAGGAGGTGCTCTCCCGCATCCATGCGGCCGTCGGGATCGTGGAATCGGTCGACGACAGAAGCTGCATCCTCATCACCGGCGCCGAAAGCCTCGAAGTCGTTGCCGTCTACATCGGCATGCTCGGCCTCGACTTCCACGTCACGGAGCCGGCCGCGCTCGTGAAACACCTCAAGCTCATCGGAGAGCGCTATCTTCGCGCGATCGACAGCTCGCCTTCTGCGGAAGGAAACTAGGTGCCGCCGAGGCCGGCGTTGCGGGCTTGGATTATGGCCGTGGCGCGGTCGGCTACGGCTAGTTTGGCGAAGATGGTGGAGACGTTGTTGGCTACGGTTTTGGCGGCCAGGGAGAGGCGTTGGCCGATGGCGGCGTTGGAGAGGCCGGCGGCCAAGAGGTCGAGGATCTCGCGTTCTCGGGTGGTGAGGTCGGGGAACGGGGTGGCGGCGGGGGGTGCGGGTGTGGCGAAGAAGGAGAGGACTCGGCGGGCGACGCCGGGGCCGAAGATCGCCTCACCGGCGGCGACTGCCTGGATGGCTCGGGCGATGTCTTCTTGTTCGGCGCCTTTGACGAGGTAGCCGCGGGCGCCTGCGCGCATCGCGGCGAACACTGAGTCGTCGTCTTCGAACATGGTCAGGACCAGTACTGCGACCTCGGGGGCGGAGCGGGCTAGTTCGCGGGTTGCGGCGAAGCCGTCCAGGTCGGGCATTTGCAGGTCCAGTACTGCGACGTCGGGGCGGTTGGTGACGCACTCGCGGATCGCTTCGCGACCGGTGGAGGCGACGCCCACCACCTCGATGCCGGGGAGGGACGTGAGCAGGGCAGCTAGACCCGCGCGTACGACGGGATGGTCGTCCGCCAGCACCACCCGGATCATGACGTCACCGACGGGAGGGAGGCGAGAACCGCGTGTAGAACCGGGATCATGACGTCACCAACCGGAGGGAGGCGAGACGCGCGTGTAAGAACGGGATCATGACGTCACCAGCGGGAAGGAAGCGTGTACGCGGCCGCCTGATGGGGAGGGGCCGGCTTTGAAGGTGCCGCCTAGTTCTGCGGCGCGTTCGTGCATGGCTTGCAGGCCGACGCCTGGTTTCCAGGCTCCGTTCGGGGGGCCGTCGTCTGTTATCTCGATCTCCAGTTCCGTGCCACAACGTAGTGCCAGTACTGCGACTGTCGCACGAGAGTGGCGTACTACGTTGGTCAGCGCTTCCGTGGCGATTCGGTACGCCGCGACCTCCAGTGCGGCCGGCAGCGCAGGCAAGCCCTCGGCTGATACCGAGACCGAGACGGAAGCGCCGTCTGCGCGCCAGGAAAGCTGGTCGGCCCTTTGCTGTAAGGCCCCTACCAGGCCGAGTTCGTCGAGAGCTGGCGGTCGCAGGTCGTCGACAAGTCGGCGTACGTCGGCGATCGCGACGCGGGTGTCCGTACGCAAGGTGCTCAGCAACTCCGAGGCTCGTGAAGGGTCGACGGAGATCAGGTTCGCCGCCGCGTCGGCGGTGAACGCGACGCCGGTCAAGGTCGGTCCGAGGCCGTCGTGGAGGTCGCGGCGCAGCCGGCGTCGTTCCTCTTCGCGGGCCGCGACCAGCCTCTCGCGCGAAGTCTGGAGTTCGGTCGAGAGCCGAATCGCGTGGATGGCGACGGCGAGCGGTACTGCGACCAGCGCGAGCACATTCCGATCGGCCGGCGACAGCCCGGACTCGCCCGAACGGAGTCCAACCAGCAGCGAGCCGACCGCCGCGCCGCCGTACGACAGATCAACCGGTACTACGTCTCGCGCGACTCCGTCGGCGGCCAAGAGTTGCCCGTCGACCGCGATCCCGACGTACGGGAGTCTCAAAGCCGAGCGGATCGCGCCGACCACACCCGGCATCCCCCCAGCCGGGTTGGCCGCGAGTTGCTCGCCGACGCGGGATGCGACTCGCGCGGGGTCGCGGCGATCGCCGTACATGGCGCGGTCGACCAGGCGCTGCAAGCGGGGCAGTACGGGCGCGATCAACAGAGCCACGATCACGGTCACCGCGGCCGAACGCCCGAATCGTGAGGAAATGAACGAGTCCGTCAACGCCACCAGCGCGGCATAGGCGCCCACGGCAATGATTGACAGCAGTGCCCAGCTCAGCGCGCGCGAGACGACCAGGCGGATGTCCAGCAACTGGTGTCGCACGATCGCGACGGCGACGGCGATCGGGATCAGCGGAATCGCCAGCAGGACAAGGATCGGAGTGCCGGCGACCAATGCCCAGGGGGTCATGAAGGCGAGGACGATCACGGCCGCGAGTACCAGCCACAGGAGTTGGCGGCGGCGGGTTTCGTCCGAGCGGCGGTAGCGGATCACCAGGCTGGCGATCGCGAGGGCGTAGGCAAGCAGGCCGCGGATTTCGGTTGCCGTCCACAACGGTTGCAGCGAGTCGTAGGAGGAGAGCGTCAGATACCCGCGAGGTCCGTCCGCGAACATGGTTTCGGGGCCCGCGCCCATCTCGACCGCGAACAGTGGCGCGGTCACCACGATCGCGATCGCGGCGATGCGCCAGCGCGGGGAGACCAGTTTGCCGTCGGGGAACAGGAGTAGCGCCAGCGGCAGGAACAACGCGATAGACCAGGGCCAGGACCACTGCATCACCGTGGCGACCAGGCGCTGGAGGCCGAGCGGTGCCGATGCGTCATGCAGTACTGCGGACAGCGGCGCGCCTGCGGCTGTGGTTGCGTGACCGATGCCGTCGGCCACAAAGAGCCAGCCGATCGGGTTGTTCGGGCGGTGCCAGGCGATCGCCGCGCCGCACACCGCGAACGTCAGCCCCATCAGGCCGTTGGTGACGGTGAAGCTGTCGAGGGCGTCTGTGAAGGACCAGCCGGCCTTGCCGGAGAGCGCGATCCCGGCGATCACCTCGACCACCGCGAACGCCCCGAACCCCGCCGCCAACCACCGCCTCACCTCAACCCACCATCCCGCTGCCGGCGATCGCCCGTTCGCCGGGGACTCTCCCGCCGCGGCCTGATCCCGTGCAGTTGGCGCCGGGGACCCTCCCGCCGCGGGGCCAACGGCCTGGCGCCCAGGCGTCAGCCACCGCCTGGTGCGGTGGGGTGCCTGGGGCCCGTTTCCCGTCATGTCGATCAGTGTGCTCCCCGGAGACTCCCGGCGTCCCGGGAATGCGTTCCCTGATCGGGCGGGCAACCTCCCGTGGCGCGGTGAACCGCTGCCCGGGCGGTGGGCGGCCGCCGGCGCCACGGTGGTGCCATGCCCCGATCCGGGGCCTTTCAGGGGAGGTTCTGATGTCTCGTACGTTTCGTGCCGGGCTGGTCACTTTCGGGCTGCTCTCGGTGGCCGATCTGGCCGGGCCGCTGTTGACCGATGGTGAGCACCCGCCGATGTCGATCGCGCTGATCGGATCGGTTCTCGGGCTGATCAGCCTGGTGTTGGTGGTTATCGCGTGGCGAGGCGAGCGGCGTGCGGTAGTACCGCTGATCGTGCTGCGCGTTCTGTCCGCAGTGAGCGCTCTCCCGGCGTTCTTCGCGGGTGACGTTCCTGCCGCCGCGCTGGTCGCCGCCGGAGTCCTGATCGCGCTGACCGCCGCCGGAACCGTGCTGGTGCTCGTACCGGCCCGCGAGTTGGCAGGTGCGCGATGACAACGACAGTTCCCCGTACTGCGAACAGCGCCGACACGCGTGGATGGTCACGCTGGGCCGCAGCCCTGATCCTCCCGATCGGGCCGGCCGCCGTCGCCGTACTGCGGTATGTCCTGCCCTACGACACGGTGGACGACTCAGCCACGATGGTGAGCAAGGTGGTGGCCGCTCCCGGACGGATGTCGCTGGTGTTGTGGCTCGGCTTCATCGCGGTACTGACGCTCGTACCAGCGGCGTACTCCGTTGGCCGGGTCACCCGGCAGCGGGCGCCGCGGCTGACGATGGTGGCTCTGCTGCTGCTGATCCCGGGCTATCTGTCGCTGGGCTGGCTGACGGCCGAGGACCAGTTCCTGTGGTCGGGTGCCAAGGCGGGGATGGACGCGGGTGCGATCACCCGGCTCGCGGACGCCATGCATCCGTCGGCCGCGGTGGCGGGAGTGTTCTTCGTACTGGGCCACGTTCTGGGGACGATCCTGCTCGGTATCGCGCTGTGGCGGACGAGGGTGGTCGCTCGCTGGGCGGCGCTGGCGGTGATCGTGTCGCAGCCGATCCACTTCATCGCCGCGGTGATCATCGCGAATCACCCGCTCGATCTGTTCGGTTGGGGTCTGCAGGCAGTCGGGTTCGCCGCGGTGGGGTGGGCGATCCTCAAGCTGCCGAACGACAAGTGGGCCTGACAGCCCGAGCTGAACAACCACGGTCCGGCCAGGCTCGCGCAGGGGACGAGCGATGGCTGGGCCGTGGCCCGCGTCGCCAGATTCTGTCGGAGTGATCTGACAGGGTGGCCTGATGCGGCACGTATCTGATGATGAGCGTCGGGCTCGCCTGGCCGTTCGGCACGCCTTGGCGGTGGGAACTCAGGTGGACTCCCCGGAGGCTGCTACCCGGGCAATGACCGTGCTGCATGCGACCGAGCCGGCGACGGTCTACCTGTCCTGCTGGGCGCGCGTGGAGTCCCTGGAGATCGCCGACGTCGACCGGGCGCTGTACGGCGACCGCAGCCTGGTGAAGCAGTTGGCCATGCGCCGCACGCTCTTTGTGTTCCCGCGCGAGCTCCTGCCGGCGGTCTGGCCGAGCGCATCCGCCCGGGTGGCGCGCTTCGAGCGGGCTCGGATGGCCAAGGAGGTCGAGCAGTCCGGGCTCACCGACAACGGTGACGACTGGATCGAGCGGGCCGGCGCCGAGGTCCTCGCAGTACTGGCTGAAGCGCCCGATGGTCGAACTGCCGTGGAGGTGCGCGAGGCGATACCGATGATCAACGTGAAGGCCGTACGGACGGGCGGCGCGGTCTGGGCGGCGAACGCGGTACTCACCCATCTCGGTGCCAACGCCGACATCGTGCGTGCCGGCAACGCCGGTCACTGGCGCACCTCGCGATCGCGCCTGACCCTGATGTCGCACTGGCTCGGCGAGGTCCCGTCGCCGTGGGATGCGGCTGACGGGTACCGCGAGATCGTGCGCCGCTGGCTGTACACCTTCGGTCCAGGCACCGAGGAGGATCTTGTCTGGTGGCTGGGTTCGACGAAGACCGTGATACGAACTGCGCTGGCCGAGCTCGACGCCGTCGCGGTCTCGCTCGAGGACGGCGGTACTGGCTGGCTGCTGCCGGATGACCTTGATGAGCCTGCGGATCCCGGCTCGTGGGTCGCGTTGCTGCCGGTGCTCGATCCGACGGTGATGGGCTGGCAGGGGCGGGACTTCTACCTCGGCGCCCATCGCGAGCCGCTGTTCGACACCCGCGGCAACGCCGGTACGACGGCTTGGGTCGACGGTCGTGTGGTGGGGTGCTGGACGCAGGATGACGCCGGTGTCGTGACCGTGGGCTTGCTCGGGAAGGTCTCGGCCAGCGCGCGCCGCGCCCTCGACGCCGAGGCCTCCCGCCTCACCAAGTGGCTCGGTGGCCTCCGCATCGGCACCGTCTACTCGACACCAGCCATGAAATCCAACCGGCTCCAGGTCTAGGCCGTACTACGACCTGACGAGGTCGTGGCGGAGGAGGACCGTGCGGTTGTCGAAGGTGCGGGACTCGGCGAGCTCCAGCGACAGCCGCTCCTTGACCGGGTGGTAGACCGGCTTGCCGCCGCCGAGGAGTACCGGGTGGACGATCACGTGGTACTCCTCGAGCAGGCCGAGCTCGGTCAGCGTGGCGGCGACGGTGGCACTGCCGGTCAGCAGGATGTCCTTGCCGGGTCGCGACTTGATCTCGCGGAGTGCCTCGGCGTCGCGGATGATCTCGGTGTTCCAGTCGGCGCCTTGCAGGGTCGTCGACAGTACGAGCTTCGGCATCTCGCGCCAGATCGGGGCGAACGTGATCTCGTGCTCGTCGGCTCCGGTCGTGTCCGCGGTCGGCCAGAACGACGACATCATTTCCCAGACGGTCCGCCCGTACAGGAAGAGATCCACGCGCTCGGTGAGGCTCATCGAGTACTCGGACAGCTCCGGCCCGAGCACCGGCCAGTCGAATTCACCGTTCGGTCCTTCGATGAACCCGTCGAGCGACTGGTGAACGTAGTAGATGATCTTCCGCATGATCTGCTCCTGATCTCGCCGGCCCTGTTGGCCTGTCTCGCCCAAGAGTCGGAGCTCAGCGGGCGTCCTTGACATCCGTCACCGGGAGTTCCAAGGGGCGGCGGTGGAGGAGCGTGTGGTGAGGGTCGCCGGTAGGAGTTGCTCGGGAGTGATGTCGCCGGACTGCATCTGAGCGTGCAGGAGGGCCCACGCGCGGCGGCCGAGCTCCTCCTTCGGGAGCGTGACGGTGGTCAGCGGCGGCCCGAGGAACGCGGCGACCGGGATGTCGTCGAACCCGATCACCGACAGCTGGGACGGCACGTCGATCGACAGCTCCCGCAGCCGGGCGAGCGCGCCGATCGCGACGATGTCGCTGAACGCGATCACGCCGGTGACTTTTTCCGCGAGAAGCGCGGGCAGTCGCGCGAACCCGTCGTCGCTCGTCGAACCGGCCCGCGACCGAGACAACCTCCACCCCGTACTCCGCGGCTGCCGCGCGCAGGCCTTCACGGCGTAGGCCGTCCGACCAGGAGGTCGCGGGACCGCCCAGGTACCCGATCTTTCGATGGCCGAGGTCGTGCAGATGCGCGATCGCCTGGCGCATCCCGGCTGCCGAGTCGATGCCGACGGTGCCGAAGGGGAGTTTGCCGACCGAGCGGTTCGTACAGACGACTGGCACGCCGAGAGCGGAGATCTGCCCGAGATCGCTGACGGGCATGCGGGGGGAGCAGAGGATGATGCCGTCGCAGGTGCCGGCGAGTTGGGTGACGAGTCGCAGCTCCTGCTCGGGGTTCTCGCCGGAGTCGACCACCAGCAGGCGATGGTCGCCGGCGGAGACGTCCTCGGCGAGGCCTTTGAGGACGTGCGGGAAGAACGGGTTGGCGAGATCCGGTACGACGACGCCGATCGTGCTGGTGACGCCGCGGCGGAAGTCGCGGGCGACCACGTTCGGGCGGTAGCCGAGCTCGGCGGCGGCCTCGCGGACCCGGCCGGCCAGCAGTTGGTCGGAGATGGTCTGGCCGTTCAGAACGCGGGAAACGGTCGAGATCGACACCTGCGCACGCTGCGCGATGTCGACGATCGTCGTTCGCTTGCCGGGTCTGCTCACGATCCTCCGATCAGGTCCTGGGGCCGAGGCTACCCGGTCCGACGGTGGGGAAACTTCTTGCCGGTTCGTTCTTGACAACCGTTCATAGTTGACCAAATGCTAATCAGACAACGTTTTCTGAGCAATCTTCTGCTGATCGATTGTGAGAAGGTCCGACGTGAACCGACCGCCCCGGCGTCGGGCGATAGCGGCTGCCCTGACCCTGGCAACCGCGCTCGCCGTGCCCACCACGCCTGCCCACGCCCTGCCCACCACGCCTGCCCACACCGTGCGCGCCACGACCGCCCTCGCTTCCTCCGCCGCTGTCGCGCAGCCCATTTCAGCCGTGGCCGCAGCCGGGTCTTCCGCGCCTCGGGATGGGGTGATTCCGGAGCGGTTCGTCGGGTTGAGCATCGAGTGGTCGTTGATCGAGCGATATATGAGTGCGGAGGCGCGACCCGCGTTCGTGAATCTGCTCCGCAACCTCGGCAGCGGCGTACTGCGGATCGGCGGGTCGTCGCAAGATGTCATGCCGTTCGAGCCGGCTGCGCCGAACACGGACGAGATCATCACTCCTGAGGACCTTCAATCCATCCGTGCGACTCTCGATGCCGTCAACGCTCCTTCTGCGGAAGGCGGAACGCGATGGGCAAGCGACGGCGGATCAGGCGGAGGCGGCGGCCGCTGGCTGAGTGATGGCGCAGCTGATGGTGAGGGCGGGACGAGGTGGCTGAGTGATGGCGCGGCCGATGGTGAGGGCGGGACCCGCTGGCTGAGTGATGGCGCAGCTGATGGTGAGGGCGGGACCCGCTGGCTGAGTGATGGCGCAGCTGATGGTGAGGGCGGCACCCGCTGGCTGAGTGATGGCGCAGCTGATGGTGAGGGCGGGACGAGGTGGCTGAGTGATGGCGCGGCCGATGGTGAGGGCGGCACCCGCTGGCTGAGCGACGGCGCGGCCGATGGTGAGGGCGGCACCCGCTGGCTGAGCGACGGCGCAGTTGAGGGTGGGTCTGGTGGTGGTGGAACCCGCTGGCTGAGCGGCAGCGCGACTGGTGGTGGGCCGCAGTGGCAGGTCGTGTTGGGGACGGCGATGGCGCCGGTGAAGGAGACCAGGCCGTTCGTCAGTCCGGAGCATGCGCGGGCGTTTGCGGATGCGGTGAAGCAGACGTTCCGGCCCGGGCCAGGTGCTTGGGGTTGAACTCGGCAATGAGGCTGATCTGTCGTACGGGACCGCGGGATTGCCGAGCTACCTGACCGACCTCCCGAAGTACGCCGAGGCGGTGAGTCCGTTGCCGGTGGTCGCGCCGAATACCAGCGAGGACATCCTGCCCTGGCAGAGCATCGACGCTCGCAGCGTTCCGACGCGCTGGTTCTGGAACTGGCCGGAGATCCTCGACAACCACCCGGCGTACGGGAGTGATCATTTCTACCCGCTCGCCCGGACCTGTGCGAACAAGCCGTACCGCTGCCCGTCGATCCCCGCGTTGCTCTCCGACGAGCATCTGCAAAGCCTCGACTACCAGGTCGATGAGCACGCGAGAGAGGCCGGGGAGCGCTCTCTGCCGTATCGCCTGGAGGAGACCAACACCGCCGCCGGGCGCGGTGCGGACGGCGTCAGCAACGTCGCGGCGAGTGCGGCGTACGCACTGGACATGATGTTCCACGTCGCCTGCCCACAGTCTCCGAAGACGCCCGGCGCAAACCTCGATTGCAAGGTCGGCGGAGTCGGCGTCAATCTTCACAACGCCGAAGTCCGCGCCTTCTTCGAACCGCAGGAAGGCAACGGCTACTACAACGCGATCAACTACGATCCCACCGCCGCGATGGGTGCGCCGACCGCGGCCCCGGAGTACTACGCGTTGCTGTTCTTCGGCCGATTCGCCCAAGGATCAAAGGGTTTGCGGCCGTTCGAGACCGGTACGCCGGTCAAAGGCTGGCGGACCGACGACCGATTGTTCCTGATCAACAAGACAGACCAGCCGGTCAGTGTCCCGGCGCCCAAGGGATTCGTCGACCGGATGACGCCGTACGACGCGACGGGTGCCGGCAAGTTTCTCGACGCCGCGCAGGTGCGCATCGACGGTCGCCAAACGCGAGCAGACGGTACCTGGCCGGGTTTCCGTCCGCACGTAATGCACAAAGGCCGCGTGACCCTGGCTCCCGGCGAAGCGGCAGTCATCAGCAAGTCTTTCCCAGCTTGAGGAGTTCGGAATGAGCTACAGAACTGCGGCGGTCGCCTTACTGGCGTTCGGCCTTACCACCTCCGGCGTCGCGTACGCCGGTGCGAGCGACACCGAGATCCAATTAACGGTGACGCCGAATCAGTCGAACGGGCGGATCACCGGGGACAACCAAGGATTCTCGGTGGAGTCGGCGGACTTTGCGCACGGCTATCTCACCAAGCAGCGGATGGCTCAGCGGTTACGGACGCTTGGTCCCGGCGTACTGCGGCTTGGTGGCTATTCGATGGATCTTGTCTGGCCCTCGTTCGGTGCGGCGAAGGGCACTCCGGCGCCGGACTGGGCGATCGGGGGCACGGTCGATCGCTCCGACTTCGAGCAGTTGAAGCAACTGGTCCGCGCGTCCGGCTGGAAAGTGACGCTCGGTGCGCCGTTGAAGTCCGTGCTTGATGGTCAGGTGACGATGGATCAGGTCGTCGAGGAGGTCGCCGTCGCGCACGAAGTACTGGGTGACGATCTGCTGTCGGTCGAAATGGGCAACGAGTACGACCACGTCACGACGCTGACTCCCGCGCAGTACTGGGAGAAGCTCAAGGAGTACCAGGCCGCGATTCAGGCGAGGTTGCCCAAGGCAAAGATCAGGATGTCCGGTCCGTCGGCGAATACCGCGAAGACGAACACCCAGCTCGACGGCTTCGCTACCGCGGCGTTGGCCGATCCGGTGGTCAAGCCGAGTGACGTGCTCGGCGAGATCTCCTCGCACTGGTATCCGGGCAGCCATTGCGGCACCTCCAACCTCACCATCCCGCAGCTGATGTCTGCCGCCACGTCCACGACGACCGAGGCCAAGCTGGCGGGCATCGAGAGCATCGGAGAGCGCTTCCTGAAGCCGATCCCGATGACCATCAACGAATCCAACAGCGCGTCCTGCAGCGGCCAGCCAGGAGTGAGCACGAGCTATGCGACCTCGCTGTGGTCGCTCGACTATCTGCTGCAGACGGCGCGAAGCGGGATCAGTCGGCTGCAGTTCCACACGAACACCGCGGCGATCTGCGGCGACTTCAAGCCACGCGCCTCGCCCGACTACCCGATCTCCTACCGGTACTACGGCGCCTTCTGCGCGGCGGACCAAGCCGCGCTCGACCGGGGCGACCTGTCGGCCACGCCGCTGTACTACGGGATCTGGGCGTTCCGCCAAGTCCCGCAAGGCCGGTTCGTCACGCTGGACGTCGCCGCTGCCGATCTCGGCAAGCTGCGCGCGTACGGCATCGAGGGGCGGCACGGTGAACTGACAGTCGTACTGATCAACGTGCAGGACCCGGCAGCGGCCGACGGTACGACGGACAAGGTCAGCTTGGCGCTGTCGGCCGACTACCGGCACGGCAGGCAGGTGACGTTGCGCAGTACGGCACCGGAGGGCTTGGCCTCGTCCGACCCGTCGACGATCACCCTTGGCGGTCAGCAGATCCGTCCGGACGGCAAAGCCACCGGTACGCCGCACGCCCAGGCGCTCAATCCCCACGGCCGAGCTCTTACCGCGGAGATCCCTGCAGGGACTGCCCAGCTCATCACCCTCACCCGCTAGACCCGAGCCCGGGCCCGTTTCACCAGGGCGGGCCTGGGCTCGCCGTCACGCTGGGTAGTGCGGACACGCGTAGTACAGGGGGATTGACTAAGAGGTGGGGGAGGGGGAGGGTCTGAGGGACGGGGTTTGTCAGGGGGAGGTCTGGCGGCCGTCCGGGGGACCAGGCGCTCTCTGGGGTGGAATTCGCGCCGCGTTCGATGGTGGCTCGCCGGTCTGGCCGGCGCGCCTGCGAGCGCGCCGGTCGACAACGTGGAACGGCCGCGCGGCTTTGGAGGAGTCATGGGCGAGTTCACGATCGAAGACTTGAGAGAGCGTGTCAGGGGGCCGGTCTTCGCTGCCGGCGACGACGGGTACGACGAGGCGCGCAAGGTGTACAACGCGATGCACGACAAGCGCCCACGGGTCGTGGTGGGATGCGAGAACGCCGGCGACGTGATCGCGACGGTGAACTTCGCCGCGACCAACGGCCTGGAGTTGGCGGTTCGAGGTGGTTCCCACAGCGTGCCCGGCTTCGGCACTGTCGATGACGGAGTGGTGGCCGACCTGGGCAGGATGCGGCAGGTGCGGGTCGATCCGGTCGCGAGAACGGCGCGCGCCGGCGGTGGAGCGACCTGGGGTGACTTCAACGCCGCCACGCACGCGTTCGGCCTGGCGACGACCGGCGGCATCATTTCGACCACCGGGGTCGGCGGGCTGACGCTCGGCGGTGGGATCGGCTATCTGGCTCGCGGACTCGGGTTGTCGTGCGACAACCTGATCTCGGCCGACGTGGTGACCGCCGACGGGCGGTTCCTGATGGCGAGCGAGAAGGACAACGAGGACCTGTTCTGGGCGTTGAAGGGTGGTGGCGGCAACTTCGGTGTCGTGACTGCCTTGGAGTTCAGGTTGGAGCCTGTCGACACGGTGTACGGCGGGCCGATGTTGTTCGAGATGTCGGACGCGGCCGCAGTACTGGCCGGCTTCCGGGACCTGATCAAGGATGCGCCGGAACAGCTCGGTGGCTTCCCGGCGTTCCAGCTCGCGCCGCCGCTGCCGTTCATTCCCGAGGATCGGCATGGTGATCCGTTCGCGCTGATCGTCGGGTGCTGGGCCGGGAGTCCGGAGCAGGGCGAGCAGCAGATCGCGCAGTTCCGCGAGTTCGCGCCGGTCGTCGCCGAACAGGTCGGGCAGATGCCGTATCCGGCGCTGAACACGGCGTTCGACGGGTTGGTGCCGCCGGGGCTGCAGCACTACTGGAAGGCGAATTTCGTCACCGAGCTGACCGATGACGCGATCCAGGCGCACCTCGAACACGCGCCCGGACTGCCCGCGGTGAACTCGACCGTGCACATCTACCCGATCGACGGCGCTTGCCATCGGGTGCCGGCCGACGCGACCGCGTTCGCGTACCGCGACGCCAACTTCGCGACGGTGATCGCTGGGATGTGGCCTGATCCCGCGATGAACGAGGCCGGCGTCGAGTGGGTTCGCGGGTACTACGACGCCCTCGCGCCGCATTCGGAGGCGGGCGGCTACGTCAACTTCATGGCAGGGGACGACCAGGGGCGGATCGCCGACAACTACAAGGGCAACTACGACCGGTTGGTGGAGGTCAAGCGCAAGTACGACCCGGACAACCTCTTCCACCTCAACCAGAACATCGTGCCGTAGTACGACGCGCAGCCGCAGCCGGGGTCGAGGACCCCGGCTGCGACGTTGGGCGGTCTAGAGGGTGAGGAGGCGGTCGAAGAAGGCTCGGTAGCGCTGCAGGGCGCCGCGGAGGTCTTCGGTTGACGGTTCGCCGTCGGCCCATTGGCCTTCGAGGCTCTGGTGCTGCTGGTCGAACGTGCTGGACAGTCGCTGCAGCACGTCGCCGACCAGCTTGTCGGCGTCGGTGACCGCTATCCGCGGGTCATCGACGAATCCCTGCTGGATAACGTCCCAGCGCGCCTTGAAGTCCACCGCGATGTCATCGGGAACCAGCGGATCCTCAGGGCTCACCGTCGGCTCGGCCGACTTGTCGCCGTCCACCGCACGTGCGCTGTCAGCCGTCTGCCCGTCCCGGTCGTCGAGGGTGTTGTCCTCCGACCCAGCGGCCGGGCGATCCAGCGCATCGGAGCCGGACGTCACACGGTCGCCGTCATCGACGCCGTCGGCGTTCCCGTAGCCAGCTCGGTCCGACCCATCCGCGTACGCCGGGTCGCCCTCGCCAAGGCCGCCACTGCGGTCGCCCTCGCCGAGGCCGCCACTGCGGTCGCCCTCGCCGAGGCCGCCACTGCGGTCGCCCTCGCCGAGGCCGCCACTGCGGTCGCCCTCGCCGAGGCCGCCACTGCGGTCGCCCTCGCCAAGGCCGCCACTGCGGTCGCCCTCGCCAAGGCCGCCACTGCGGTCGCCCTCGTCAAGGCTGCCACTGCGGTCGTCCTCGCCGAGGCCCGTAGTACGGGCCTGGTCGTCTGCGTAGGTGCGTTCACCTTCGTCGGAGTACGCAGTACGGTCCGGGACTTGGTCAGTCGGGGTGCGATCGTTGTCGGGGGTGGTCATGCTTGCTCCCTCTTGTGCGTCGGTCGCGTGGTGTGATCTTCGTGGCCGTGGTCGAGCAGTGCGACGACCAGCCGTCGGTACGCCGTCACTGCCTGGCGGAGGTCTTCCGTGTCGGCCTCGCCTCGGGTCTGCGCGACAGCGACGCGGTGCGCCTGCCGGTAGTTCTCTGCGACCTCTGGGTGATCAACGGAGATGTCGTCGGCGCGCTGGTCGAACTCGTCGACCGGGTAGCCGGACTCGCGCATCATGCGCAGTACAAGGCGATCCGCTTGCGCTACAGCTTCCCCAGGTGCGTCCACGAACCCGCCCTGCAAGTTGTCCCACTCGGCGCGGTACTGCGCGGCGGACTCGTCGCTCAGTGGCGTCAGCTCGAGCTTGGACCGGCGCCGTTCGCGTTCGTGCAGGTCGCGTTCCGCCGTCCGGCGGTCGCCCGACTGCTCCAGCGTGCGTTCGTACTCCGGCCCGAACCGCTCCTGCAGCTGACCCGACCTTCGTCGCTGGTAGGCGTAGAACGCCGCGGCGGCGGCGATCAGGACCACGACGATGACGATGATGGTGATGACGGTTCCCATCAGACCTCCAGTCCAACTTGTGGCAGGCCTGCGATCTGGGGCGGATCGCCAGGACCTCTGTCCGGCCACCGTTTCCGGTGTGCCGTCTGCCCCCGTAACTCGTCTGGTACCCAGGCCCAACCACCCACAAGCGGTCCCTGTACGGAATGCGAAACGTCCGGAGGCCCCAGGGCCCTCCGGACGTTTCGCACCCCGTCAGGCTTTCGGCGCCAGCTTGTGGACGACGATGCCGGACTTGAAGGTGGTGGTGCCGAGCAGCTCCAGGTGAGTCATCGCCTGACCGTCGAAGAGGCGCTCGCCGCTGCCGACGAGGACCGGGAACACCCAGAAGTGGTACTCGTCGACCAGCTTGGCGTCCAGCAGTGCCTGGGAGAACTCGCCGCTACCGAACTTGATCAGGTCACCGCCATCGTCCTCCTTGAGCCGGCGGACGGCCTCCACTGCGTCGCCCTTGAGCAGTTCGGCGTTCCAGGTGGTCTCGGTGAGCGTCCGCGACGCCACGTACTTCTTCATGTTGTTGAAGAGATCCGCCTGCGCACCGCTGCGCACCGCTGCGCTGCGACCAGGCTTCGGCGAAGCCCTCGTAGGTGACGCGGCCGAGCACTTGTGCGTCGACGGTCTCCATCAGGGCCGCGGAGTACGCGAAGTGCTCCTTGTCCCAGTACGGAGGGCTGTAGTCCTGCGGGTTCGAGATGACGCCGTCCAGGCTGACAAAGGTGGACTCGAACAACTTCCTCATGGTTCTGGCCTTTCCAGGGTTGATATCTAGGCTTGGTAGGGGTGCTTGGTGCGCGCATCCCGGAGTGCTTGGGCCCACCAAACGAGCTGGTCGAGCAAGAGCTTGGCGGCGGCGTCGTAGCCGCTGCCAGGGCGGGGCCAGCTGCCGTCGGCGGCGAACTGTTTCCAGTAGCAAGGAAGGGTGACCGTGTTGCGGATGGTGACGGCATGGAGTTCGGTGAACACCTGCCGCAGCTGAGCCACCGCGTGCAGGCCTCCGCTTTCCCTGCCATAGGCGACGAGGGCAACAGGCTTGGCATGCCACTCGTCGTAGTACCAGTCGAGTGCGGTCTTCAGCGGTGCAGGAAAGCTGCAGTTGTACTCCGGTGTCACCACTGCGAACGCATCCGCCGCAGCAAGACGTGGAGCCAGTACTGCGACTGTGGCGGGCGTCGGCTCGTCGGTGCCGGTCAGTGTGGGTGGCAGGTCGGCAGTAGCCAGGTCGATCACGTCTACGTCGAGGTCGGCCCACTTGGCAGCCTGCTGTGCGAACCAGTCAGCCACAGTCGGCCCGAACCGCCCCGTACGCGTACTCCCGACGATCACCACCAGCCGTACCTTCATCCCCTTCACCTCCCCGCTCAGCCCCCTCCGCCTTCCCCGCTTTCCTTCCGTGCTCCTCGCCCTCGCTTTCCTTCCGTGCTCCCCGCCCTCCGCTTTCCTTCCGTGCTCCTCGCCCTCCCGCTTTCCTTCCTTCCCTTTCTTCTCTTGTTCTTGACTCTGCAGGAGTGGGTTTACGGTTTCTTTCCGATCGGCCGTAAGCCCCGGAAAGATATGGTGCGGCCATGCGTTTCGGGGTGCTCGGACCGGTGACGGCCTGGACCGACGACGGTGTCGCCGTCACGGTGCCGGGGCTGAAGGTGCGAGGCCTACTCGCCGATCTCCTCGTGCACGAGGGACGCCCGGTGCCCGCGGACCGGTTGATCGACGACCTCTGGGGCGACGACCTGCCCGGCAACCCGGCAGGGACGCTTTCGGCGAAGGTCTCGCAGCTACGCCGCGCTTTCGAGGACGCGGAGCCGGGCAGTCGTGCCCTGGTCGTGTCGGGGCCTGCTGGGTACTCCCTGAAGGTCGACAGCGCCAGCTATGACGTACTGCGGTTTGCGGCGCATCTGGAGGAAGGCCGGCTGGGGGAGGCGCTCCAGCTTTGGCGCGGCCCGGCGTACGCGGACTTCGCGGACGAGGCGTTCGTGGAGACGACCGTGGCGCGCCTCGCGGAGCTACGGCTAACTGCGCAGGAGGACCACTTCGAAGCGCGGTTGGCGGCGGCCGACTATGCCGTGAGCGAGCTGGCGGACCTGCTGGCGCAGTACCCGCTGCGCGAGCGCCTCCGGGCCACGCATATGAGGGCGCTGTACTGGGCGGGACGGCAGAGTGAGGCGCTGGAGAGCTACGAGCAGGTACGCCGGTTGCTGGCGGAGGACCTGGGGCTGGACCCGAGCCCGGAGCTTGTCGAATTGCAGCGATCGATCCTGGCCTAGGACCTGCCGCGGGAACTGCACCAGGGTGGGCAGCGGGGGTCGTCGCGGGACGAGCGCCAGCAGCGCGGGTTATCGCGAGATCTGTCGCAGCACGATGCAGAGCCTCGGCGTAGGAGCAATCTGCCGGCGCAGCTGACGGAGCTCATCGGACGGTCGGAGGCCGTCGACGAGATCAGGTCGCGCTTGTCCACTGACCGGCTGCTGACCCTCACTGGTCCAGGTGGGGTAGGGAAGACTCGACTGGCTCTTGCTTCGGCCGCTGGCGTGATCGACAGGTTCCCGGACGGCGTGGTCCTGGTCGAGCTGGCTGCTGTAGCACCGGATGCGCTCGACGTCGCCGGGTCGCTCACTGACGCAGTACAGGCTGCTCTGGAACTGCGGGATGCAGGTGGTGCAGGGGAGCCCGCGGTGGCTCGGCTGGCTGCGGCATTGGGGGAGCGGCTGTTGGTGTTGGACAACTGCGAGCACGTCATCGACGAAGCGGCTGCGCTGATTGACCGGCTGCTGGCAGCTGCACCTGGCCTGCGGGTGCTTGCGACGAGCCGTGAGCCGCTAGGCCTTGCCGGCGAAGCCGTGTGGAGTGTGCCGACGCTAGAGGTTCCCGGGGCTGGGGCTGACCTAGAGAATCTCGCAGAGCTCAGTGCGGTGCGGTTGTTCATTGCCCGTGCAGTTGCTGCGGACAGAAGCTTCGCGTTGGATGCCGAGTCCGCTCCTGCCGTCTCGGTGCTTTGCCGGCGACTCGACGGGATCCCGCTCGCCCTGGAGCTTGCAGCGACTCGTGTACGCGCGCTGGGTGTCGATGGCATGGTCGCCCGACTCGACGACCGGTTCCGGCTGCTCGCGACCGGTCACCGAGGAGCTGCGCCTCGCCAGCAGACGTTGATGGCGATGATCGACTGGAGCTGGGATCTGCTGTCTCCTGAGGAGCAGGCCATACTCCGGCGACTCGCAGTACACGCAGACGGCTGTACTGCGGATGCCGCCGAGCAAGTGTGCTCGGAACCCGGCGCACTCGACATACTCATCCGTCTCGTCGACCGGTCGCTCGTAGTAGTACAGGCAGGTGGTCGCTACCGACTGCTGGAGTCAGTAGCCGCGTACTGCGTCGCCAAGCTCCGCGACGCCGGCGAACTCGAGCAAACGCGACTGAGCCATCGCCAGTACTACGTGGAGCTGGCTGAGCTGGCGCGACCTCACCTGTATGGCGGCGAGCAACGTCTGTGGCTTCAGCGATTGGATGACGAGTCCGGCAACCTCCGGAGTGCGCTGGACGGCGCTGTAGCGGATGGCGACCACGAGTTGGCTACTCGGCTCGTGGAGGCGCTCGGCTGGTACTGGTTCCTGCGTGGCCGGTTCGCCGAGGCGAGGCGTTCGCTGGAGGCAGTTCCCGATTCCCCTGCGGTGGCAGCGTGGTTGTCAGGGTTCATGTATCTGCAGGGCGACGCCGCTGCGGCCGCAGTACGGGATCGCTGCTTGCTGGATGTGGATGCACGGGCCGAGTGGTGGATGTCCTTCACCGGCAGCGATGCGGGTGACCTCGCGAAGTGCTTGGAGATGCTGGAGCACTCGCTGAAGTCCTTTACCGCCGACGGCGATCAGTGGGGAGTCGCTGCAGTGCTGGTGGCTCGGGCGAAGCACGCACATGTCCGTGCTGATCAGAAGGCCTTGGAGAGCGACGCTTCGGAGAGTGCGGCGATCTTCGGGACGCTCGGCGACCGGTGGGGCTTGCTGCAGGCAACCGCTTGGCTCGGTGCGCAGGCAGAGCTGACAGGTGACTTCGATGAAGCAACGCGACTCCATGCGGAGGGCCTTCGGATGGCGGAGGAGCTGGGCTCGTGGCCGGAGGTCGCTGCCGAGCTTGGCTGGCTAGGGTGGACCGCTGTCCGGCAGGGCGACTACGCGGCTGCGCGCGAGTACGGCGTACGGGGGCTGCGGTTGGCGACCGAGCAGGGGCACAGGGCGGCGCAGGCTCTGACGGAGCTTGTACTGGGGTTCGCGGCACGGCGTTCGGGAGATCTGGATGAAGCGGAGCGCTGTCTGCAGGACTTGGTGGATGCTGCGCGCCGGCAGGATCAGCCGGTGCTCTACCTGTCGATCGTGTTGGACGAGCTCGGCTTCACCTACGAGCTGGGTGGGTCGTACGCGAAGGCTCGGGCGCTGCATGCGGAGGCGTTCCGGATCTCACAGGACTACGGGTCGACCCGTGCCATGTGCTGGGCGCTGGAGGGACTCGCTGCCGCCCTCGTGGACGAGCCGGAGCTCGCGGCGTGCCTACTGGGTGCTGCTGCCACTGTCGGAGCAGCAGAGGACTACGTAGTGACCGCGGCAGAGGCCGGAGACTTGGAGCGCGCTACTGCCCGAGTGACGGGCTTCGACGCCGCCTACGCGCGAGGCAGTGAGTTGTCGCTGGAGGAAGCCTTCGCTCTGGTGTCAGAGGTAGAGATCTCCAGCTAGGTCCAGCGCCATCCGGTCCTTGTAGCTGCCGGTCGGGTTGCCGCCTTCCAGCTTCACCAGCACCCGTACGGCGCCCGCCGACACGATCTGCTGCAGCTGGACGAGGGAGTGTCGCTGATGGTCTGCAGTACCGAGTCGAGGATCACTGGCGTTGCCGTTCAGTCCGCGAAGATTGCTGGTACGTCGGCGACGAGGCGGCCGAGGCTGCGGGTGAAGCGGTCGCGCTCGGTGGCGGGGAGGTCCTCCAGGAGCCCTTCGAGGCGCACGGTCAGTTGCTGGTGGAACTTGTGGACCGCATCGGCTCCGGCCGGGGTCAGGGTCACCTTGACGACACGGCGATCGCGCGGATCACCCTCCCGTACTACGAGGCCGCGGTGCTCGGCGCGGTCGACCAAGCCGGTCAGGCTGGACCGCTCGAGCCCCAGCACGCCAGAGAGGTCTGCCATGCCAAGGGACTCTTCGGTGAGGGCGCACAGCATCTGGGCCTGGGCGACAGTGAGGTCGCAACCGCGCCCGACCTCGGCGTACACGTTCTGCACCAGGAAGGTCAGGCGGACCAGGCCGCTGGCCGCGCCGAGGGTCTCCTTCATCCTGCCTCCTCTCGTCGGTGCCGGTTCCGCTTGTGATTGTTCGTGGCACGAAGTAATTTGTTCGTCAGGTCAATATTACGTGGCACGAAAGATCTGGAGCAATGAATGGCGGACTACGGGCACGAGCTGGTCTTCGGCACGTTCCTGACCCCGGCGGTGGAGAACCCCGAGCGGGTCATCGCCCTGGCGCAGCTGACCGAGCAGGTCGGGCTCGACCTGGTCACTGTGCAGGACCATCCGTACCAGCCGCGGCTGCTGGACGCGTGGACGCTGCTGTCGGTCATCGCTTCACACACGCAGACCGTGAAGGTCGCGACGAATGTGGCGAACCTGCCGCTGCGGCACCCCGTAGTACTGGCTCGCAGCGTTGCCACGCTCGACCTGATCACTGGCGGCCGGGTCGAGCTCGGCCTGGGGGCGGGCGGGTTCCGGGACGCGGTCGCGGCCAACGCGGGGCCGCGTCTGACGGCGGGGGAGAGCGTCGAGGCGCTGGAGGAGGCGCTGGCGATCATCCGCGAGGTGTGGACGCCTGAGGGTGGCGGCATTCGTCTGGCGGGCAAGCACTACGAGATGGCCGGGGCGAAGCGGGGGCCGGCTCCTTCGCATGACGTCGAGATCTGGCTTGGCGCGTACAAGCCGCGGATGCTTGGGGTGACCGGACGGCTTGCTGACGGGTGGCTGCCGAGCAGTTCGTACACGCCGCCAGAGGTGCTTGCGGAGATGAACAAGATCATCGACGAAGCCGCTGTGGAGGCTGGACGCTCGCCGGCTGAGGTGCGGCGGCTGTACAACGTCTCGGGGCGGTTCGGGAACGGTAGTGGGTTCCTGCAGGGGTCCGAGGCGCACTGGATCGAGCAGTTGGCCGAGCTGACTGCGACTGAGGGGATGAGCACGTACGTGCTGGCGTCGGACGACCCAGACGACGTCCGCCGCTTCGCCGACGTCGCCGCCGGAGTACGAGAGGCCGTAGCAGCCGAGCGCGCAGGCGCTGTCGCGCTAGAGCGTCCTGTGACCGGGGCTGCGGCCGTCGAGGGTCCTGCGACTGCGGCGGCTTCTGCCGCGACGTCGGCGGCACCTGCTGCGGAGCCCGGGAGTGCTGCGACTGGCGCCGCCACCGTGAGTGCTGCTGTGTCGGCGGCTCCTGCCGCAGCTGGCGGCGCGGCTGCTGCGGCCCGTACGGGTGGGTTCAGCGTGGTGGCGACGCCTGCGCCCGCAGTACGGCGTAGTGCTGTGCAGCCGTGGGATGAGTCGGACCGGCCGACCGGACCTGCGCTGGACCCCAGCCGGAGCTACGCGCCTCACCAGCTTGCGTCAGGGCAGCACCTGATCGACGTACACGACCATCTGCGAGCTGAGCTCGAGCAGATCAGGGACCTGGTCGAGCAGGTGGCCGCGGGCTCCATGGGAGTCGGCGCGGCGCGGTCGCACATCAACACCATGACGATGCGGCAGAACAACTGGACGCTCGGCGTGTACTGCGAGTCGTACTGCCGTCTCGTCACCACGCATCACTCGATCGAGGACGCATCCCTGTTCCCGCGACTCCGCCGCGCCGACCCAGCACTCACACCGGTCGTCAACCGCCTCCAGGAAGAGCACCTGGTCATCCACGACGTCCTGGAGGGCGTCGACAAGGCCTTGGTGGCGCTAGTGGACGGCTCAGGTGACATAGACGGTCTCAGAGCCGCCGTAGACCTCCTGGACGACACCCTCCTGTCGCACCTCTCGTACGAAGAGCGCGAACTAGTAGAACCCCTGGCCCGCCTCGGCGTGATGTAACACCACCTCCGTGCATCAGGTGAGTACTTCTCGCGCGAGAAGTACTCACCTCGTGCACAAAGCGCTCGGTGCGTGCGGCGGCCCTTCGCTACTTCGCTTCGCCGAGGAGGGAGGCGAGGATATCGAGGAGGCGGAGGGTGGGGGCCTCGGCGAGCAGCCGGGCGGCGGAGGTGGCCGGCTCGGCGATCAGGCGGACCTGGAGCAGCTTGAAGTCGCGGACGTTCGCCGGGTTGACCAGGTCGCGGTGCACGGCGGCCAGGAAGTCGGGGCCGGCGGAGGCGTCGCTGTAGGTCATCCGGATGAAGCTGTCGCTGACGGGGAAGAGATATGGCCGCTTGAGGTGCAGCAGCTTGGCCTTCTTCGCGTGGCCGAAGCCGCGGTGGCCGGAGAACTTCTCGTCGAGCTCGGTGGCCGCCTCGAACAGCGGGCTGCCGGGCGCGGCGTCCTCGAGTCGCGCGTCGACCGGGACCGCGGCGAACTCCTTGTCCGCTTCCACCTCGAGCAGCCAGACGATGTCCAGGGCGCGGAGATCCGACCCGATCAGCATCGTCCGGGCCAGATCCTCCAACATGATTCGATCCGGGTCGGACCCGCCGATGTTATTCATTCCGGGCAGACCGTCGTAGTACTTGAGCACCGCGCCGTTCGTCTCGGCGTACAGCCGCAGCTGCGCGATTGCCTCGTCCACGACGATCTTCCTACTGCCGATGTTCATGAGCCACACCCTCACACTCTTCGTGGCAGACCCGCCAGCCGGATTGGGCGATCCGACTCCGAATCCGAGCTACATCCGGATGCGGTGCATCGTAGGGGACGGCCGAGTGACCCCCGGCACAGGGTGACATGCCCACTTGTCCACAGCCTGTAACCATCCAGCCCATCCAACCCAGGAGCTCCGTAAACTCTCCGTCACACCCTTTCACAAACCAGGGCCCACCTGCCTACCTCCAGCCTTCTTTCTCCTCTGGTTTTGGTCAGGCGACGGTGAGGGTGCTGGTGATGGGGCTGGTGGAGGCGGTCCACCAGCGGAGGGCGCCGTCGGAGGTGGAGCCAGTCATGGTCCAGGTGTAGGTGCCTTTGGGGACGAGGGCGCCGGCGGTGTTGCGGGCGTCCCAGGAGAGGACGGCGCGGCCGGTGGTGTTGGCGCAGTTGAAGGTGCGTACGACGGTGGTGCCGGAGCGGATCGTCAGCGTGCAGGTGGGGAGCGCTTTGCTGAACGGGAAGTCGGGGGTCCAGCGGTCGTTGACGCCGTCGCCGTTCGGGGTGATGGTCGACGAGCCGAGCGCGTTGCCGAGGTAGCGGGGCGGGTCGACGAAGGTGGAGTTCGGGGCGAGCCGGGCGACGCCGTCCGTGCCGATCCACGCCAGCAGCTCGTCGTGGGCGTCGAAGGCGTTCGGGCCGACACCGCCGTAGTACGTGCCGATGGTGCCGATCGCGGTGGTCCCGAGCCGCAGCTCGCGCAGCAGCGACGGCGAGCCGCCGTACGTGCCCGGGATGCCGTAGACGGCGTGGCCGCCGGTGAGCTTCATCCGGACGGCGACGTTCGTGGTGCCCACCCGCGTGGCCGCGGCCATCGTCACCATGTTGCGGAAGGCAACCATGCCCTTGGTGCAGCCGGCGATCACGCATTCGGACCAGCCGACGTACGAACCGAAGACGCCGATCGCGCCGACACCGTACCCGGCTGCCTTCACCGTGACGGTCTTGTTGCTGGACAGATCGCGGCGGTAGATCGAGCCATCGCGGTTCGACCACACGACGTACGAGCCCCAGAGCGCCCATTTTGTGGTGGTGGCATCGCCGAGTCGCGTACTGGTCCCCGTCCGCAGGTCGTACAGCATCGCCGATTTGGTCCCGTACTGCGGGCAGCCGGGCGCGCACGGATCTCCGGTCAACTCCGCCCGCGTCCACAAGACCCGCGTCCCGGAGACGGTGAAGGTGCCGTCCTGGATGGTCGCGGTCGCCGTGGATGCGAAGACGAGCCGGTCGGGCTCACCGTCGGCACGGACAAGCAGGCGGTCCGTGCCCTCACCTTGCCAGGTGCGTAGCAGGAGCCGGCCACCGTCGGCGCCGAGTTGCCAGGCGGCAGGGCCCTTGTTCACCGAAGGGCCGAGCGTGATCGTCGTTGCAGATTTCGAATAGGTCCGGGTGTGCAGCATGACCTGCGGCAGGCCCGGTTGCGGTGCGGGCGCGTCCGAGTCGATATAGGCAACCTTCGACGCGTCGACCGCGATCGCGCTGGCGTAGGGCGGATAGTGCGGGAGCGTGACCACGCGTTCGAGCGCGGCTGGATCTGCGGCTGACGGACCACGATCGATGGTGGTGTCGACACCGAGCCGCACGAAGTAGAAGGCGGTTCCGTCCGAGGCGAGCGTTTGTACCGCCGGCAGCCTGCTTGGGGTGCCACCGGCTGCGGGCACGGTGGTTGCGGTGCAGTCAGAATCCACGCAGTTGACGTATCCCGTCGCGGTACTCGTGACGGCCATGCCGACGAACCAATCGCGGCCGACCGGGATGTCCTGACTGCTCGGTTGTCCCAGGATCCTGCGGTGAATGATCAGGGGGTCGTCGGTGCCCGCTCCCTCGACCCACGCGATCACGTTGCCCACCAGGGTCGTGTAGTTGTAGACGTAATCGTCGGTGTCGACCAGGCGGGCGGTCGCCGGGGTGGCGAAGGAGTGGTACTCGAGTACGTGAACGCCACCGTTGCCGGCATGGGTGGTGACCTCGACGAGGAAGCCGGTCGCGTCAGCTGTGAGCAAGCGCGCTGTCGGGATCGTCGTCAGGGTCCGGATCGTGCAGCCGGTCGAGCCGGCGGTGACGAGCTGGATGACGCCGGCGCTGTCGGCGCGGACCCAGCCCGTTGGAATGAATGCCCGTTGCTGCCCGGCCGTCGGGCAGCTGTGCAGGGTCGGGTCCGAGATCGTGCGGTACGTCGTGTTGGTGTCGTTGTTGTCGCGGGAGAAGATCATCGAACCGCTGATCGCGGTGGTGTTGTTGGAGACCTGGAAGCTGGGTGCGCCGGTTGGTTTGACCCACGTCGTGATGCTGAGCCCGGAGTCGAGGCCGCGGGTGTCGTAGAGGAGTCCGGCGGTGCTCGCGGACATCGAGAAGACTCGTGCGTGGCCGGTCGGTGTCCCATCGAGCAGCACCGTGCCGACCGGATCAGCCGCAGCCGCCCCGCCGACGAGCGTGGCGCCGACCAACAGCGCCCCGAGTCCGATCGCGATCGATCGCAAAGCCTTCACCGGCATGTCGCGCTCCCCTCGGGTGATCCTCACTCAGACGATGCAGAGCCCACCCTGAAAGTTGCGAGCGAGTCGGCGGAGCTCGCGCCGGACGTAGCCGGCCTGCGTTCCCGCGAGTTCTCCGATCCCGGTCAGGCCTGGATCGGCCGAGAGGGCGGCGTACGGACGCAGAGCGTCACCGGGTCCGGCTGGCCCCGTACACCGGCGCCGGGCCGCGCGGCGTCGTACGGGTCTGGCGGCGCTAGTGGGTGAGGAGGAGCTGGGTTGCGAGGGCGCAGATGAGGAGGGATGAGGCCAGGGCTGTGCTGAGGCGGCCGTGGGGGCTGGTGAGGGCTCGGCCCAGGAGGGCTCCGCCGCCGGCCAGCAGGAGTTGCCAGCTGGTGGAGGCGATGAAGGCGGCGATGACGAATACGGTTTGGTGGAGGAGGGACGGGGTGCTGCGGGCGCCGAGTACGAGAGCGGTGAAGTAGATGACGGTGGTCGGGTTGAGCATGGTCATGCCGAGCAGGCCGAAGTACGCCCGGGTCGGTGTCGGTGTCGGTGGCGGTTTGGTCGGGCTGGACGATGTCAGGCGACGGTGTTGGTTCAGGGCGGTTGCTGCGCTGCGTACGGCCAGCGCGATGAGCACCAGCGCGGAGATCCACTTCAGCGGGGTGGTGATCGGTTCGATCAGCGGCGCGATGACTGAGCCGCCGAGAGTTGCGATGAGTGCGTACAGGCCGTCGGCGGTCGCTACCCCCAGAGCGGCGTACACGCCGATCTTGAGGGAAGTCCGCGCGGTGAGAGCTACTACGTAGGTCGCGACGGCTCCGACAGGCATGGCGATGCCATAGCCGGCGAGCAGCCCCGCGACGAGCGCGGCGGTCACGACCGCGAGTGGATTGGCCTCCGCACCAGGCCGGTCTGCTGCTGGACCCGCACCGTACGAACGGCGGAGCTCAACAGGAGAACGGTTTCGGTCGTGGTCATACCCGAATCCTGCGTTGCGGGGCTCCCGCGCGGCAACCTATTTAGTAATTGTCTAAGGCCCTTGTTAGAGGGTTTGGGAGACGGCTGTGGTGGGGGCGAGGAAGAGGAGGACGGGGCGGCCGCTGTTGGGGAGCATGTCGGTGTACGCCTGTAGCTGAGGGGCGTAGTAGGCGACTCGGGCGTCCAGGGCGGCTGCCGGGACGGCGTCGGTTTTGTAGTCGACGATGATCAGGGTGCCGTCGTCTTCGCGGTAGATCAGGTCGACGAAACCTTCGAGAACCGTGCCATCGGGTTGCAGAGTGCCGATGTACGACTCGCGCCAGTGCTCGCGCGCGGCTGCTCGCCGTACGACGTCCGAGCCGAGCGCCGATCGGACCAGCGCGGTGACGACCTCGGAGTACTCCACCACTCCTTCAGCCAGACATTGCCCAGCGACCGCGGCGTCGAGGCCGGCGCCGGTGGCGAGGTCGACGACTTGGAGTACGCCGTGGACGGCGCGGCCGATGGCGGTGCCGTACCGGCCTTTGGACCAAGGCGGCAGCTCGATGTCGCGCGCGGCCTTGGCGCTACCAGGGTCGGCGCCGTGCAACGCGACATCCGGGCCGGTGCCTTCCAGCCCGGACGCGCTCTGCGCCGACCGACGCCGGCTCGCCTGTCGCGCTTCGGTGATCTTGGCTTCCCACTCCTGGCGATTGACCGGCGGAGCGACCTCGGCCGAGGCGCGCGCGTCGTCCGACGACACCTCGACCGGTGGGCCGTGGAAGAATGTCGTGTGAGGTGCTTCGGCGGCTCCGGCGCTGGTCAGCAACTCGGCGTTGCTGGAGTGCTTTCGACTGCCGGAACGGTGGAGCGAGACGACGAGGTGGTCCCGCGCACGGGTCGCCGCGACGTACAGCAGTCGTCGACGCTCGTAGTCGTCCATCTGCTCATCGACGGGTTGAACCAGATCGAAGTCTTCGGTCTGCACCGACGCTTTGAGCTTGACCGCGTAGCCGCCGTCGGGTGGCCACAGCACCTGTACGCCGCGTTGCCTGTTCGGTGCGGCCGTCATGCCGGACAGGATGACGATCGGAAACTCCAGGCCTTTGGCGGCGTGGATCGTCATCACTCGTACGGCGTCCGCGTCGGTCTCGGGCAGCACGGCCTCCGCGACTCGCGAGGCTTCCTCGCCTTGGTGAGCGGCCCAGGCCAGGTACGACCGGAGGCCGCCGTGCTCGACTTCGGACCAGGCTCGCGCTTGATCGACGACGAAGCGGACTCGGCGCCACGCGTCGCGTGCTCGCGGACCGGTCGCGGCGACCTCGAGCATGCGGCGGTCCGCGACGATCTTCGCGAGTACCTCGCTCGGGGTGAGCCAGCGGGCGGCGTAGTACGTGCGGCGCAGCCATTCCATCGCTTCGCCGACCGGGTGGGTCAGCAGTGAGTCGGGGACCGGCGCGGTGAGAGTGAATGAGCCGCCGGATCGCTTCCAGACGAACAGGTCGTCGTCGCCGCAGCCGAACAGCGGTGAACGCAAGGCTGTCACCAGTGCGAGTTGGTCGCTCGGGTCGCCGAGCGCGCGAGCGCAGGCGAGGAGGTCGCGGACCTCGGAGGTTTGATAGACGAGTGAGCTGGCCTCGGCGCGGTACGGGATGTCGGCGCGGTCGAGGGCATCCTCGAGGAACGGCAGGGACGTTCGGGCGGGAACCAGTACTGCGATGTCGCCGGCGCCGGCGGTGCGCCAGGTTTCGGCCTTCTCGTCGTAGACCTGCCAGCCTTCGCGCAAGGCGCGATCCACGACGGCGGCGACGTCGGCCGCCTCGTGTTCGCGGAGGGCGGTGGCTTGGGCGCGGGGGAGACCGTCGTGCGGCTGGGCGCCTAGCACCGTGACCGCGGGTCCGCCCGGGATCGACGGGTCGCCCGCTGTCGTGGGGGCGAGGTCGTCGGAGGCGAGGTTCGGGACGGAGACGGCGAAACCGCGCCGAAGCGGGATAACAGTGGCGAGGTCCGGCACCTCAGGCGCAGGGTCAGGCTCGCTGTCGGGCACACGCTCAAGCGAGACGTGCGGCTCTGGCGTGGCGTCGAGATCAGGCGAGGCGTGGGGATCAGGCGAGGCGTCCGGCTCAAGTGTGGTGTCGGGTGGAGTGCCGTCGTCGCCGAGGAGGGACAGTTGGTCACCGCTTACTGCACTCGGCTGGTGGTCGACGGCGGGCGCCTTTGAAGCACCCGCGGGGACTGGAGTCGTCGCTGACGCCGAGGTTGGCATGCCTGGCGGGAGGGTTTTGGGTGGCGTTGCCGGTGCCGTCGAGGTCGGCGAGCCTGATGGGAGGGCTGTGGTGGTGGTGGAAGTTAGGTGACGGGTGGTGGGGGCGGGGGTGCGGTGGGGGGTTAGGGGTTGGTAGGCGGGCTGGGCGTTTTCCTGGGGCTGGATGAGGGTGGTGAAGACGTGGTTGACCCAGTCGAGGACCTGGGGGACTGTGCGGAAGTTGGTGGTCAGTTCGACCGTCTCGCCGAGTAGGTCCTGGGCCGTCAGGTAGGTCGCGATGTTCGCGCGGCGGAAGCGGTAGATCGACTGTTTCGGATCGCCGACCACGAAGAGACGCCCAGGGGGTACTTCGACGTCGCGCCAGTCGGGAGCGTCCGCTGCCGCGCCGCCTGCGATTCGTACTGCGAGTTCGATCTGGATCGGGTCGGTGTCCTGGAACTCGTCGAGTAGCAGCCGTTGGTAGCGCTCCTGTAGGGCTGACCGGACGGAGGTCTCACGGCGAAGCAGGTTGCGGGCCAGTACCAGGAGGTCGTGGAACTCCAGCCGGCCCTCGGCGCGGCGTAGCTCGGCCGACTCCAGCACTCGCACCGCGACCCAGTGCGAAAGATGCCGTAGGCAAGCATCGAGGAGCAGCTCGACCAGCGAGCCGGCGACCTCGACGACCTCGGTGCAGTCACCGCGCGTCTTGGTGATGTCGGGCCAGTTCTCCTTGCGACCGATCTTCCCCACCTTCAGGCCGCGCAGGTTCTGCAGGATCGCCAGCTGGGTCTCTTGGTCGTTCGCCGCGTCGAGCATCAGGCCGAGGTCGCGGATCCGATGCACCTTCGGTAGCAGCCTGTCCTCGTCGGTCAGGCAATCTACCGCGACCGAGCCGATCTGCGCGGCGGCCGCGATCAGCCCGCTCAGATCCGGCATCTCGACCAGGTCGGGTGGATCCACCAGCACCCGGTCGCTGATCAGGTCCCAGTCGTTGCCGAACAACCGCGCCAGCGACCGCAGGTGCTTCAGTTCGACCCCGACGGCCATTGCCAGCAGCAACGGCTCCGCGATCGTGTCGTCGTCCAGCAACTGCTGCTGCAACTCCGACCAGCGTTCCTCGAACGCCACCGACGAACCGACCTCGTCCAGTACGTCGATCAGCGGTGGCAGCCCGGCTTCGATCGGATGCGCGAGCAGAAGCTGTTGCGCGAACGAGTGCAACGTCCCGATCGACGCCGAATCCAGATCGTCCAATGCCGCATCAGCCAGCTGCCGCGACGGCCCCCGACGAGCTTTCTCGAACTCCACCCGCAGCCGGTCCCGCAGCTCCGCACCCGCCTTCTCGGTGAACGTGACAGCTGCAACCGTGCTCAGCGGGATCCCGTCCCGCAGCACCAAGGTCGTCACCCGATCCACCAACGCATGCGTCTTCCCAGACCCAGCCCCAGCCTCGACGAACAGCGTCTCGCCGGTGTCCGACCGAATCTGCTCCCGCGCCTCCGCGTCCAGCAACTCCTCACTCATCGAGGGCCACCTCCTCGAATGCAGGTAGCGCGCCTGGGTCGATCAGTCGGACCAAGCGTTCCAGCTCTGGATCCTGGCGTTTCCGTTCCCATCTGGTTCGAACCCCGCTGTGGCCGATTCCGTCGGGGTTGCAGTACGGACATTGCACCCAAAGGAAGTCCGGTACTTCGGGTGCCTTCGCCGGGAACTGGCCGGAAGCGATCGACGACACGATCACCTCCAGCGTGTCCACGTACCTGGCCTCGACCTCGTCCGTCAGCGGCACCGGAATCCGCCGGCCGCCCTTGCGCACGAACCAGTACGCCGCCTCCACGGGCGTCGACTCTTCGCCCAGCCGAGCGCGCGCCGCATACGCATAGACCGGCAGCTGCAACTTGGTCCCGGCCGCCACCGGATCCGACTCGATCGCCTCGTACCGCGAGAAGCCACCGGTCTTCACATCGGTGACGTAGATCGTGCCGTCCCGGCCGAGATCGACCTTGTCCGCCGAGCCCCGCAACAGCACCCGCCCCGATGGAATCGGGATCTCAACCGCCGGCTCCCCATCGAAGCCGAACCGCAGCTCGCTCGCGACCACCGACGCGTCATGCTCGAACCGCCAGCGATCATCATCGGCAAGCAGCACCAGCAGATCGCCCAGGATCCGCAGCCGCTCCCGCTGCCACAACCGCGGATGCCCGGTCAGCCCCTCGGCCTCGAACCGATCGGCCAGCTCCGCACCGATCGCCAGCAACAGCGATCGCTGCTCGGCCGACCATTCCTCGCCGTACTCAGGCAGCGATCCGGCCAGCCGGGACACGAACGCGTCCAGGCTGTTGTGGATCAGATTCCCCACCTGCAGAGGCGAGATCACCAGGAGATCTTCCGGCGACTCAAGCGGCTCCACCTGCAGCAACCGTTCGACGAAGTACGCGTGCGGACAGGTCGCATACGACTCCAGCAATGTCGGCGAGGCAACCCGATCCTCCGACGCGTAGTCCGGCAGGCCGGGCACCCCCGACAGATTCCCGTCGAACCGCGTGAACTCGTCGCCCGAACGCGCCCGCAACAGCACCCGAGCCCGCTCGACCACCTGGTCGGGCAACGCAAGCCCCGCCGACAACGCCCGCACCTGCCAGTCCTGCTCCGTCGCCGCCATCCCTGCCGTGGTCAACGAACCGGCGTACGACGCGGAGGTGAGCGGCCGATCGCCGTACTCCGCTCGGTCCCACTCGGTCGCGGCAAGCGCGTGGTCGCCGGTCAACGACCGCAACGTACCGAGCAACCAGCGCGTCGGTAGCCGACGGCTGGATCGGCGAAGATCGCCACGCGGGAACGACGCGACGACCCGTTGCGAACCGGCCGAGAACGCCGCGAGCAGATGCCGCTGCTTCTCGTCCAGCCGGTCGCGGAACGATGCCAGCTCCGGCGCGGCGGCCTCCCGGACCCGATGGGGGAGTAGCGCGTCCTCGTGAACCCGCCCCGGATAAAGGTCTTCCGACAACCCGACCACGAACACGATGTCCACCGAGAGCCCGATGCTCGTGGACATCGGCGCCACCAGCACTCCGGTGCCGAACGTGCCCACTCGCGGCAGCGATTGCTGCAACTCCAGATCGAGGACATCGCGCAGTACGGTCAGGCCGGCCGGCGTACCGAGCTCGTCGAGGGTCGACAAGCCATGCAGAGATCCCTCCACCGCAACCGCTGCGTATTGCTCCTCGACCGGCAACGAATCGGTGTCTCCCAACAGATCCTGGAAGAGCTCAAGTACCGCGGCGGCCAGCTCCGACCAAGTCTCGAACAACGCGACCGCCTGAAGCCGTCGACGCAGCTCCGAAGCGAACTGATGAAGCCGCTCCGCCGTCTCCGCGTTGTACTGCGCACGCCGTACTGCGGCGGGCCGGGAATCCTCAGCCGCTGCCTCTTGATCGGCCGTACGACGTTCTGACTCCGCATAGCGCGCCAGCCGGTCGTCCCAGTCGTCACCGCGAACCACTCCGGCGACCCGCGACATCCGCTCCCACTGCGGCACCGGGATCCGTTCGCCGGTGAAGTCCCGAGTCGGAGCGTTGGCCAGCGCCCGGAACAAGTCCGCGCGGGGGAGATCGCGGTCGACCAATGCGAGAACTTCCAGCAACGTCCGACCCAGCGCTCGCTCGTGGACCGGCCTCGTCCCCGGACCGTTGACCTCGATCTTGGCGGCCGCGAGATGCTCGTGCAGCAGCCGGGCATACGGAGTGGCTGCCGAGTAGAGCACCGCGATCCGGTGGGCCGGCGTACGGGCGAGGGAGGCGACCACGGCTCGCACGACGCAGCGGACCTCGTCGTCGGCGTCGGAGGCGTTGAGCACCTCGGTCGCGACCGGATAGTTCTTGGAGATGGACGTCGGCAGATCGATGCCGATCCGCTCCAGCGATCGCCGTACGGCGCGATCGGCGCGCTTCACGTCGGTCAGTCCGACGATCACGGTCAGATCGGCTGCGGCCGTCCCGAGTGCTTCGACGAACCCGGCTTCGGCCTGCGTCAGTTCCTGCGGCAGGTAGAGCACCAGCGCACCGAGCTCGGCAACGATTGCAGGATTCTCAGCCGCCCTCGCGGCCGCAGTCTCCAGCAAGTCGGTCTCGTCGTACCAATCCGGCGACAACTCACCGGTGACATGGCGATGAAGCCGAATCAGATCGGGGCCGAGAACTGAGGCTGAGGACACTTTCTCAAGGACCGGCTCGCTCAGATCGCGCAGCTCCCGATGGGCTGCAGCAAGCGCTTGGATCGTGGCCGGATGGTCGGCGACCTCCGCGAAGACCCCGGGCGCCTTCGACAGCGCAGTACGCCAGGTCGCTGCCACGATCGGGCGGGTTGCGGGACGACGCGGTGCGAGCAGGCCGGAGGCGAGCTGTTCGGCCAAGCGGGGCAGCGTTGCCAGATAGAGCCCGGCGATGCCGGCGACGGCCAGAAAACGCCGTGCGGCCACACCGGCCAGGTTGTTGGGCAGCAACAGGGTGACCGGCTTCATCGGGTCCTCGGCCTTCAGGCCCGCCACGACCTCACGCAGCCGCTCCAACGCGGCCGCGCCGTACGCCGTGGTCTCGATCCGGGTCGCGCTCACCTCTGCCTCCCCCCAACAAGCCGAACAGTCGGACGAGCTTTCGATCACCCCAGACGCTAGACCACCCTCCGGACAAAAAGCGCCGACCCTTCCACAGCAGCAGCGGATCGAGGCGCGCCCATGTCGCTGCGGTGGCGGCCAAGGGCTCGGACAATGAAGAAATGACCAAGGAGACCTCCATCGCCCGCGTTCTGGTGGTGCTGGTCTTCGCCCCTGCGGGTGGCCTGTTCGGGAAGGCGGTCGCCGCGGCGGCAGCCGGTTCGAACTGGTGGCCGTGGCTGGCCGGCGCGCTGGTCTGGCTGGTCGTTCTCGGCCTGGCCGCGGTGGCGGTGTCCAACCGGCTCGACGAGCACAGATAATGCTCCGATGGCCGCCGCTGTGCACCACGTCGAGATCTGGGTCCCGGACCTTTCCCGAGCATTGACGAGCTGGGGCTGGATCCTCGGCCGATTGGGCTGGAAGGACGGTGACAGCTGGCCCGGCGGATACATCTGGATCGCGCCCGACGGCAGTTATCTGGTCGTCGAGCAGAGTCCCGCGATGTCGGCGCCCGAGCACGACCGGCTGCGGCCGGGGATGAACCATCTGGCTCTCAATGCCGCGAGCCGGGCCGAGGTCGACGCGATCGTGGCCGAGGTGACTGGTCACGGCTGGACGCTGATGTTCGCCGACCGTCATCCGTACGCCGGTGGTCCGCAGCATTACGCCGCATTCCTGCATAACACCGATGGCTACGAACTCGAGATCGTAGCCCCTTCGAACTAGTCGGCAGGTGAGACTTCTGATGGCTGAAGTGACACACGGGGCTGATGGTGTGACATGGTTTACGCAGGCAGCGGGAGAGGTCGCGTCGCAGTGGTGGAAGGACGGTGCTCGTGACGGAGAAGCCTGACGGGGAAAGCATGCCCGGACCGGTCTCTCCGGAAGTTCTGGAGTCACGGGTCCGGGGACTGCAGTTCGCGCTCGGGGAGCTCATCGAGAACGCGCGCCGGCTCACCCATGGCGAGCACCAGCGCGCGGTCAAGCTGCACCGGCAGATGCAGGAGCAGACGGTGCTGGCCAGGCGTGAATCGCGTGGCCTGGTAGAGGCCGCGACCGCTGAAGCGCTTGCTTCGGCCGAGCCCGCGGCACGCCTGCTCGCGGATCGCTTGGCGCCGGGGCTCGCCTCGATCCCGCCGAACGACGCCCGCTGGCGGTCAAGACAGCTGGTGGGAGCCGGCACCCCGTCGTACGTGCGGATCGGCCAGTTGGAAGCCGGTACGCCAGTAGTCGCGCCCCTGCTGCGGACGAACGGCTGGAAGGTCACGGCTGACCGCAGCGAGGCAGCGCGGCAGCTCCTGCAAAGCGTGGCGCTGCGGCTGATCGCGGCAGCCGAGCCGTTCCGGTTGCGGATCGACGCGTTCGACCCACGGCTGACCGGGATGATGGGGCTGCTCGGGCATCTGACCACGAAGTACCCGCAATTGGTGCCGCGGGCAACACACACCGCGGAGCAGCTGCACACCGTGCTGTCCGGGCTTGTCGACGTGTCGTCGCTACGGGCCAGCAGGCAGGCGCAGCTCGGGCACAAGCGGTTCGAGGAGCTGATCCGCGAGACCGGCCGCGTCACCGACCCGTACAGGCTGATCGTCCTTTTCGACTACCCCTCCGGCATCGATTCCCTCGCGCAGCGCGATCTGGTCCGACTGGCGGCCACGGGCGGGGACAGGGGGATCTGTTTCCTGGTCCACCACGACCCGGCCACGGCAGGCGAGCACGAGGTGGATCCGCGGCAGCTACTGGACCTGTTGACGCCAGTAGCAATCAGTGGAGGCCGGGTAGAGCTGTCACAGTTGCAGAGCGTCCCGGCTCAGCTTGATCCGCCGTTCGACGCGAATGTTGCTGCAGGCATTTGTGACGTCGTCGCCGAGCTGGCCGAGATCGCAGTCCTGCCGACCATCGAGTTCAACCGCACGCTGCCTGACCGCTCCACCTGGTGGCAGCCGGTCAAGGACGAGCTGAGCACGGTCATCGGGTACGACGATCGCACGCCGGCGCTGGTGCGGTTGCGCAGCGGCAACCCGGCGCTGCCGCACGTTCTGGTCGGTGGTGCAGTCGGGCAGGGCAAGTCGAACCTGCTGCTCGTGCTGATCCACGGTCTTGCCGCGCGGTACGACCCGGTGGACCTGGAGATGTACCTGCTCGACTTCAAGCATGGCGTCGAGTTCTCCGCGCTCGGACCGGCGGGGGAGCGGGAGCATTGGCTGCCACATGTCCGCGTGCTTGGTGTGCACAGCGACCGGGCGTTCGGCCTGGCCGTGCTGCGGCATCTGTCCGACGAGCTGGCGCGACGCAGTGAGATCTTCAAGTCGCACGGCAACGTCGCGGACATCGCCGAGATGCCTGCCGGGCCGGAGCGACCGCCGCGCATCCTCGCAGTACTGGATGAGTTCCAGGTGCTGCTGGAGGACGACGACGAGCTTGCTGACGAGGCGGCGCGACTGCTGGAGCGACTGGTGCGACTCGGCCGCGCGTACGGCGTACATGTGGTGCTGGCGACGCAGACGATCGAAGGGGTCAAGCGGCTGTCGACGCGGCGCGACTCGATCTTCGGGCAGGTGCCTTACCGGATCGCGTTGAAGACGACGCCTGCCGACGCGCAGGCGATCCTGCGGACGGGTAACACGGCTGCGGCCGAGCTGCAGTTCCGTGGCGAAGCGGTGCTGAACGCGAATTTTGGCTCGCCTGACGACAACCAGCACGTCCTGGTCAGCTTCGCGGACAAGGCCGTTCTCGACGACCTCCGCCGCGAGCTGTGGCTGAGATCGGGTACTACGCATCCGCCGCGCATCTTCCATCTCGCGGAACCGGCCAGGTTGACCGACACCGCCGCGTCGGTGAAGCCCGAGCTCGGCAGGCCTTGGACGGGGCTGCCGATCGCGGTGACAGAGGCACCCGTGGCCGTTGAGGTTCGGCCCGAGCCGGGCGCCGGCGTACTGGTGCTTGGTGACGGTCCGGCGGATGCGCTGGGGGTTTTGTCGGGGCTGGCGGTGTCGGCGGCGGCTGCTGCCGTACTGCCGCCGCGCTTCATCTTCATCGACGGCACCGACTCGTCACCCGCGGTTGCTGAGGGCAAGGGTGCGCTGATCCAGGCGTTGAGGCAGCTCGGATCCGAGGTCGAGACGGTCGACAAGCATGAGGACATCGCGCCGCGGTTGTTCTCACTGCGCGATGCCGTGCGCGACGGGCACGTCGGTGGGGAGACCTACCTGCTGGGGTTCGGGTTTCACGGCGTACCGAAGATGCAGACACACGCAGACGGGTACTTCGAGAGTCCAGCGAACGCGCTGCAGGACATCGTGCGCGACGGGCCGACCCAGGGGCTGATCACCTTCGGCTGGTGGAACCGACTGCACGTCTGCACCGAGCAACTCGGCTACGGCCGGGCCAACGTCGCTACGCACATGTTCTTGCGGCACCCACAGGACGGCGTACGGGCAGTGTGCGGGCCGCTCGTGCGGTGGGCATCGGAGCCGCACCGCGGGCTCTTCTGGGACGGGCTGCACCCGGAGGCACAGGTCGTCGTACCGTTCGCGCCGCTGCGCGTGGACGAGGTCGACCGCTATGTAGAGCTGGTACGCCGATGAAGACCGAAGAGCAGGAGTGGTCGGAGTACGTCCGGGCGGTGCGGCAAGTGGCTGGAGCACGTGCGGACGCGCAGCAGACGCAGGACCGGTTGACTGCCAACCGGTCGAAGGCAGAGGCCACAGCGATGGCCGAAGCCGACGCCATGGCCGAGCGGGGGCGCAAGCTGGAGCTGCGGCTCAACGAGCTCGCTGAGAAGGCTGCCGGTTCGTTGCAGCGGGCGGGGTTGCCGGCGGAGGGCAAGAAGACCACTGTCACGATGCCTGCGATCAGGGGACTCACAGACATCGAGGCGGCCGCGGCCAAGCTCACCAAGCAGCTGGCGGACACGGTCGACAAGCTCGAAGAGGTCCGTGCGAAGGCCCGGGCGGAGCAGGAGCGCCGCAAGCGCCGTACTATCAGCGCCGCACTCGTAGTGGTCGGCTTTCTTCTGGTCTGGGTGATCTCCGGATCGTTCCTGGCCGCACTGGAGGACGCTGTGATCGCGGCCGTCACCATGCTGGCCGCATCCCGCGTACTAGGCCTGCCACGGCTGCCCGGAGCACGCTGGTGGGGCTGGGGCGGTGCTGTCCTGGTCATCATCCTGATGGCGGCCGGGCTGCCGTGGTGGATCGCCATCGCCGTACCGGTGATCATCTCCGGAACGGCGATCGTGTTGCCGAAGAAGCGCATTCCCTAGGAAGAAGAGGCAGTCAGTGTCCGACGTACAGCGGCTCAAGGAACAGCTGCAGCAGGTCTCCGCCGAGGCCAAGCAGGCAGCTGGTGGCCTGGCCGGGTTCAAGCTCCGCTTCACCCAGCACAGCGCCCAGGTGGAGAGTCTGATCGCCGGTACGGCGACCGGAGTGGACCGCGACATCGCGGAGATCCTGGACGCCGCCGGCAAGGCGGTCGAACAAGCGGCGGAGGCCTTGGAGATCGCGTCGGCCGGCTGCAAGAGCTACGCCGACCAGATCTGACCTCGGATGCCGTCCGACCTGCAGCGAGTCGCGCAAGGTCTGGTCGAGTGTCTCGACGAGGTGCCGGGCGTCGTCCAGCACCTGCAACGTACGGCGGAACGCTGCCGGGAGAACGCCGCGCTGGCGATCATCGCGTCGCAGGGGCGGGCCACTGTCGCCGCTCAGCAGCTAGATGCCGCCGCTCGCTCTTGCGAAGAGGCCGCCCACTACTTGTCGATGGCGCCACCCAAAGCCAAGGCGTGGGCGTCCCGATTGGTAGGCGGCGGCTCGTCGAGTGGGCGACCAGACGCGGCGTCCGCCGATCGCAACAAGGCGACCGGTGGGATCGGGGATGTCGCCTTACGGGACTCCCAAGGCCGCACGCGCCGACTGTCCGCCCCGCTCAAGCCACTGGACGATGCCGAGGGCAATGAACCACCACTGATCAAGGTCGCCCGCAAGGCCCTCGAAAAGCTCCGCAAGCAACAACAAAAAGACGAGAAAGAACGCGAGGACCGCGGCCCGCTCGAAACCCTGGAAGTCGAGATCGAGGTGACCCCCGACGGCCGAGCAGTAGTAGTCGAGGACCAGGACGCCCCCGAGGAACGCGACTACGAAATCAGCGTAGACATCAACGAAGCCGCCACCGAACTCCTCCACGCCATGACCACCAACACCCCCACCTGGCAAACCGCGGTCATCACCATCACCACAGACCACGTAACCGCCACCTTCGACTACCCCGACCTCCCCGAACCGTCCTCACCGCCGATCATCGACGTAGAACTCCCACCACCGTCCGATTCGGCCGGCGATCAAGCATCGGTGGAACGGATCGAAGTACCAGAAATAGACGCAGCCCTCGACGACCTCGCGGACTTCGACCCTGCATTTCACCCGCGGGCCCGCGGAGACAACTTCGCGCCTGGTATCCACGATCCACTCGGCGCCTTCGAGCCGAAGGAGGTCGAGATCGCGGAGCTGCTCGAGCGGCGGGGATGGAGGATCGACGCCCGGCTGGAGGACCACGGATCCTGGGCCAAGAATCCGGATGCGATGGTTAGGAGGACCCGTGGTGACGTGGGGATCGAGTTCGAGTTCAAGACGCCGAGAAGTGGCGCGAGCAACGCGATCAAACGCAACATCCTGGACGCGAGCGAGCAGGTGCCGCCGAACGGTGAGGTAGTCATCGACGGCCGGAACGTCGACCTTTCGCAGGCCGATGCATTCCGTGCCTACCGGCGGGCCGTCGGGCAGCCGGGTAAGACAACTGCGAGGGTTGTTCACCTGATCCTCGGTGATGGGCGATTGATCACTTACACGAAGGAGTCTTGATGTCTGCTGTTGACAGCATTTTTTTGGCTGTGAATGAGACTCCGGAGGAGGTTGCCGGGTGGCTTACCGAGGTGCACGGTGTCGAGCGGCGTGAAGACCAGGCGGCTGGAGGAGAAGCGGTGGGCCTTCGGGGGAGGGTCGGAGACGATTGGTTAGGGGTGGTGGTTCAGCGGAACGGCTATGTGTTGGTGGATCCCGAGCCCGGTGAATTGCAGGCGATCGACGGGTACGGGATCGATGTCGGGATTCGGTACCGGTCGGAGGATGTGCTCCATCGCGAGTCTCGGCTGATGTTCGGCAGGTTGGTCGAGGCGCACCCTGAGACGGCGATGCTGTTGCTGCACGATCTGGACATCTTGGTGGCGGCGTACCTGCCGGGAGCCGGCGTTCATGACTTCGTCCCTGGAACAACCCAGGACGCCCCCGACGCCGACCACTGGCGCCCCTGGGTCGTCGCTTAGAACTGCTCACGCGGCTGGTGAGTGCTATCAGCTACTCAAGGAGTGCAGATGGCGGATAGTGATGAGGTTTTTCTGGCGGTTGGGGGCGCGGTCGAGGTGGTCGCGGCGCGGGTGGCGGAGGTTTTGGGTCTGGGGGATGGTCTGGAGCCGGAGGATGGAAGTGGCGAGTGGGCGTTTGTGGGACGGGCGCGGACCGTCGACGCGCCGATGGGTGTCTTCATCGGGCCGAACTATCTCGGTTCGGAGCCTGGGGTGCTGACGGCCTTGGACGCATACCCGGTGATGGTCGACATCCAGTTCCGCACGCACAAGCCACTCCAGGCGGAGGAGGCTCGGCTCGCCTTTGAGTTGATGGTCGCCGGGATGCCCGACGTACCGGCGTTGCTGGTCCACAACGTGGAGTTGCTGGTCGCTGCGTATGTGCCAGGGCAGGCGCCGCGGTACTTCGAGGCGGATCTGACGCCGGACGCGGAAGACGTAGAGACCTGGGGCCGTGGGTACTGCGGCAGGATTGAGTGAGGCTAGGCGCGGTACTGGCGTACCTCGTCGTGCCTACGCCGGTGAACCGGGTTGGTGGCGATCCCGTAGAGCCACGGTAACGAGCTGCCCGCCGATGCGTCGTACCGCTGTCGTCGCTCGAAGGCGAGCAGGTGGCTCACGACTGCCTTTGCGCGATCACCCCGTACCGGTTCCCGGCCCATGGTGCGTACCGTGACGCGGCGGTGGGGGCGCGGTTCGGTGGCAGTCAGAAATCCGGGATGAAGAAAATCTGGGGATCGGCGTCATAAGGCTGTGGGTGGGACGTCACTACGAGTGAACCCATCCCCACAGGGAAGTGGAAGTGATCGAAGTGAACCGATGGTCCTCGATGCCGCTGATGGGAACACCTGTAGGCGGCCGTAAGACGCCGATCAAGCCGACCGGGCGCAGGGTGCACTGATGTCCGCCGACGATGCCAGTGCCGACCCCGTCCCGTTAACCGGGCTGGTGGCGGGGATGCAGCGACGCCGCGTACGAGTGTGGTTCGGTGACCACGTCGTCGCGGACTACCAGGCGGAGGCCGAGTTGGCCGACCGCTATGCGGCCGCCATGTCGCGCCGGTTCGCCGGCTTGCGCGTGACGAGCGAACCGATCCTGCCGAGCGAACCGTCGCCGGGCCGCAAGTTGCCGGGCGAGCGGCGCTGGGAGGTCGCGCCGAAATGAGTTCTCGTCGCTTCCGGCTGATCCGCCATCACGACGTCTCCGGTGTCAGTAGTACCGGACCGGTCGCCGAGGGTGTCCAGTTCACCGACGGGGCCGTCGCGCTCCGCTGGTACGGCGACTACCCGACCACGACCGTCTGGGACGCCATCGAGTCGGTGATCGCGATCCACGGGCACCAGGGCGCCACCGAGGTCGAGTGGATCGACCCCGATCCAGGACCGGACCCGGTCCTCAAACTGAGGCCCCGCAGCGATCTGCCGCCACGCCCCTGGCCCGACCTGCACTCAGCACCCGAACCTGATCCCGATTCCGAACAGGAGCACGGGCACGAGCAGGGGCACGCGTACGAACAGCTCCCGGGGCACGAGACCCGAGACCGACCCCAGGCGCACCGCAGTACGAGCTGACCGCACGAAGTACGAGCTGAGCAACCCAAGCACGAGGTGAGCGCACCGACGTACGAGTCAAGCGCACCGAAGTACGGGTCAAGCGCACCGAAGTACGAGAGCTGAGCACGTACTGCGAACTGAGCGCACGCCGGAGTACGAAAGCACGACTGCGTACGCACTGAGACCACGACCGGATCCGGCGCCGCGGACCTGGTCCGACCCCGAGCGGGCCGTCACCTCCTCCTCCCTCCGGTGGCGGTCCGCTCGAAACCTCTACATCTTCTCCAGCAGGTCGAGGTTGTAGAACGTCGGCGGGCCGTCGCAGAGCTCCATCATCTTCGCGGCGTACTCGCTGGTGTCCGCCCGGGCCGAGTTCTCCATCGCGGCCTCGGCCGACGCGAACTCCACGATCGTGAAGTAGTGCCCCGGGTTGTCGCGGTCGGCGCAGACCATCGCGCTGCCGGGCGCGGAGCCGCCGTCGCCGGCCGCCTCCCGCGCCTTGTCGTACTCCTCGCTGAGCGCGTGGACCTCGTCCGGTTTCGAGGTCTCGTACCCGATGATCTGAACGAATCCAGCCATTTCTTCCCCCTTGCTTTCGTGCGTACTACCTTCGACAGTGCTCCCGCCCCGACCACGTAGCAAGGGGTGACGACCAGCGTTGACGCCGCGCGGACAACACACCACGAAGCGTGTTCGTTGCCCGATCAACCGATCGTGGTTCTGCTGTCCGCAGAGGTGATGGGATTTGTCCGTCGTGCCTGCTTGGCTGTTCTCGTGGACATTCTGATTCTCGGTGGAACAGCCTTTCTGGGGCGTGAGATCGCGACCCAGGCGTTGGCGCGTGGGCATGCCGTCACCTGTCTTGCCCGGGGCGAGAGCGGCGGGGTGGCCGACGGCGCGACGCTGATCGCGACGGACCGGAGCAGCCCCGACGCGTACGCCGCGGTCGCGGAGCAGCAATGGGATGCCGTGTTCGAGGTGTCGTGGCAGCCAGGGTTCGTGAGGGGTGCGCTGGATGCCCTTGCAGACAAGGCGAAACACTGGACCTACATCTCGTCCGGCAATGCGTACGAGAAATTCGATACACCGGGCGCGGACGAGTCGGCGCCGCTGAGGGACGCCTTGGACGGGGACGTCGCCGAGCGCGAGCAGTACGGCGAGGCGAAGGTGGCCTGTGAGGTCGCTTCGGCCGACGCGGTGGGGGATCGGCTGGTGATCGCGCGGGCCGGGCTGATCGGCGGGCCGGGGGATGCCAGCGACCGGGGTGGGGCGTGGGTGGCCCGGGCGGCCCGTGCGCCGGAGGAGCCGTTGCTCGTGCCCGACACCCCCGAGCTGGCGACTTCGGTGATCGACGTCCGCGATTTCGCGTCCTGGCTGCTGGATTGTGCCGGGAACGGTCGCACGGGGGCGTACGACGCAGTCGGGCCCGTGGTGCCTTTCGGGGAGTGGATCGAGTTGGTGCGCTCAGTTGGCGGTCACACCGGGCCGGTGGTGCTCGCGCCGCGGGAGTGGTTGGAGGCGCAGGAGGTAAATCAGTACATGGGTCCTGACTCGATCGCGATGTGGTTGACCGAGCCGGGATACGAAGGCTGGTCGAACCGCAGCGGTCAGGCCGCGATCACCGCGGGGCTGAAGCATCGGCCCCGGGACGAGTTCGTCCGCGACACGCTCGCCTGGGAGCGCGAACTCGGGCTGGACCGGGTCCGGAAGGCCGGCCTCAGCCCGGAGCGGGAGAGCGAGTTGATCAGGTCACTGCAGAGCTGATTGTTCTCAGCGCCGGATCGGCAGAGCGTGGGAGAGTAGCGGCATGCGTCTGGTGCTGATCTCGGACACGCATCTGCCGGTGCGGGCGAAGCGACTGCCTGCTGCCGTGTGGGATGCGATCGACGAAGCCGATGTGGTGATCCACGCGGGCGACTGGGTGAACGTGGAGCTGCTCGACGAGCTGGAGTCGCGATCGCAACGACTGATCGGGTGCTGGGGCAACAACGACGGGCCGGTACTCCGGGCCAGGCTGCCGGAGGTCGCGCGAGTTTCGCTCGACGGGCTGGCGATCGCGGTCGTGCATGAGACCGGTGCGAGCAAGGGTCGTGAAGAACGCTGTGAGAGCGCGTTCCCGGGAGTGGATCTGCTGGTTTTCGGGCACAGCCACATACCGTGGGACACCACGGCACCGAAGGGTTTGCGACTGCTCAATCCGGGCTCTCCAACGGATCGCCGCAGGCAGCCGTTCTGCACGTATCAGACCGCCGAGATCAACTCGGGCCGCCTGGAGAACGTTGCCCTGCACAACCTCTAAGGCGCGGGACAAGCTTTTAGTCGCGGGACAGCCCTTGGGTCGCGGGACAACCTCTGAGTCGCCGGCGGTAGATCCGGAGACAGCGGCAAGTGCCGCCGGCAGACGGTTCGCAGTACGGGCTGATCTCCGGCGCCCTGGATCAGGGCGCCGGGCTCGATCAGGCGCTTGCTGCTTCTTTGACGCGGGTCTTGAGTCGATCCCGGACTTCTTCGGGGGTGTAGGCGCGACGCTTGCGCTCGCCCCTAGCGATCACCACACCGGTTGCCGCGACGCCGACAATTCCCGCCAGTCCTACGACCTTCCATGCCTTCATGAGCATTAATGTAGCGATGTGGAGACACGGATTTCACTGGATGACGCTACGGAACTGACACGAACAGGTGACATTTGGCTTTTCCGGGGTGACAGTGCGGCGGATCGGGCGATCCAGCTGACCACCAACAGCCCGGTCAACCATGTCGGCATGGCGATCGTGCTCGAGGACATGCCACCGCTGATGTGGCATGCCGAGCTAGGCCGTTCGCTGCCGGACGTGTGGTCCGGCAACCACCAGCGCGGCGTGCAGCTGCACGATCTGCGCGACGCGGTGGTGACCTGGTCGCGCCGGTATGGCCAGCACGCGTGGCTCCGGCAGCTCGACCACACCGTCACGCGCGAGATGGAGGACGCCGTACTGCGTACTGTCGCGCGCCTGGACGGGACGCCGTTCCCCTCCACCGCCCGGCTCGCGTCGCGATGGGCGCGGGGGAGGATCCCGAAGTTCCGGCGTGGAGAGCGCGAGCTGGAGCTGGAGACCGCGTACTGCGCGGAGGTGGTCGCCATGACGTACGAGGAGATGGGGTTGCTCGCGGGTGGGCGACGGCTGAACTGGTACGACCCGGGCCGGTTCTGGAGCGGTGACGATCTGGATCTCGCCGGCGGGGCGACGCTCGGCGAGGAGATCGCGGTCGACGTACCGCCGGCCTGATACCTCTTTGTTGCTGCAGGGGTCGCGTCCATTGCTGCCGGGGTCGCGCGATAGACGGCGTACGGAAACTGTCGGTGGGCTGTGATTGGCTTGGGGTAGTCGAATCCGGGAGGGCCGGATCGGCTTGCCGGCTTGGGATTCCGGCTGATTCGTCCGAGCTGGACTCGCGTTGGAGGAGGCGCTGGGGATGTATGCCGTCATCGACACCGAGACCACCGGCCTGCTGCCAGGACACCGGCACCGGGTGATCGAGATCGCGGTCGTCCTGCTGGATGCGCAGGGCCGGTTCGAGCACGAGTGGGTCACCTTGCTGAACCCGCAACGCGACCTCGGTCCACAACACATCCATGGCATCCTCACCGCCGACGTGCTGGCGGCGCCTGAGTTCATTGATGTCGCCGCGCACCTGGCCGGGCTGCTGGCCGGGCGGATGGTGGTGGGGCACAACGTGGAGTTCGATCTGGGGTTCCTGCGGGCGGAGTTCGAGCGGATCGGGTACGCCGTGCCGCTGGTCACCGAGCGGGCGATGTGCACGATGGCGCTTGCCGGTTATCTCTATCCGGGCGCCAAGCGGACTCTTGGCGCGTGCTGCTCGGCAGCCGGGATTCCCCTGGAGGGGTGGCATTCGGCGCTTGCCGATACCCAGGCGACGGCGCTGCTGTTCGGGCGCTATCTGCAAGCGTTTCCCAGCCCGCGGCCTTGGCAATGGGCTTACGAAGAGGTGCGAAGATTGCCTTGGCCATCGATCCCGCAGGTGGAGTTCACGCCGACGGTGCGGCCCGTGCATGCGGGCGGCCGGCATGGCTGGATGAGCCGGCTCGTCGATCAGCTGCCACGGGTGCCCGAGCCGCCACAGGCCGACTCGTATCTGGCGGTCCTAGACACGATTCTGGCCGACCGCGAGATCGACCAGGCCGACGCGGATCAATTGGTCCATGTGGCCACCGACTTGGGCCTGACTCGGCCACAGGTGGACGAACTTCATGGCTACTACGTGGCCGCGTTGGCGTCGGCTCTGTGGGGCGGAGGTGAGGTGACCTCGGACCAACGGAATGACCTCGACAAGGTCGCCCTCATGCTCGGCCATCGAGCATCCGAGGTAGACGACGCGTTGCTGACCGCCAGCCGAGGCGCGTACCCCGTGCCGGCGCGACCCGGCGCGCACGGATTCCCGCCTGGCAGCACGCTGGTCTTCACCGGAGACATGGTCGAACCACGCGAAACCTGGTGGGACCGCGCAGTAGCAGCCGGCTTCATCCCCCAGGAGGCCGTCCGCCCAGACACCGACTTCGTCGTCGCGGCGGACGTAGACAGCCTCTCCCTCAAGGCCCGCACGGCCCGCGAGTACGCCGTCCCAATCATCGCCCTAGAAGACTTCCGCCGCCTACTACCTCCGGCCGAACAACAAGCGAGCTGAAATCGCCGCCCCGCCGGAACCTTCCGAGAGGCGAGTCGCTCGAGTGCCCCTGCCGGGACCCCTGACCGCCCGGCCGTTCGGCGTGCCTTGCCGGGGCTCACGGGTACGGGGTTGTTGGGCATGCTCTGGTGAGTGTCGCGCAGTGGGGCCAGCCCGGCTGGGTAGGGTGCGGGCGTGGATCTCGCGGAGCTGGGTGAACGGATTTACCGGACGGCACATCTGACCGGAGAGTTCGTCCTCCGTTCGGGTGTGACTACGGATCGGTACTTTGACAAGTACGCGTTTGAGGGCGACCCCGTCCTCCTCGACGCGATCGCTGAAGCGATGGCGCCGCTGGTGCCCGCCGATATCGAGGTCCTGGCCGGGCTCGAGATGGGCGGGATCCCTGTCGTCACCGCACTCAGCCGGCACACCGGTCTGCCCTGCGCCTTCGTCCGCAAGAAGGCCAAGTCCTACGGCACCCGCCGCCTGGCCGAAGGCGCCGACATCACGGGCCGTCGCGTCCTCGTCATCGAAGACGTTGTCACCAGCGGCGGCCAAATAGTCCTCTCCACCGCCGAACTCCGCTCCCTCGGCGCCGACATCCGAGAGGCCCTCTGCGTCATCGACCGCGAGGAAGGCGGCCCCCAATCCCTAGCCGCCGCCAACATCTCCCTCCTCTCCCTCCTAACAACCACCACCCTCACCCCAACCCCCTAACCCACCCTCACCCCAACCCCCTAACCCACCCTCACCCCAACCCCCTAACCCACCCTCACCCCAACCCCCTAACCCACCCGCACCCCGCTCCCGCCCCGCACCCACCACCCGGCGCGGATCCCACGAGCCCACCCGGCGCGGCATCCCCGCGTCCTGTGTAGGTACACAGGGTCCGCGCTCGGGCCCTCGTGCCCTGGCGGATCAGGTTGTCAGGGTGGCGTCGTATTGGGTTGCTATTGGTGGGGTTACCGGGGTGAGGATTGTGCCGGTGATGGGGTTGCCGAAGGTGCGGGTTCGGGTTGGGTGGGTGGTCGCGTACCAGGAGATGTAGGCGCAGACGACTCCGTCGATGGCGTCTTCCAGCCGTTTGAGGTCGACCTTGCGGGTGGCCGCGTCGAGGTTTTTGCGGATCAGTTGCCATTCGGTGCTGGTGTCGAGGTGCAGTGGTGGCGAGGCGTCGGCGAGTGACTCCAGGTATCCGACCAGGCGGAGCATCTCGCTGTGGAGGTGGTTGAAGTCGCGGCCGGCTTTCGCCTTGTACTGCAGGATCTTCGGCAGGTCGAACAGCGCGACCAACGCGGGATGCGGGTAGACCTCGGCCGCCCGGCGTACGGGGTTGTTCGTCAGATCGACCTCGAGGCCTAGGAGCTCCGCGATCCGCAGCGCGCGCGATCCGTCGGTGAAGCTCGGGTTGGCGGTGTTCGCAGAGTGGCAGTGCGCGCCGTACCGGCCGAAGTACTGACCGATCAGCCGTTCGCACAAGCGTTTGCCTGACGGGTTCACCACGATCAACGGCGCGTCGAACGCGACCAGGCACGGTCCGTCGGTCCACGGCCGCAACCAGGAGACGATCTCCTCGTCGGTCTGCCGGGTCGCGACGTCACGCAGTACGCCGCTGTCGTCGATCACCGCCAGTCCGGTGCTGCCTCGCTGTCCCCAGGCGAGGTCGACGCCGACGAAATGCGGGCGGCTACTCGTCGTCGTCGCCGACCTCGCGCCGCTCGATCTCGAATCGCAGGGACTTGCCCGAGCGGATCCGCTCGACTGCTGCCAGGCAGGCCGTGTCACTCATGTGTACGCCGATCTCGCCGAGCTTGTTCCGCAGTACCAGTGCCGCGTCTTCGGCCGAGCGGGAGCTGGACTCGTTGATCGCCTCGATCGTCGTGGCCGTGAGCTTCTCGCGGATGTCCGGGTGGACCTCATGGATCTCGTGCGTGATTCTGAACTCCGTCATCGCGTCTCACTCCCGGTTCGGCGGCCTGCCCCAGACTCTGGGTCCAGCGTAGTCATCGGAAGCGGTTATGCGAGTACCCGGCTCACGAAACTGTCGAGCCTCTGACCTAGCCGATCGACCCGGACTCCGGAGGCGACCGTTTCGCCTTGCGGTACCTCGGGGTCACGCAGGCCCCGGACGTAGAGCGAGCACGCCAGATCCGCGCAGATATAGGTGCCGACCGTGTTGCCCGCACGCCCGGCCGAACCGGCTCGCCGGGCCGCGAACAACGAGACGTCGATGACTCGGTGCGCGGTGTGGCAGAGGTCGCACAGTCCGGTACCACGCCGGGGCTTGCCGGTCGCTGCGGTTCCGAGCGCGATCGACGTCACGCCACCATCCCGCGGTACGACGAGGTAGGCACGCGCGGGTGCCTTGGGGTCGCGCCAGCCGAGGTAGTCCAGCGACTCCCACGGCAGCTCACCAAAGTCACGCGGCAGCGTCATCGCCTTCACCAGGCTCTTCGTCGAGTTGACGAATCCGCCTCGAATCTCCGCGGCACTCACCGGTTCCACAGCCATTCCCTCCATAGATCAACCCCACCACCCAACCCGCCCACGCTTCACCTCGCAACCCAATAACCCCTTGCCCTCAGCAACAACCTCGCCCTCGGAGGCGGGGGCGTCCGGTCGTGGTGCGACTGGCGAGTCTCTCGATCGGGTAGTGACTGTGGTCCCCGCGCAGCCGCACTCGTGGTACGCCGTTCTCGTACTTCATCCGCACGATCCGGCGCCCGGGCCACAGATCGCCCCGCGGCCGTCGCCTGTTTCGGCCAGCGCCTTTGCGCCCCGCTTGGGCGCTCCTGTGCGGAGGGGTGCTCCGTTGATGCTGGGGTCAGGTGGCGTCTGCGTAGGTGGTGGTGCGGGAGGTGTCGTGGTTGCGGAGGTCTACGCCGAAGTCGACCGAAGCCTTCAGCCGGAGCAGTCTGGCAGCGGCTTTCGGGTGGTGGGGTTCGTGGCGGGGGGCGTCGGGTTCGTCGCAATGGGGTCACGATCGTTGGCGGGGTTGGTTCTGGCCTGGCTCGTCACCTTGGGTGCTGAGAGAATTTCAGTGAGTGCCGGGCTAGGTCCAGGGGGTCCGCCAATGATCGACACCAGGTTCCACCGCTGGCTCCTGCCATTCCTTGGGCGTCGAGGGCGGCGTGCGCCTGAAGAGCTGCGGCCTCGGGGTACGAGTTCCCGCGTGAGCCGACTGTCCGCGCGGTACGACGCCGAGGTGGATCTCGCGTTGCAGCGGCTTTGGCCGAAGGCGCGGGTTTACCACGATCGCGAGTTCACCCGGGATCGTGCTGACTTTCTGTTGGTGGTTCGCGGGCGCGGTGTGATGATCGAGACGAAGGTCAAGAGCGATCCGGGGTTGTTCCACGGATCCACGCTGCCGCCGTTGCTCGATCGCCTTCAGCGCGACGGCCGGCGCCTGGTCGTACTCCTCAACCAAGGCGACCCGACCCCGGCCCGCCAACTGGTCGCCGACAAGCTCGGCGGCAAGGCCCGCGTGATCGTCTGGTCCGGCCCCGCCGACGACGCCGAACTCCGCGCCGCAGTAGAAGCCCTGATTCGCAGAGAAAGCCGCCGCGCTTAACCCGCCCAAGCATTCAACCGTGACTGGGGAACTGCCACGCCTGACCCGGCCAAGCGTCCATCGGCGAGTGGGAGGCTGGAGGGCGCCTGCTCACCCATGCGCCTAGTGGCGGGTGGAGAACGGCCGGGCCTGATCCACTGGTTCGTCTGCCTGCGGAGGTCAGAACCCGGGTCGGCTGGTGCGGCGACGAGTGGAGTGGGGAAACAGACAGCGCGGAGAGCGAGGGGTGTGTGCTCTCCGCGCTGCGAGTTGGCTCCGTGCCGCGAGGTGTGCCCGAAGTGGGCGGCGGATCGGAGTCGTCTGGGGCCCGTCGCCGGGGGCGATGGGGGAGTGCGGTCAGTGGGGAGTGCGGTCAATCAGGAGTGTGCGGTCAGCACTTCACGGGGGTGGTGCGGCCGCCGTCTACTACCCAGCGGCCTTGGACCAGTTCGACGCGCATCTCGTCTAGCCAGCGGGTCGGGGTTTTGGCTGGCAGGACGGTCTTGCCCTTAGAGTCGACGGTGGTGGCCTTCTTCGTGTCGTAGCAGGCGCGGACGATGACGCCGTTGGCCAGCAGAGTCCTCTTGGCCCAGAGGACAGTGGTGACGCCGGTGTTGTGGAGTCGCTTGCCGCGGTAGTACTTCGCTTGCTGGCTGATCGCCTTGTACAAGTTGGTCGTCATGACCGGGACCAGTTGCTTGGTGGACTTGCCGCCGCTTCGCATCATCACGTCCAAGGCGACGCGGTAGTTGTAGTAGGCGTTGACCACCGGGTCGTCCGATTCGGGCGAACCCTCCACTTGGGCGGAGCCGTCCGCGACCGCGTCGGTCAGGCCGTGCTTGGCTGCCTTCTGCGCGCCGGGTGATTGCGCCGCGACGTCGGATGAGTCGCCGTTGCCGCAGCCTGCGAGCATCAGGACCGGGACTAGCGTGGCGGTCACCGCCAGGTTCCGAATACGCATTGGTCCGAACCTCCTGTCGGGCGCGGCGCCGCTGGCAACTACTGGCGCGGCTTGGCCGCTGACACTTATCGGCACTGACCGTGTAACGCTGAGACACAGACCGTGGTCACTGTGACCTAGATCACAGTCGACCCGGTACCGGGGTAGGGGGTCGGATTTGGCTCCCTGGCTGGACGTCTGAAGGCGCGCTGCTTTCTAGGCTCTATCTCAGTTGTTGAGACCAAGGAGAGAGCCATGACGGACGCCATTCACCCGCGCCCCACCCCCATCGATGAACCGCAATCCGGTCACCCGTCCGCCAGCAACCTGCCCGCAGGCACCCCAAGCAGCGCTACCCCGGACGCAGGTGCGCCGCACCCCAACGCCATCCAGCCAGGAGCGCACCCAGACGCCTCGCAGGTAGAGGCCGATACGCCGTACGCCAGTAACTCGCAGCCAGGTGTCGGTTCGCCGTATGCCGGTGACTCGCGGGCTGGTCGGCGGGTGGTGGGGGTGCGGTTGGTGCGGGGGGCTGGGTATGGGGTGGGGCTGGTTGGGGTTGGCGTGGTGGCGGTGGTGCAGTCGGTGGGCGGGCGGTTGGGCTCGGTGCAGGTGCGGTGGCGTCGGATGGCCGGCTATCTGGGGTCGGCGGAGCCGGTGCGTCTTCGTCGGCCGGGGAGGGTCAACTGCTTTGTGCACGGCGTTTTGAGTGTGGTGTTCGGGCTTCTTAGCCTGTTCTTGCTGATGCTTCTTGTGTTGTCGGTCGTTCGTGGTCCGTTTTACGGGTTCGTGGAGGACGGGCCGTTCGGACCGGGGACATGGGGTGGGCCGACCAAGGCCGGAGCGTGGATGGTGCATGCCGCGATCGCCTTGCCGATCATCGTGATGATTCCGTTTGTGCTGCGGGGGCTCGCGCTCCTGCATGCTGCGGAGATCCGGCGGATGTACGGATCGGCGGTCGGATGGTGGGTGCTCCCGGCAACTATTTTGCTCTCGGTCGGAGGGATTCTCTTCTTCTACTCTTGGACCCAGCAGATCTGATGCCCACTCGTGAACCAGGAACGTACGTCGCAATGCATGATCCCCTCGGCAAGGGCGGCAAGGGCGGCAAGGGCGGCAAGGGCGGCAAGGGCGGCAAGGGCGGCGAGGGCGGCGAGGGCGGCGAGGGCGGCGAGGGCGGGGTTGGGGGACTGCAGTGGCAGGGCGGGGGGTGGCGTCGTGGTGGTGCGGTACAGGGGCCGGCGCGCTGGCGGAGTTGTTGCAGGTCGGCGGGGTGGAGCCGGGTGCGTTCTAGGGTCGGGTCGTGACCACTGATCTGCGCTCCCTGGATGATCCGGCCAAGCGGGATGGGTGGCCGGCTGGGTGGGGTGGGTGGGCGGCTGGGGTGGCGGTCGGGGTGGTGGTTGTGCTGACTGCGGCGGATTTGGGGCAGCACTACCGGATTCCGGTGGGGGCGGCGTTGGCGTTGGGGGTTGCTCGGGGGGTCGGGCTGGCGCTGGCGTGGGTACGGCCGGTGGCGAGTGTTCCGGTGTCCTTGGTGGTGGCCGCAATGGTTGCGGTGGTGAGTGTGCCGGTGTCGTCGGATGAGGCGTGGCCGTGGCCGGTGACGAGTGTTTTCGGGATCGCCGGTGGGCTGGCGATCGTTGGGGCTCGGGGGGCGTCGCGTCGCGAGCTGGGTGGCTGGTGGGTGGTCACTCAGTTGGCCGGAATCGTTGCGATGCTGATGGCGCCGGATCGCGGTAGTTGGCCCGGGCTCGTGACCATGGCGGTCTTCTCGGCGGTCGCAGTGGTCGTTGGAGATCTGCTGAGGTCGCGAGCTGACACCAGACGTCAATTGGCCGCGCAGGAAGGAATCACCGCGGACGAGCGGGCAGAGCGGGCGCGTTGGCAGGAGCGGGCCAGGATTGCGCGTGAGCTGCATGATGTCGTCGCCCATCACCTTTCGGTTGTGGTGGTCCGTGCCGACAGTGCGCCGCATCGACTGGCTGGGTTGTCGGACGACGTACGCGAGGAGTTCGCCGGCATCGCGGTGGACGCCAGGTCTTCGTTGACGGAGATGCGCCGCGTACTTCGTCTGCTGCGCGAAGACGCCACCAGGCCTAGCGCACCCGGCACGTCTACCTCGGTCGTCGCTGACGTCCAAGCTCGCGAGCTCGGGCCGCAGCCTGGGTTGGGGGAGTTGGAGGATCTGGTGGCTGGTACGCGGCGGGCCGGTGCTGATGTGCGGCTGGAGGCTGAGGTTCCTGCTGGGCTGGATCCGGCAGTGGAGCTGAACGCCTATCGGGTCGTGCAGGAGGCGGTCAGCAACGCGGTGCGGCATGCGCCGAAGGCCGTCGTACAGGTGGCTGTTCGGGTGATCGATGGCGAGTTGCGGCTGACGGTGGTGAACGGGCCGGCCCTGGTTGGCGTACCGATTGCGCCTGGCAGTGGGCAAGGGTTGATCGGGATGCGTGAGCGGATGGCATTGGTGGACGGGACCTTGCACGCGGGGCCCACTGCGGATGGTGGGTATCTGGTGGAGGCGGCCATCCCGATTGGCGAGGGGGCGGACAGGTGACGGTCAGGGTGCTGGTGGTTGACGACCAGGAGATCGTTCGGGCTGGATTCAGCGCGCTGCTGGATGTGCAGTCGGATCTCGAGGTTGTCGGCCAGGCGTCGAACGGAGCCGAGGCAGTCGAGTTGGCCGGGCAGTTGGTGCCGGACGTGATTCTGATGGATGTGCGGATGCCGGTGCTTGACGGTCTGGCTGCGACCCGGCAGATCCTTGCCGGCGTCGCGCCGGGGAAGCCGCCTCGGGTCATCATGCTCACCACCTTTGATCTGGACGAGTACGTGTACGACGCGTTGCGCGCGGGGGCGAGTGGGTTCCTGCTGAAGCATTCCTCTCCGGATGAGCTGACTGCCGCCGTCCGGGTCGTGGCGGCGGGGGATGCGTTGCTCGCACCTTCGATCACTCGCCGGTTGGTTGAGGACTTCGCGCGGATGCAGCCTGTTCTTCCTGCTACTGCGGGCGGTCTTACTCCGCGCGAGACCGACGTACTGCGATTGATCGCGCGGGGGCAATCGAATCGGGAGATCGCGGCGACGCTGGTGCTTGCGGAGCAGACCGTGAAGACTCATGTCAGCCGGATCTTGATGAAGCTGGAGCTGAGGGATCGGGCGCAGGCTGTCGTGTATGCGTACGAGGCAGGGGTGGTCGCTCCGGGGCCACGGCGCTGACGGGCGTCGCGCTGATGCCGCCGCGGTCGTGCAGGCGCGGTGCTGCGGCCGGGGTGGTGCGGGCGGTGGTGCAGGCGCGGTGGTGGGGCCGGGGTGGTGCGGGCGCGGTGGTGCTCGGTCGGTAGACGGTGATGGGATCGGATCGGATGGTCGACGGTGATGGAGGTGGGTTGTGGACGGGTTGGAGCGGTTGCGGGGGATTTGCCTGAGGCTGCCGGAGACGACTGAGCGGCTGAGTCACGGGGAGCCGACCTGGTTCGTCCGGGACAAGAAGACGTTCGTGATGTTCGCTGATCAGCATCATGACGACCGGACGGGTTTCTGGTGCGCGGCTCCCGAGGGCGCGCAGGAGGCGTTGATCGCGGCCGATCCTGAGCACTTCTTCCGGCCGCCGTACGTGGGGCATCGCGGCTGGCTCGGGGTGTACCTCGACGTCGATGGTGTGAACTGGGAGCAGCTCGAGGACATCGTCGAGGATGCCTTCCGCAAGATCGCGCCGAAGACGCTGATCGCCCAGCTCGACCGGGGCTGACGTACTGGCATTGGCGTTGGTGGTCATTCGGGGCGTCGTTTGAGGGCTAGTACAGCGTCGGGGAGGTCGTCGATCCAGACTTCCTCGAAATCGTCTGAGTCCTCGCAGTCGTCACTGCCGTCGGGCTTGGCCGGAGGATCGGATTCGGGGTTTTCCTCTGCGTCTCCGGGGCCGGTGTGGTCGGGGTTTCCCACTTCATCTTCCTTGCTGGGTGGCTCGTCTTCGCGGTCTTCTGGGGCGTAGGCGTAGGGGCGGTTGTCGGGGTCGGGGTAGTTGGAGAAGGGTGGGTTGAGGTAGGCGGATTGGGCGTCGTGGCGGCAGGGCATGGCGGTTCGGTAGGTCGCGGCTGACAGGAGCAGGACGGTTAGTTCGCCGGTAGTGACGCCGAGGCGGTCGGCGTCGCGGCGCAGCGCTGCTGCGAGGGCGCTTGGTACGTCGTCCAGTACGACTCGTTGGCCATCGTGGTGACCTTCTACTGATTCGACGGGCCAGTCTCTTCCCCAGCGTTCGTCGCCTAGTTGGAGGACTTCGTCGAGCGGCGGGAGTGGGTCCAGCAGTAGGTCCGGCACTTCCGCGAGTGCGCGGAGCATCACCTTGCCCAGGGTGTGGTGGCTGCGCCAATGGTCGAGGTTGTCAGTGGTCATCAGGAATCTGCGGAGTACGAGGCGGAGGCGCTCGACCTCGGAGCTCTTCAGGGAGGGCTCGTGGGTGACTGGCTCGACGGCGAGTCGGCCGTTGCGGAAGCGGAAGGCGAGGAGGGAATCGGCGGGGACGTCGGGGAGCCAGTCTGGTGGACCGCACCAGCCGCCGAACTCGCCGAGTGATGACGTGATGGCGCCGCCTGCGGTGAGGGCGAGGGATCCCTCGTGCACGAGGACCTGGTCGAGGACGGAGAGCTCGGGGCCGGCGTACAGGACCTGTCTTCCTTTGGTGGCGAAGCGGACGCGATGGGTGAGAGCGACGCCGTCGAGCATTCGGCGGGCGGAGTCGAAGCGGCCGTCGGGGAGCTGCACCATCACCGGCGACTGGCGCAGGGCGGTGCGGATCATGGTGACGGGGTTTGTCGATTTGGTCAGGCCGGCGGCGAGGACTTGGCGGCCGAGGTCGTCGGGGGTCTGTGGGCCGGATGCGTTGATGAGGTCGGAACAGAAGATGACTAGTCGTTTGCTCATGCCAGGGAAAGTACGGGTCCTTGACCCCTTGATCACCGTTGTCCACAAGGGAATTTGTTGGGTGAGGGAAGGCCTGGTGCTGATGGTGGGCGGGTGGCGGCTAGGGAAGGCGGGGGAGTGGGGGAGGTCGAGCCGGGCGAGGGGAGGCTTGGTGTTGGTGGGCGGGTGGCGGTTAGGGAAGGCGTGGGAGGGCAGGGGAAGCCGAGCTCGGTTCGGGAGGGCGGAGTTGCGGCAGTTGTCCACAGGTGGGAGTGAGTGGCGGGTGGGGGTGGGTGGGGCGTGGCTAGGGTGGGGTGGTGAGTGAGATGGCGGTTGAGGGGGGCGGTGGGCGGGGGATCGGGGATCGGGTTGCGGTGGGGTTGGCGGTGGTCAGTTCGGCGGCTGTGATGGTGCTGGAACTGGTGTCGTTGCGGCTGGTCGCGCCGTATCTGGGGTTGACGCTGGAGACGAACACGGCGGTGATCGGAGTCGCGTTGGCGGCGATCGCGACGGGGGCGGCATTCGGCGGGAAGTTCGCGGATGCGGTGTCGCCGATCAGGTCGCTGGGGCCGCTGATTTCGTTCGGTGGGGCGCTGGTACTGCTGATCCTGCCGGTGGTGCGGTGGACGGGCGAGGCCGTTCGCGGTGGGGACAGCAATGTGGTGTTCCTGGCCCTCGCAGCCGCGTTGTTCGTTCCGGCGGCTTTGCTGGCCGCGGTGACGCCGATGGTGACCAAGCTGAGGCTCCAGACGTTGAGCCAGACCGGCACCGTGGTCGGACGGCTCTCGGCGTACGCGACTGTCGGTGCGATCGCGGGCACTGTGCTGACCGGCTTCGTGTTCGTGGCGAAGGTGCCGACGAGCGTGATCGTGCTCTGTCTAGGCGGGCTGCTGGTGGTCGGCGGCGGGGCGCTCACGATCTACCTTCGCGGCTTCAAAGCGGCGGCGAGACCGCTCGCGCTCGCGCTGATCGGCACCGGGCTGACCCTCGTCGCGCCTAGGCCGTGCGAGGTGGAGACGGCGTACCACTGCGCGCGCGTGGTCGCCGATCCGGCGCGTCCCAGCGGGCGCACGTTGTACCTGGACCAGCTCAGGCATTCGTACGTCGACCTCGCGGACCCGACGTTTCTCGAGTTCGACTACATCAAGAACTTCGTCACCGTCATCGACGCCAAGTGGCCGGCCGGGCAGCCCGTCAACGCGCTCCATGTCGGCGGGGGTGGGCTGACCATGCCGCGGTACCTGACGGCCACCAGACCGGCCAGCCAGAACAAGGTGTACGAGATCGACGCGGGCGTGATCGAGGTCGACAAGTCGGAGCTCGGCGCCAAGCCGGGTCCGCCGGAGCTCGATGTCCGGATTCGCGACGGGCGCCTCGGCGTACGGTCCGAGCCGGCCGACAGTCGCGACCTGGTCATCATGGACGCGTTCGGCGGTATCGCGGTGCCTTGGCACCTCACGACGCGCGAGATCGTGGCCGACATCCGCCGGGTGCTCAGTCCGGGCGGCATCTACACGGCGAACATCATCGACTACGGGCCACAGGCGTTCCTCAAGGCGGAGATCCGGACGGTCGCGGCCGAGTTCGCGTACGTCGGGGTGATCGCGAAGGCGGCCGAGCTGACCGGCCGGGACGGCGGCAATTTCGTCCTGATCGCCTCCGAGCAGCCATTGCCGGCGGCGGCCATCCGGGCGCGGCTGGGGCAGCGGGCCGAGTTGCTGGACGACTCGGCCGCAGTACGGGCGTTCGTCGGTGACGCGCCGCTGCTGACCGACGACTATGCGCCGGTCGACCAGCTCCTCACGCCGTACCCGAGCTGAAAACCGTCGTCAACGTACGGCGAAGTTGTGCACGCCACCCCTGATGGAGTTGTGCACCGGCCCGAAGGCTTGTTGCATGAGCACATGCACCCACGCGCAGGCCAGCCCGCTCAGCCCGAGGACCTCGTCGATGTCGACGCCTTGCTCGCTGCCTACGACGGGATCACGCCGGACGTCGAGGACCCCGCTCAGAAGGTCGTCTTCGGTACGTCGGGCCACCGCGGCTCGAGCCTGGACGGAGCCTTCAACGAGGCGCACATCCTGGCCATCACGCAGGCGGTCTGCGAGTACCGGGCCGGTGAGGGGACGACCGGGCCGCTGCTGGTCGGCCGGGACAGCCATGGCCTGTCCGAGCCCGCCTGGCGGACGGTGCTGGAGGTGCTTGCGGGCAACAACGTCCAGACGCTCGTGGACAGCGCCGACCGGCTGACCCCGACGCCGGCCGTGTCGCACGCGATCCTGCGGCTCAACCGCGGCGCGGGCGCGGGGGCGGACGGCATCGTCATCACGCCGAGTCACAACCCGCCGCGCGATGGCGGCATCAAGTACAACCCGCCGCACGGTGGCCCGGCCGACTCCGACGCGACCGGCTGGATCGCCAACAGGGCAAACGAGCTGATCGCCGGCGGCAACCGCGAAGTACGCCGTACTCCGTTCGAAGCCGCCCGGGCGGAGGCAGGGGACTACGACTTCCTCGGCCACTACGTGGATGACCTGCCATCCGTGCTCAACCTGGACGCGATCCGATCTGCCGGAGTCCGGATCGGCGCCGACCCGCTCGGTGGCGCGAGTGTCGACTACTGGGCGGCGATCGCCGAACGGCACCGCCTCGACCTGACCGTGGTGAACCCGCGGGTCGACCCGGCCTGGTCGTTCATGACGCTCGACCACGACGGCAAGATCCGGATGGACTGCTCCTCGCCGTACGCGATGGCCTCGCTGGTCGCCCAGAAGGACCGGTACGACCTCGCGACGGGCAACGACGCCGACTCGGACCGGCACGGCATCGTCACGCCCGACGCCGGCCTGATGAACCCGAACCACTACCTGGCGGCCGCGATCTCCTATCTGTTCGCCAACCGGCAGTGGGGTCCGGACGTGGCGGTCGGCAAGACGCTGGTCTCGTCCTCGCTCATCGACCGAGTGGTCTCCGATCTCGGCCGGCGGCTCTGGGAGGTGCCGGTCGGCTTCAAGTGGTTCGTACCGGGCCTGATCGACGGGTCGGTCGGCTTCGGTGGTGAGGAGTCGGCCGGGGCGAGCTTCCTGCGCTTCGACGGCACGGTCTGGACCACGGACAAGGACGGCATCCTGCTGGCCCTGCTGGCGAGCGAGATCACCGCGGTGACGGGCGAGACCCCGTCGCAGGCGCACGCGAAACTGGTGCAGAAGTTCGGCGCCTCGGCGTACTCGCGGGTCGATGCGCCCGCGACCCGCGACCAGAAGGCGAAGCTGTCGGCGCTGTCCGCGGACGCGGTCACGGCGACCGAGTTGGCCGGCGAGCCGATCCTGGACCGGATGACCAGCGCGCCCGGGAACGGTGCGCCCATCGGCGGGCTCAAGGTAACGACCGAGTCGGCCTGGTTCGCCGCCCGCCCGTCCGGCACCGAGGACCTCTACAAGATCTACGGCGAGTCCTTCAAGGGCGAGGACCACCTCGCCGAGGTCTTCGCCGAGGCCCGCGACGTGGTGTCGGCAGCGCTGGGGTAACCGAGCGCGTTTTGTCGGATGGCGTCGCTAGTGCCCCGAGTCCGAAGTTCTTTGACGTGGACCGGCGCCCAGGCACGCACCTCGCGGCACTTGAGAATCATCCACGATGCTTCGCATCGAGGACGCTTCTCAAGCACCCCGATGCACGCACCTGAACACCGCCCACTGTCAAACAACTTCGAACTCGGGGCACGAGGGTACGGCTGGCGGGTGGTGGGTGAAGTGGCCTGTGACCCACCCGGCACCAGCCGCGTTTTCATGACCAAAGATCTAGCGGACGAAGGCGTCGACCAAGCGGTCTAGGTCGGCGGTGGGGTCGCTGGTGAGGCCGCTGTGGATGGGGCTCGGGTGCACGACCGTACTGCGGGGTGCGGCGAGCCAGCGGAAGCGTTCGCCGATCCGGGTGGTCGCCGCCGGACCGCCGTCGGGATCGCCGGCGCAGATCGCGCGGATGTGCTCGAGCGATGCGCAGACGACGTCGACGTCAACGGCCGGGTCGAGTGCCTTCAAGCGCGAAGGCTCCACGTCCCAGGCGGCGCCGAGGAAGTCCAGCGCGCGGCAGTAGAGCACTGCGCCGACGTTGACGAACTCGCCACGCTGGATCCGCGGGGCCGCCCTGAGGATGACGTAGTCGAACGGAACGAGATTCATCCCGCACCGCCCGGCAGCCAGGCGGACCGGTCAGCCAGCCGTGCGGTCAGATGGCCGAGGTACCGTTCCCGGTCTCCCTCGGAGATCCACTCGTCGGGCACCAGCCCGATCACCTCGGTCAACAGCTCTGGGGTGATCTCCGCGGCCAACTGCGAGTCGACGCCGGGCACGGTGGGAGCGATGTCGCGGAAGACATGATCGTTCGCGTCGTAGGGGAGTCCGGTGAACTTCTCGGCGGACATCCAGGAGTGGTGGAAGTACAACGCGGCTCCGTGGTCGATCAGCCAGAGGTTCTTGTGCCAGACGAGCAGGTTCGTGTTGCGCCAGGACCGATCCACGTTCGCCACGAAGGCGTCGAGCCACAGAACCCTGGCCTGGGTCGCGTCGTCGGGTTTACCGCTCGACCCGTCGTACCCGAAGGAGCCGGGCAGGAAGTCGACGGCGAGGTTGAGTCCGGCGCTGCGGATCAGCAGGTCCTGGATCTCCTCGTCGGGCTCGGACTTGCCGATCATCGGGTCGAGTTCCATCAGCTTCAGCTCGGGCACCCGCAGGCCGAGCCGGCGGAAGAGTTCCCCGACGATGACCTCGGCGACCAGCGCCTTCGGTCCCTGGCCGGCGCCGTGGAACTTGAGCACGTAGGTGCCGAGATCGTTGCCTTCGACAACACCCGGCAACGAACCACCTTCGCGTAGCGGCAGCACGTACCGGGTAGCGGTGACGATCGGCAGACTCACGTCGCAGAGCATATGCGTCCGCGGCCGGCGCCCGTCGGACCGGGCACTGTTTCTGCGCTCCCTCACCGGGTACCCGTGAGGGCACCTGACCGAGGAGAGAGTCACTTGAGCCTGCCGTCCATGGGCGTTGAAGAAGAGCTGCTGCTGATGTCCGCCGACGGGCGTCCGCTTCCGATCAGCAAGGCCGTCGCGGCGGGGGCCGGCGACATCGACGTGGAGCTCGAACTGACCAGAGCCCAGGTGGAGATCAACACGCCGGTCTGCACCACTGCCGAGGAGTTGAATGGTCAGCTCCGCAAGATGCGTTCGGTACTGGCTGTTGCCGCTGCCGAAAAGGGTGCCCGGCTGTGCGCGGTAGCCGCGCCGCCGGCGGGCGAGGCCGAACAGGCGGTGACGAAGAAGCCTCGATACCAGGAGATGGAGAAGCGGTACGGCCTACTGGCCCGTGAGCAGGGCGTTTGCGGCTGCCATGTGCACATCGACGTACCGGACCCGGAAGCTGCCGTCCGGGTCAGCAACCACCTGCGGCCGTGGATGCCGACGCTGCTGGCGTTGACAGCGAACTCGGCGATCTACCTGGGGGCCGACACCGGGTTCGCGAGTTGGCGATCGATCATGTGGTCCCGCTGGCCTTGCTCCGGCCCACCGCCGTACTTCGAATCCGCCGAGCACTATGAGGCTCTGGTCGCGATGCAGCTCGCCTCGGGCAGCATCATGGACGAGCGGATGGTCTATTGGGACATCCGGCCGTCCTCGCACCTCTCGACGGTGGAGGTACGCATCAGCGACGTACCGCTCACCATCGACGAGACGGTGTTGCTGGCGACGCTGATCCGCGCGCTGGTGATGACCGCACTCGACGACGGCGGGCTAGGACCGAAGCTGGAGCCGGAGGTACTACGGGCCGCGTACTGGCTCGCTGCTCGCGACGGGATCGAAGGCAACGGTCTCGACGTACTGCGTGCCAGACCCCTGCCGATGAGCGGGCTGCTGGGATTCCTCCAGCGGCACGTCGCTCCGGCGCTGGAGGAGCTCGGCGAGGCCGACGCGGTCGCGGAAGCGGTCCAGCGCCAACTGAGGGATGGCAATGGCGCGATGAAGCAGCGCAAGGTCTTCCGTGAGGGTGACGACATCATCACCCTCACGGAAATCAAGCCCTGAAGCCCCGGATCGGAAGTTCCGTTGCGCTAGCCGCGGAGGAAGTCCTCCAGGCCGTGGAGGTCGTCGGTGTTGAGGTTGTCGACGCCGGCCGCGGTGAGCTCTGACCAGAGGGCGTCCCGGGCCGCGCCGCGGACGTCCGGGGTCTCCCAGAAGCGGACCTTGTAGCCGGCGCGGTGGGCGGTCGTGACGATGTCACGCAGCTTGGTCCGCTCGGCCGCCGGGAACTCGCCGATGCCTCGCCAGGTGAAGTTCTTGGACCAGTTGTCGCTCACCAACGGCATGACCGATGCGGGCAACTTGGAGTTCAGGTCGGACAGCCGGCCGTCGTAACCGGCGTACCGGATCTTCTGTGCCTGCAGGATGTCCAGCGGCCGGTTGCCGCTGATCACCGATGTCACTGCGCCGCGACGCACCTTGCCACCCGCGTACACGGTGCTGATGCCGCGGTACTTTTGCAGTGCCTTGTCGATCGCCGCGTACGTCGTCGGCCCGTCGCTCTTGATGTCGATGAGCAACTGGAAGTCGCGACCATGGCGGTAGACCTGACCGCCGTTCATCCGGACCCGCTGGGTGAGCGGTTCGAGGTACAGGTTCTCCAGGTTCCGGCCCGGTACGGCGTCAGCCAGGTCGTGTGCGACGCGGAGCTCACCGTCGATCAGCCAGACGTCCGCCTCGACACTGTTGAAGCCGCGGTCGAGTGCGTCCAGCAACGGCCGGCGGTGGTCGTAGTCGTTGTGCGCGTGAGCAGTGGGCAGCGACCGGACCGGAGGAGCGTCGTACGCGCGGGGCAGCCGGAAGCCGGCCTCTGCGGCGACAGTACGGACCCGATCCGGGTAGTCGGAGATGACGCCGTCGACACCGAGTCCGATCAGCCACTGCATCGTCGCGGGGTCGTCCACGGTCCACGGCACGACCTTCATCCCGGCCTGGTGGGCCGAGCGCACCATGTCGGCGGTGACATACGGCTGGTATGACGGGTCGGTGACCTTGCCGTTTTGCGGGAACCCGTGCACCGGGGAGATCGCGGCGGCGCCGAAGGACTTGGTCGCCTTCACCAGGTCGCCGCCGAAGTCGTCGATGTCGATCCCGCCGAGCCACGGCGACTTGCCGGGCTTGCCGGTCTCCAGGAAGTCGTAGTTCGTCAGCGCGACCAGTGGCAGCTCCGGGGCGACCTGGCGCATCCGCATCAGCGAGCCCCAGTCGAAGCTCTGGATCGTCACCTGGCGGGCGATGTGTGCCTTGCGGATCTCCTGGGCGACCACCTGGACGAACTGCTCGCGCGGAGCGGTCTGGCTGGGCGCACCCGCCTCGACCTTGGTCTCGACGTTGAGCTTCACCCCGTTGGCGTGGAACCGGTGGACGAGGTCGAACACCTCGCGCAGTTCCGGCATCCGGGCGCCGGGGTCGGGCGTCTGGCCGGGGAAGCCGGCCTGGGGGAGTGAGCCACAGTCGAGCTGCTTCACCTGGGCCAGCGTCAGCGTGTTGATGAACTTGCCGACGTACGGGTATTCGGGGTCGTTCGGCGTGTAAGGCCCGGTGTCCTTGCACTTGCTGCCGGTGACCTGGCGGTCGTGGGTGACCACTGCCTGGCCGTCCTGAGTGATCTGGACGTCCAGTTCGAGCGTGGTCACGCCGAGTTCGAGGCCGCGGGAGAAGGACGCGATCGTGGATTCGACCGTCAGGCCGAGACCGCCGCGGTGCCCTTGGATGTCGAAGTCACGGTGGTTGCCCAAAGCCGAGATCGAGGCCGAAGCCGAGGCCGAAGCCGAGGCCGGGAGGGTGGCTAGCCCCTGGTTCAGCAGGCCGGCCGTGAGGGCCAGCGGAAGGAGCGCGCGGGGTAGGCGGCGCATGAGGTGGGTTCCCTTCGTCGAGTCGGGGCGGACTGTCAGAGGCCGAGCGTGAACGGTTTACGGGACACCCGGCCTTCTAGAAGGTTACCGACAAGAGGCTGAATGGTGAGCGCCTGACGCCGCAACAGCTCACTCGTACTGCAAAGCCTCCAGGGGATCGAGGCGGGCGGCTCGACGGGCCGGCCAGATCGCGGCGAAGATGCCGACCATGACTGAGACGACGGCGAACAGCGCCAGTTGGCCGGTCGGTACGGCGAAGCTGATCTCGTCCAGCCGGGCCGCGAGCAGCAGAGCCAGTCCGAGCCCGAGCAGGATCCCGATCACGGCACCGATCAGCGCGGTGATCACGCTCTCGTGCCGGATCATCCGCTTCACCTGGCGCCGGGTCAGCCCGATCGCCCGCAGCATGCCGAGCTCGCGAGTCCGCTCGAACACCGTCAGTACGAGGGTGTTGACGATGCCGAACAGGCTTACCAGCACCGACAGCGCGAGCAGCACGTAGAGGACGTTGAGGAGGCTCTTGATGCCGTCGGACTGGACCTTCTTGAACTGCTCGCGGGTCAGCGCCTTCGCATTCGGGAACGTACTCAAGGCCTGCGTGAGGACCGCCGTGTTCGCGGTGGTGACTCCACCTTGGAGGCTGACGAAGGTGTACAGGTTGAGTGGCTGCGGGTTGGTGGCGTCGAAGGCCTCGGTCGAGATCGTCACGTTGCCGAACGGTGATCCGCCGGCCGGCGGCTGGAAGATCCCCCGCACGCGTAGCGGCAGGGTCTTGCCGGCCACGGTCTCCAGCGACAGCTCCGAGCCGGTCGTCAGGCCGTGCTTCTTGGCGAAGTCGGCATCGACGACCGCGCCGTCGGCACCCAGTTCGCCGAGGGTCGCCTGCGAACCGGACTTCCAGTCGAAGGTGACCACCTCCGGCGCCTGATCGTCGACGCCGGTGATCGGGATCGTCTCGCCGAACGCCTGGCCCTGTCCGCCGCGCACGCTCGAGAGCGCGTCCACCCCAGGGACGCTCTCCACCGCCGCGGCCACGGTCGGTGGCAACGGGCTGAAGTTGTTCTGTGCGGTGATCGCGTAGTCCGCGCTGAAGATCTTGTCGACGGCATCCTCGAACGGCCGGATGATGCCCGCGCCGAGAGTGGCGACCAGCGTGACCAGGGCCAGCCCGATCATCAGGGCCGCCGCGGTCGAAGCGGTCCGGTGCGGATCGCGCCGGCTGTTCTGGCCGCCGATACCGACAGCGGGCCGATCACTCAGTACGCCGGGGAACTCCGCGGGCCACTCCGGGCGCCAGGAGCTGATCGCCCGGCGTACGGCCATCAGGCCCACGATCACCAGCAGAATTGGATTCAGTACTGCGCCGAGCACCAACCCACCAGCCCGTGACAAGCCTGATCCGGGTCCCCAGAACCCGCGGCGGACAAGCCAGTACGGCAGAGAGAACAGGGGCCAGACCAGGATCGTCAGGACCAGTACCGACCACCGTGCGATCGGGTCCGAGGCGGCAGCGAGCGGCCGCACCAACCTGGCCGAGAACAGGGCGATGCCGATGAAGATCAGCAGTACGCCGAACGCCAGTAGGCCGAGCAGCGTGCCAGTGGCGAGCCCGTTGACGAACAGCCCGACCACCACGAGCGCGACGCCGAGCGCAGCGAGCAGCGCGGCACCCAGCGGGCGGAAGCGGTTGTACTTGCCCGGCGGCAGTTTGGCGCCTTCCCGGACGGCCGCGATCGGCGGCACCCGGGTCGCACGCCACGCAGGTCGCAGGCTGGCGAGCAAGGTGACCAGTACGCCGACAATCAACGCGACGACGATGGTCCGGGTGCGAAACACGAGCCCGTTGTTGGGCAGTGTCAGGCCCGCGGCGTCGAAGATCTTGAACAGGCCGGTGGCGATCCCCAGACCGAGGAAGAGACCGGCGATCGCGGACACCAGACCGGTCAGCAGCGCTTCGAGCACTACGGAGTACAGGACCTGGCGACGCGAGGCACCGAGCGTCCGCAGCGTCGCGAACTCGCGGGTCCGCTGGGCGATCGTGATGGACAACGAGTTCGCGATCACGAAGGAGCCGACGAACAGCGCGATCCCGCCGAATACGAGCAGGAAGGTCCGGAAGAAGGTCAGGAAGCTCGACGTGCCCTTGGCGTCCTCGGCGGCCTGGTCGTCGGCGCTGCGGATCTGGGTGCCGGTCGGCAGAACCTTCTGGACCGCGTCGACGAGTTGCTTGCCGGAGGTCCCGTCCTTGGCCGACAGCAGGATCTGGTCGAGCTTGCCGGCCTTGTCGAAGAGTTGCTGCGCGGTCGGAAGGTCGAAACCGGCGAGCGTGGCGCCGCCGATCGACGACACCGACCCGAACTCGACCAGCCCGGAGATCTTCATCCGCTGAACGGCACCACGAGCCTGTACGCCGATGGTGTCGCCGGTCGCGAAGCCTTTCGCCTGGGCGGTCTTGGTGTCGATCACCACCTGGCCGGAAGTCGGCCAGTCGCCTTTCACCAGGGCCAGGGTGTTGAACTCGGGCCGTTCCGTGTTGATGCTGAACCCGAGATTCGGGGCGCCTCCGAAGACGACAGCCTTGCCGTCGTGGCCGATCAGTTGTGCCTCACCGGCGACCGCGCCGTCGGCCGCGCCGACCTCAGGCAGCGCCGCCACCTTGGCGAGCAGACCCTGATCGAACGGTGGTGTCCTACCGGCGCCGTCGTCCGACAGGTCGAAAGCGGTCTTGCCGGTGATCGCGGCGTCGGTGTTCTTGTAGTTCTCGGAGAAGATCGAGTCGAAGGCGCTCGAGATCGAATCGGTCAGCACGAAGGTGCCAGACACCAGCGCGACGCCGAGCACGACCCCGATCGCGGTCAGCGCGGTCCGCAGCTTCCGGCCGAGCAGCCCGCGCAACGCGAACCGGATCATTGCAGGTCCAGCGAGTCGATGATCTGCAGGATCTCGCCCTGGGTGGTCCGGCCGGTCTCCTTGACGATCTCCCCGTCGGCCAGGAACAGGACGCGGTCGGCCATCGCGGCCGCCCGGGCGTCGTGAGTCACCATCACCGTCGTCTGGCCGTAGGAGTCGACCGAGCCACGCATCAGTTGCAGGATCTCGTTGCTGGTGCGGGAGTCCAGGTTGCCGGTCGGCTCGTCCGCGAAGATCACCGTCGGCCGCGACACCAGGGCGCGGGCGATCGCGACCCGTTGCTGCTGGCCCCCGGACAGTTCCGCCGGGCGATGCGTGAGCCGGTCCGCGAGTCCGACCCGGGCGATCAGCTCGTCGAAGTACTCCGGGTCGGGCTTCTCGCCGGCGATGGTCAGCGGCAGCACGATGTTCTCGCGCGCGGTGAGCATCGGCAGCAGGTTGAAGAACTGGAAGATGAAGCCGATGTGTTCGCGGCGCAGCTTGGTCAGTGCGTCGTCGCCGAGCGTGGTGATCTCGGTACCGGCGATCAGCACCGAGCCCGGGGTGGGCTTGTCCAGCCCGGCCAGGATGTGCATCAAGGTCGACTTGCCCGAGCCGGACGGCCCCATCACCGCCGTCAGCTTGCCGGCCTCGATCTGCACGCTGACTCCCCGCAGCGCGTGCACAGCCGTGTCGCCCTCGCCGTACGTCCGCTCCAGGTCGGTGGCAACCACCACAGAATCCTGTGCGTGCTCGTTCCCCTCCATGCCGATCATCGCCCTCCCGGCCGATCAATTGCCCCCGAGTGTGCTCGCCTTCGGGGCGCGACGGTAGGGGGTTTATCCCTGACCGGCCCCTGACCGCCGCGGTCAGAGCCAGCCGTTGCGGGCGGCGTGGAAACCGAGCTGGAGGCGGGTGTCGGCCGAGACGCGGTCCATCAAGGCCCGGACCCGGCGTTGCACGGTGCGCATCGAGAGGCCGAGCTGATTGGCGACCGCCTGGTCGGTGAGGCCGGCCAGCAGGAGGCCGAGAATGCGGGCGTCCAGCTCCGGAACCCCGGATCGGGGTCCTTCGACCTTGCCGTCGGCGCCGAGCATCAGCGGGATCCCATCCCGCCAGAGCCGGTCGAACAGGGCGAGCAGGGCATCGAGCATGCCGCTGCGGTGCACGATCAGAGCGCCGATGCTGCGCTCGGACTCCGACAGCAACTCCACGAGCGCGATCCGCCGGTCGACGATCAGCAGCCGGATCGGCAGCTCGGGCACCACCCGGACCTCTTCACCCGCCTGGATCGAGTCGGACGCGATCGCGAAGTATCCCGGCCGGTCGAAGGAGCTGCGTTCGATCAGCACCTGGTACCGGACGCCTCGGGTGACGGCCGCGTCCTCGGCCGTGTTCTCCTCCGGCGCGACCACCGCGATGTCCGACTTGACGAAGCCGAGGACCTCCTCGCGAGCGGACATCTGTAGCTGGGTGAAGCGCTGCCCGACGGCCTTGGGGCCGCGCACGACGTCGACGACATCACTCACAGAGCGGTCGGTGTCGGTCCCGCGATAGACCTCGGTCAGCGTCTCGATCTCGCGCTGGGCCCGCCGCAACGCTTCTTCCCGCTGTACTGCGAGCGCAGCGAGCGCCACCGAGGGAGGCGAGGCGACGTACCGGTCGGTGCCACTGCTCGAGCGGGCGGCGAGGCCGAGAGTCTCGAGCGCGGCCAGTGATCTGGCCGCGTCGAGCGGATGGCAGCTCAGCCGCTCGGCGAGACCGGCGGCGTCGTACGATGGCACCTCGACGAGCGCCCGGTAGGCGAGCTCCTCGGAGTCGTCGAGTCCGAGCGCGTCCAGCACAGGTACCTCCCAGACGAAGCGGCCGGCCAGGCCTGCCGCCATCGTGCCAGTAACCGGATCTGCCCGGTACGACATTTCGCCGTGGTTGCCGCCAGCAACCGTCTGAGGAGGGGAAAGTTTGGGGCGTCGGACCGGGAAGCGCCTCACGGCGCGAGGCCGCTCGAAGCGGCTATATTTGGGACCCGGGGCTACCGCGGCCCGACACCTTCATCAGTATAACCCGGTCTTTGAATGCCTTCAGCCTAACCGGTCCGCAAACACCTTGTCCTATTGAGCTTTAGCGCCATAGCACCCCGAAACGCAGGATGCAAGAGACGCCGCCGGACTACCAGCGAGTTACCAGAGTTGCCCGGCTCGTTCGGTCCGCGCCGCGGTCTGGAGCTGGTCAGCCATCTCGACGAGTTTCGAGGCGGACAGGACCTGCCCGTGGCCGTCGTCCGCGAGATGGGCTCGGCCGGTCGCCACGATCCGGGCGAAGGCGGCGGCCCGATCCAGGGTGGTGGCGAAATCGCCGGTCGCGACGCCCCGCAGTACGGCGTCGACCATTTCCCGCACCTCGGTGGGGCCGGGCGGGTCGGCGACACCAGCGACCACTGCGTGGACCTCGGCGTACTCGCGGCCGGTGGCGTACTCCCGGGACACCTCCTCGGCGTGCGAGTGCACCCAGGAGCGCAGCAGGTACAGCCGCCACAGCGTGCCCGGTAGCGAGTCGGAGGGGCTGTCGGACCACAGGTCGGCCAGCTCGTCGAGGCCGTAGTCGTCGGCAAGCTTCACCACGCGTGCGATCACCTCCGCGTCCTCGGTGGACCGGGCGCCACGGACGAGCAGTTCCGCGGTCCGGTGCGCTACCTCGGCGATCGCCGCCGGGTCCGAGGCGCCGGGCAGCGAGTCGAACAGCTTGTTACCCGGCAGGATCGGCCGGCGCGGAGTAGGTACCGTCACTCGCCCAATGGTGCCCGACAGCGCCCAACGCTGCATGCCGACCCGGCAGTGTTTGATCCATTTCCCACCCCACCGCCCCGGTGGGTCAGTCCCCACCGCCCATTGAGTCAGTACAGTCGGTTGTATGGCAGGTGGGCGGAGTCGGTTGGCGAAGAACATGGTCAAGTACGGCGTGCGGTACGGGCCGATGGCGTTCGAAGCCGTCAAGCACGGCCGCGAACCGGCGCAGCAGGCGGTCCAGGCGGCGCTGGCGAAGCGCTCTGCCCGGAAGAAGGCGTTCGAGCACGCGCTGACTGTCCGCGACGGTTCCCTGCTGAAAGTGATCAAGGACGGCCAGGCGGTGTTCTTCGTCTTCAGCGGCGACGCGATCGTGACCACCTACCCGCCGGTGCCACAGCCGTCGTACCCGGAGCTGCTCCGGCACGCCGACCTGGACCGGCGCGAGAACGCGGCGGAACTGGCCGCCAGTCGGCCCAAGCTGACCGACCGGCTGCCGAAGGTCGCACGCCGCCGCAAGGGTTGACGCGGGTGTAACATCCCCGACCCGACCAGGCAACACCTCCCACGCACAGTGGACAGATCCCCGTCTCGGGTCCGACGGGTGTTCCACGAGGGAGGGCGTCATCATGCTCTGGAAGATCAGGACCGAACTCGCCGACCGGCCCGGAGCGCTGGCCGAACTCGCAGCACGGTGTGGTGCCGACGAGATCAACATCCTCAGTCTTGAGGTCTTCACCGCCGAGTCCGGCGCCGTCGACGAACTGGTGGTCTCCACCGGCGTCGGCTGGACCGCCGAGACCCTCACCGCCTTGGTCACAGAAGCCGGCTGCGTCCGTACGACGGTCCGCCCGTGCCAGGCCGATGTCCTGAACGATGCCCCGACCAGGTACCTCCGCGCCGTACTGCGGCTGCTCGACGACCCGATGTCGGTGGACGAGGAACTAGAGAACCTGCAGGGCTTCGAGGAGTACACCCCGGCCGAATGGGCCCGGGCCGATGTCCTGGTGGAGATCGCGGGCCGGTTGGCCGAGCGCGACCAGGCCGCCGTACAGGATGGCCCGCGACCAGGTAGCGGCGTACCGGAGCTCCGGCGAGCCACTGTCGCGGACGCCGAGGCCGTAGTGGCCATGCACGAGCGCTGTTCGTACGAGAGCCGCGCGCGCCGCTATCACGTGCCCATGCCGAAGCTGACCACCCGTACGGCGAGGCACCTGTCCGCACCGGCCGGTGGCATCTCAGTGGTTGCCTCTGTCGGTGGAGCGGTCGTCGGCATGGCCACTGCCGCTCCGTGGGAGGAGCTGGGCAGTACAGCGATGGAGATGGCCGTCCTGGTCGAGGACGGATGGCAGAACCAGGGGCTGGGCAGCCAACTGCTGCGCCGGGTCATCCAGGAGGCTCGAGAGCTCGGTGCGGACCGTGCTGTCTGCATGGTGCAACCAGAGAACGTCGCGATGCTCCGGACGGTCGAGGGGCTCCGGATGCGGACGAGAGTGGTGCAGGATAGCGGTCATCTGATGGTGACTGTTGCACTGTCCGACCAGAGCCTGTCGCATGCGGTGGATCGGGCGCCGGTGCCCTATCGTCAGACGCGTGCCATCCCTGCCCACCGGTCGCAATCCGCACGGTCTCTTGGTCAACCTGCCCGCGAGCACTCGCTCGCCGGTGGTGGAGCTGCTCCGTCGGTTGATGATCGCGCTGGGGCTGTTGATCCTGATGGTGCTCATCGTTCTGGTCGATCGTGACGGTTACAGGGACACCTATGACGGTCAGGTCGGCTTCATCGACAGCATCTACTACGCGACTGTCACGCTGACCACGACCGGGTACGGCGACATCACTCCGGTGACGCCCACTGCCCGGCTGGTGAACGCCTTCGTCGTCACGCCGCTGCGGATCTCCTTCCTGGTGGTGCTGGTCGGTACGACCCTGGAAGTCTTGGCGAACGAAGGTCGCCGCGTCATGCGCGACACTCGATGGAGGAAGCGCATGAAGGACCACGTCGTTGTCGTCGGCTACGGGACCAAGGGCCGCTCGGCGGTGCAAACCCTGCTCAGCAACGGGGTGCAGCGGGAGAAGATCGTCGTGATCGATCCGCGCGCCACGGCGATCGGGGACGCGGGCAACGATCGGATGGCAGCCTTCCACGGCGACGCGACGAACCGGACCGTACTGCGCAGGGCCGAGGTCGTGACAGCTCGCGAGGTGATCGTGACGACGGATCGCGACGACTCGGCCGTGCTCGTCACACTGGCGGTCCGGCAGCTCAACCCGAAGGCGCACATCGTCGTTGCCGTCCGCGAGGAGGACAACGTGCCGCTGCTGCGGCAGAGCGGCGCGGACGCCGTGGTCACTTCGTCCGAGGCGGTCGGCCGGCTGCTCGGTCTGTCCGCGGTCAGCCCGAACCTCGGCGAGGTGATGGAGGACCTGCTCACGTACGGCGAGGGCCTGGAGGTCGCCGAGCGTCCGGTGCTCGGCCGCGAGGTCGGCAAGGCGCCTGCGTCGGTGCCGGACCGTGTGGTCTCCGTCGTCCGCGACGGCAAGGTCCACCGGTACTACGAGTCGTCCGTCTCCGTGCTGGCAGCGGGTGACAAGCTCATCGTCGTCCGCCCCGCCAAGGAGACCCCCTGGGCCGAGCGCCCAGGCGCCGACGACCAGGAAGAGTAACGCCCAGAACTGGCGACTTCGGACAGCAACTGGGGACCTCGGACAGGAAATGACTTGTCCGAGGTCCCCAGTTGCTGTCCGAGGTCCCGGGAACTCCACCTCCGAACCAGCTTGTTGACTGGTCTGGCGCGCTGTTTTATGGTGTGCTCTGTAAACGATTACAAGAACGATTACAGGAGGTCGGCGTGAGTCGTCCGACGATTGCTGGAGTTGCCCGGGCGGCCGGGGTTTCGGTGGCGTCGGTGTCGCGCGTGCTGAACGGGCTGCCGGCCACCGTGGAGATGGTGGAGCGGGTTCAGCGGGCCGTCGAGCAGCTCGGCTACGTGCCGGATGCGCGAGCCCGGTCGCTGAAGGTCGGCCGGACGTTCCAGCTCACGCTGGCCGTCGCCGATGTCGGTAACCCGGTCTACGTGACGATGATGCGGGCGGTCGAGGAAGTGGTCTCCGCCGCCGGATACCGGCTGGTCGTGACCACCACCGGGCCCGATGTCGTCGACGAGGTCGCGCTGGTGCGGGGGATGGCCCGTGGGTACGCCGACGGCCTGGTGATCAGCCCGCTGCGCGTCGACGACGACCTGATCAAGTCGATCCGCGAGTGCGACGTACCGGTGGTTGTCGCCGGTAATGTTCCGGCGAGCGCGGGCGTCGACACGATCCGGGCGAACTCGCCCAAGGGGATGCTGCTCGCGGTCGAACACCTGCTGCAGAAGGGCCGCCGCCGGATCGCGTTCGTGAACGGTCCGGTCGACACTGTTCCCGGCGCGGCCCGGGCGAAGGGTTTCGCCGAGGCGATGAAGGCGAACGGGTTGCGATCGGTGGCCGAGGTCGAGGCGATCGACTTCACCTTCGCGGCCGGTCGCGAGGCGGCTCGCGAGCTGTTGTCCGGGCTGCCGAGAGGCGCTTCCGGGCGCCCCGATGCGGTGATCGCCGCCAACGACCTGCTGGCTGTCGGGCTGATGCACGAACTCGCCGCCGACGGCCTCGAAGTACCGAAGGATGTCGCTGTGGTCGGGATGGACGACAGTGAGCTTGCCGAGCAGTCGTTCCCACCGCTGACGAGCGTGAACCTCGGTTCCGCCGAACGAGGGCGGCGGGCCGCGGAGTTGCTGCTGGCAAGGATCGAGGACGACACCCGCACCCCGCGGCGAATCGTCGTCCAGCCGACGCTCAGCGTGCGGAGGTCAACCCCTTGAGCACCGTGACAACCGGCAGGCCGAAGCAGAACAGGGAGGCCATCTTCCTGTTCCTGCCCGCGCTGCTGCCGATCTTGTTGTTCAGCGTCTACCCGCTGCTGCGTGGTCTGGCGCTCGGTTTCACCAACGCCCGCGCCGGCCTGCACGTCGATACCCACTTCATCGGCTTCGGCAACTTCTCCAAGCTGCTGCACAACGACCTGTTCTGGTCGTCGTTCAAGATCGGCTTGATCTGGACCTTGTCGGTCACGATCCTGCAGTTCGTCGCCGCGCTCGGCCTGGCCCTGCTGCTCAACACGAACATTCGCTTCCGCGGCGTCGCCCGCACCCTCGCGTTGATCCCGTGGGCGATGCCGCCGGTGGTCGTCGCGATCATGTGGCGGTTGCTGCTGCATCCGACCAACGGCCCGGTCAACGAGATCCTGCAGAACCTGCATCTGACCGATCACCCGATCAACTTCCTCGGCGACTTCAGTACCGCGCTGCCGGCGGTGATCGTGGTCGGGATCTGGGTCGGCATGCCGATGACCACGGTGACCTTGCTCGCCGGTCTGCAGGGCATCGACCGAACCCTGTACGAAGCGGCGGCGGTGGACGGCGCGAGCGCGTGGCGCCAGTTCTGGAACATCACCCTGCCGCAACTGCGGACCGTGATCGTGGCGATCACCAGCCTCGACATGATCTGGAACTTCAACTCGTTCGGCCTGGTTTACGTGCTGACCGCCGGCGGGCCGGGTGGCAAGACGATGCTGCCGATGCTGTTCGCCTACAACGAGGCGTTCCGGTACGGGAACTTCGGGATGGCCGCCGCGATGGGTGACGTGATGGTCGTGATCATCATCGTGTTCCTCGCCTTCTATCTCCGCAACCGGCTGAGGAGTGAGGCATGAGGACCAGGCCGGCGACCCGGGCCGCGCAGTACGTGGCCGTCGTTTGTTACTTGATCTTCCTCGGGTTCCCGCTGCTCTGGCTGATCTCGAGTTCGCTCAAGTCGCCGCAGGAGTTCGCGAGCATCGACCCGTCGTTCCTGCCCAAGCATCCGGACTTCTCCAACTTCACCGATGCCCTGGAGGAGCAGGGGCTGGTCCGGTCGATGCTGAACTCCCTGCAGATCTCGGTCGCGTCGACGGTGCTGGTGCTGATCGTGTCGCTGCCGGTGGCGTACGCGCTGGCCAGGTTCCGCAGCCGGCTGCGGCCGATCACGAACGGGTGGATCCTGGTCAGCCAGGTGTTCCCGGTGATCCTGATCGTGATCCCGCTGTTCATGATCCTGCGGCCGCTGCACCTGACGAACACGATCCCCGGTGTGGTGATCGTCTACACGGTCTGGTCGATGCCGTTCGCCCTGTGGATGCTGCAGGGGTACGTCGCCGCCGTACCGCGTGAGCTCGAGGAAGCCGCCTCCGTCGACGGCGCGAGCCGGGTCCGAACCATCGTGTCGATCGTGATGCCGTTGCTGCGGCCGGGGCTGATCGCGACGGCGATGTTCACCTTCATCTCGGCGTGGAACGAGTTCTTCTTCGCCCTGGTCCTGTTGCAGGACCCCCAACTCAAGACGCTGCCGCTGGTGCTCGCCCGCTTCGTCGGTGCCGAGGGCCAGGTCCAGTTCGGACCCCTCGCGGCCGCGTCCGTCCTGGCCACCGTGCCGAGCCTTGTGTTCTTTGCCTTCCTTCAGCGCCGGTTGACTTCCGGCCTGTTGAGCGGCGCAGTCAAGGGTTAGAGATCCCCTGAGGAGATGCAGATGAAGAAAGTACTGACCGCGCTGCTGGCGGCGAGCGCCCTGGTGACGCTTGCTGCCTGTGGTGGCAACGACGACAACGGCTCCGGCTCCGGTGATTCGGGGTCGACCGAGAAGGTGACGCTGAAGTTCCAGAGCCTCGCCTTCCAGAAGACCACCGTTGCCGCGAGCAAGAAGATCGTCGCGGACTGGAACGCGGCCAACCCGAACATCCAGGTCGAGTACGTCCAGGGCAGCTGGGACTCGGTACACGACCAGCTGGTCACCCAGTTCCAGGGCGGCACCGCGCCGGACATCATCCATGACGAGTCGGCCGACATCACCGGTTTCGCCAACCAGGGCTACCTTGCCGACCTTTCGCCGTACCTGAGTCAGGAGACGAAGGACGCCGTACCGCAAGGTGTCTGGGACAGCGTCTCGAGCGACGGCAAGACCTTCGCGGCGCCGACGCTGCTCCAGTCGTACGTCGTGTTCGGCAACACCGCGCTGCTCAAGCAGGCCGGGATCACGACCACCGGCGACTCGCTGAGCTGGGACGACCTGCAGGCGGATGCCAAGAAGCTCACGGCCGGCGGTAAGTACGGACTCGGCTGGGGACTGAAGAGCCCGACCGCGACCGTGCTGAACCTCGGGATGAACTTCGACGCGGCGTTCTTCGACGGCACCGGCCGCGACGCCAAGGCGAAGGTCGGCGATCCCGAGCTCGAGGTGCCGAAGCGGATCCACGCGATGGCGTACACGGACAAGTCGATCGATCCGACGTCGCTGACGCAGAGCGCTTCCGACGTCCTGCCGGGATTCTTCGGCGGCAAGTACGGAATGATTGTTGCCGGCAACTACGTGGCTCAGCAGATCGTCGAGCAGGGCCCGAAGAGCTTCCAGTGGGAGGTGCTGCCGCCGCTGAAGGGGACTTCGGAGAAGCAGGCCGCGAACCCGCAGACGCTGTCGGTACCGGCCGAGGGTAAGCACGTGAAGCAGGCGGCGCAGTTCATCGACTACTTCATGAAGGCCGACAACCTCGCCGCGGTCGGCCAGGGTGACTGGCTGATCCCGACCACACAGGCGGCCCGCGACGCGATCGCCAAGACGACCGGCGGCAAGAACGGCTGGACCCAGACGCTGGCCAGTGGCACTGAGCTGACCAAGGCGCCGTTCCAGAGCGTGGAGAACTACCCGAAGTGGAAGGACCAGATCGCCACCCCGGCCCTGCAGTCGTTCCTGGCCAACAAGATCGATCTGACGACGCTGGGCAAGAAGCTGTCGGACGGGTGGGGACAGGTCAACGGCTGATGCCTGAAAAGACCAGCACAGTGCTCGAAGACAAGTCGGTAGGTGCCCTCGTCGGCTCGGCGGTCGGTGACGCGATCGGTGGCGCCGTCGAGGGCTGGACCCCCGAGGCGATCCGGGAACGGCACGGCGGCTGGGTGACCGGCATCGTCGGTCCCTGGTACGAAGACTGGCGCAACGCACGGCCGATCGCGCCGTACCACAAGGGCGACGGGCACATCACCGACGACACGTTGATGACGCACGCGCTGGTCGAGGTGTACGACGAACGCCGCGAGCACCTGGACGCGTACGCGATCGCCGAGTCGCTGGTGCCGAAGCTGCAAACCGGGAAGCGCTGGATCCCCGAGCTGGAGACCGACGCCCTGTTGCTGCAGCGGATCTTCCTCGCGGAGAAATGGCTGGTGGCCCGGTTGCACTACGGCCACAACGACCCGCGTGAGGCCGGCGTCGGCAACATCGTGAACTGCGGTGCGGCGATGTATGTGGCGCCGGTCGGGATCGCCAACGCCGGTGATCCCGCCGGGGCGTACGCCGAAGCGATCGATCTGGCCGGGGCGCATCAGTCCAGCTATGGACGGGAGGCGGCCGGGGTGTTCGCGGCCGCGGTCGCGGCGGCAATGATGCCTGAGGCAACAGCTGCGTCGGCGGTCGCCGAGGCGCTCGCGCTGGCCAAGGACGGCACCAGGGCCGCGGTCGCGGCCGTTGTCGAGGCGGCCGATGGCGTGACGGAATGGGAGCAGGCGATTCCCCTGTTGCGTCAGGCGATCGAGCCGTACGACACGGTTGGTCCCGACTATCGCAATCAATCGCTTGATGCGCGGCGGCCGAGCCGGACCAAGGCCATCGAGGAGTTGCCGGTCGCGCTGGGGTTCGTCCTCGTGTCGGGTGGCGATGTGCGGCAGGCTGTGCTCGGCGGCACGAACTACGGCCGGGATGCCGACTCGATCGCGTCGATGGCCGGAGCGATCACGGGTGCCTTGGGCGGAGCGGCCGGCGTACCGGGGGACTGGGCGTCGACGATCGCCGAGGCGAGCCGGACGGATCTGGAGCTGCCGGGACGGGTGATGGCGTCGGTCGCGACAGAACTGTACGAGTCCGACGCGCGCCGCTGGTCGCGTCGCAGTGAAACGTTGGAGAGAATTAGTCGATGAGACTGACCTGGGTGCAGCCGGAAGATCTGCTGCCGCACCAGCTCGTCCAGTCCCGCGCCGAAGGCGTTGACGTCACCGACGTCGAGACCCGCTGGCAAGGAGCCGGCGGTACGGCGACCGCCCCGGTCTCGGGCGCCTCGGACAAGCCTGCGGGAGCCGAGCTGCGGGCGCTCGCGCGGGAGTTGCTGGCCGAGCTGGACACGCACATACCCGAGTGGGCGGCTCCGGCCATCCCGCAGCTACCAGTACTTGGTGCCGCGTCGGATGGGCGCGTGCTGAATGCCTGGTTGGGGCGGGCTGCTGGGAACTTGCTGGGGAAGCCGGTGGAGAAAATTCCCCGGGAGGGGATCCGGGAGATTCTTCAGAGTTCGGGTCAGTGGCCGTTGGCGCGGTACGTGAGTGCGGTCGGGGTACCGGACGACGTACAGGCCCGCTGGCCGTGGAACCGGCGGTCAAAGCCGACCAGCCTGCGTGAGGTGATCGACGGGATGCCGGAGGACGACGATCTCAACTTCGCGATCCTGGCGCTGCAGTTGGTCGAGAAGCATGGCGATGACCTGACGACCGAGGATGTCGCACAGGCCTGGCTCAATGATCTGCCGGCCGGGCGCGTGTTCACCGCCGAGCGGGTGGCGTATCGCAACCTGCTGGACGGCGTCGACCCACTGCGCGCGGCAACGATCAGGAATCCGTTCCGGGAGTGGATCGGTGCGCAGATCCGGACCGATGTCTACGGGTGGGTGCACCCCGGCGATCGGACGGCCGCGGCGCGACTCGCGTTGACCGATGCGCGGCTGAGCCACACGGGTGCCGGCGTGGACGGTGCCATCTGGGTAGCCGCGATGTCGGCGGCCGCGATGGTGCTCGACGACCCACGCGAGGTCGCACTGGCCGGGCTGGAGGCGGTTGCTCCAGATGGTGAGATCGCTCGCGCCGTCCGGTTCGGGTTGGCCCTTGCCGATGATCAACTGGACGACGCGCTGGACCGGCTGCACGCGGAGTACGGGCACCTGCACTGGGTGCATTCGGTCAACAACAGCGCGCTCACGGCGTACGCGTTGACGGCCCCCGATTTCGGCACCGGCATCAGCCGGGCGGTGATGGGTGGCTGGGACACGGACTCGGCCGGCGCGACTGCCGGTGCGGTACTTGGCGCGGTGCTCGGGGTTCCGGCAGAGTGGTCCGGTCCCCTGGACGACCGGCTGGCCACCAGCCTGCCCGGAATGAACCAGATCGCGATCAGCGAGCTGGCGGCACGAACTGTGGAGGCGGCATCAATTGTGGGCCAGCGTGGCTGACGTCGTAGTCGTGGGAAGCGCGAACGTGGACCTGGTACTCCCGGTCCAGCGGATCCCACGACCGGGCGAGACCGTTCTCGCGAGCGGTCTGACCCGCGGTCCTGGCGGCAAGGGCGCGAACCAGGCGGTGGCCGCTGCCCGGGCCGGAGCGTCGACCGCCTTCGTCGCCTCGCTCGGAGCGGACGAGTCCGGCGAGTTGTTGCGCACGGCCCTCAGCGAGTCGGGCGTCGACCTCTCGCTGGTGTCGACCACCGGTACGCCGACCGGTACGGCGATCATCACGGTCGCGGCCGACGGGGAGAACTCGATCGTCGTCGCGCCGTCGGCCAACGCCGAGCTCAAGCTCTCCGCCGAAGCGCTGGACGCCATCCGGTCGGCCAAGGTGGTGCTGTCCCAACTGGAGATCCCGTTCGGGACCGTCCAGGCAGCGGCCGAGGCGAGTTCGTACTTCATCCTGAACGCGGCGCCGGCGGCGGAGCTGTCCGACGAGCTGCTCGCGCGGGTGGACCTGCTGGTGGTGAACGAGACCGAGGCCGAGGCGGTCGGCGGGTCGTTGCTCGAACGCGTGGCCGCCGCGGTGGTCACGCTCGGGGCCGAGGGCGCGGTGATCCTCAGCCGAGGTGCGGACGAGATCCGGGTGCCCGGCGTACTGGTCGAGGTGGTCGACACGACTGCCGCGGGCGACACCTTCTGCGGCGTGCTGGCGGCTACATTAGCTGCTTCGTCAGGGACCGGCCCGATTACAGGACGCGACCTGACGAATGCGGTCCGACGCGCTAACGTTGCTGCTTCATTGAGCGTTAAAACGGCGGGAGCGATCCCATCGGTGCCGCACGGGGAAGCCATCGACGCGCGTTTCGCGGAGGTATACCTGTGAACCCTCTCGTGCCCCGGCCGATCGACCTCCCGGCCAAGGTCGACCTCGGCCTGCGGGCGGATCTCGCCTTCCTCGACGACGGCAAGATCCTCGGTGCCCCCGAGGACCCGTCCGACCTGCCCCGCTGGCGCGGCAAGCTCGCCGAGTGGCTGATGGGCGCCTACGACCGGACCCCGTACGACGGGTCGCACTACGAGGTGCCCGGTCGGGAGTGGACCCAGACGGCGTACTCCGTCGCGCTGGTCTGGCTGTGGGACGAGCAGCTGTACGACGTGCGGTCGGGCAGATTCACCCCGGAGAAGTTCGTCCGGTGCGGGATCGAAGACTTCGGCGGGTACGACGCGGTGGTGCTGTGGCACGCCTACCCGGTGATCGGGATCGACTCCCGCAACCAGTTCGACTTCTACCGTGACGTTCCCGGTCTGCGGGAACTGGTGGCCTCGTTGCACCAGCATGGACTGAAGGTGTTCCTCGACTACAACCCGTGGGATGTCGGGACGCGGCGGATGGCCCGCTCCGACGCGGACGAATTCGCTGCCCTGGTTGCCGAACTGGATGCCGACGGCGTCTTCCTGGACACGTTGAAGGAAGGCGATCCGGCCTTCACCCGGGCACTGCAGAAGGTGAAGCCGGCGGTCGCGTTCGAGGGCGAGTCGCGGTTGCCGATGGCAAGGATCGGCGATCACGCGCTGTCCTGGGCGCAGTGGTTCGCCGACACCCGGGCGCCCGGCGTACTGCGGGCGCATCTGTTCGAACGCCGGCACATGATGCATCACACCCGCCGGTGGAACCGCGACCACAGCGACGAGTTGCAGTCGGCCTGGGTGAACGGCGTCGGCATGCTCGTCTGGGAGTCCGTGTTCTCCGCGTGGGTCGGCTGGAACGCCCGCGACCGGGCGACGCTGCGCCGGATGGTCGCGGCGCAGAGAGCGTTCTCCCCGATTCTCATCAACGGTGACTGGATCCCGTTGACGCCGGAGATCCCGGACAAGGCCCGTGAGCACGGGGTGTTCGGCTCCCGGTTCGAGCTGGCCGACGTCACCTTCTGGACCTTGATCAACCGTGACGACGAGGACTTCGACGGCATCGTCCTGCGCTCGGAGGATCAGGTCGGCGACTGGTACGACGTGACGTCAGGCGTGCCGATCACGGCGGACGACGACGGTGTGCATCTGGTCGTGCCGGGGCGGGGTGTCACCGGCATCGTCCGGGTCGGCGCGACGGCCGGATCGACCTGTCGCGCGACCGCTCGCCGGCTCGGGACGATGTCCCGGCCGCACGTCGACGACTCCGCGTTCCCGATGGCGCCTGCTGCGCGGGTGGCCGTTCCCGAGGTGTCTGGCGCTGACATCGGACCGGTTGTCGAGGTGCCGGCGGGGGAGCGCGTTCTGACGGTCCGGCACCGCCGCCGCGAGACCGGGCTGTACGACGAGGCGCCGTACGTGGAGGAGTGGAAGCCGCTGCCGCCACGCCTGCACGACCAGCAGACGGTGACGCGGGAGATCGCGCTCTCCGGGATCTCTGTGGCGATCCGGGAGGTGACGAACGCGGAGTACGCGGAGTTCCTCGGCGCGACCGGCTACCGGCCGTTCATCGCCAACCGGTTCCTGGCGCACTGGGTTGATGGCGCTCCTGTGCCGGGGACCGAGGACCAGCCGGTCACCTATGTGGATCTGCCGGATGCGCGCGCGTACGCCGAGTGGCGTGGCGGGCGGCTGCCGACCGAGGACGAGTGGCAGGTCGCTGCCGGGCTGGACGGGTTCACCCGCGCGGAGCCGCAGGTGTGGAACCTGACCGAGAGCGAGCACAGCGACGGACGCAGCCGGTTCTGCATCCTCAAGGGTGGTTCCTGGTTCGTTGCCGAGGGCTCCGACTGGTACGCCGACGGTGGGCCGCAGGAGCCGGAAGTGAGCTTCAAGCTGGTGCTCACCGGCGGTGGACTGGACCGCTCGGAGACGATCGGCTTCCGGTGCGCGGGGTGAGATCAATGATCAGATGTGCCCGATGAGACCCGCGCCTCTGCAGGGGGTGAAGGTGCTGGAGGCGGCGACGCTGTTCGCGGGACCGCTGGCGGCGACCTTCCTGGGTGACTTCGGTGCGGACGTGACGAAGATCGAGCACCCGGCCAGGCCCGATGCCGCTCGTGGTCACGGCACCAGCAAGAACGGGATCGGTCTCTGGTTCAAGACCCTCGGCCGGAACAAGCGACTGGCGACGCTCGATCTGTCCCAGGGCCGCGAGGTCTTCCTCGACCTGGTCCGCGCGAACGACGTGCTGGTGGAGAACTTCCGCCCCGGCACGCTGGAGCGTTGGGGACTCGGGCCCGACGTACTGCTCGAGGCCAACCCACGTCTGGTGATCGCGCGAGTGACCGCGTTCGGTCAGGTCGGCCCTTGGTCGAACCGCCCAGGCTTTGGTTCCTTGGCCGAGGCGATGAGCGGATTCGCCGCTGTCACCGGTGAGGCGGACGGGCCGCCGACCCTGCCGCCGTTCGGGCTCGCCGACGGGATCACCGCCCTGGCGACCGCGTACGCCGTACTGGTGGCGCTGCGCGAGCGGGATCGGTCGGGCGCCGGCCAGGTGATCGACATGGCCATCATCGAGCCGATCCTGATGATGCTCGGCGGCGGCATCACGGCGTACCAGCAGACCGGGTATGTCCAGCCCCGGTTGGGGAATCGCTCGTCGAACAACGCGCCGCGCAACGTCTACCGCACCGGCGACGGTAGTTGGGTCGCCGTCTCGACCAGCTCGCAGAGCATCGCCGAGCGGGTGGTGACGCTGGTCGGCCGGGCCGATCTGGTCGCGCAGCCCTGGTTCGGAACGGGCCGGGAGCGGGCGGAGCATGCCGATGAGTTGGACGAGGCTGTCGGTTCCTGGATCGGGGCGCGCTCTCTGGACGAGGTCATGCTCGCGTTCGAGAAGGCGGAGGCGGCGGTCGCACCGGTGCACGACATCCGCGGGATCGTGAGCGACCCGCAGTACCTGGCGCTGAACACGATCGTCGAGGTGGACGATGCGGAGCTCGGTGGTCCGGTGCAGATGCAGAACGTGCTCTTCCGGCTCTCGGAATCGCCCGGCTCGATCCGGTGGGCCGGCCGTCCGCACGGCTCGGACACCGAAGACGTGCTGGCCGAGATCGGTGTCACCCCGGAACAACTAGCGGCACTCCGGGAACGCGGCGTGGTCTAGTGTCCCCCGCCCGACGTTCCTTGGCGCTTGCGACGCCCAGGCGTGCACCTCACGGCACTGGAGAAGCATCCACGATGCTCCGCATCGAGGACGCCTCTCCAGCACCGCGATGCACGCACCTGACCACCGCAATCACTCAAGCAACCTCGGACGGGGGACACTAGGTGCTCACCGCCCTCTACGTCCCCGCGAACAGGCCGGATCGGTTCGCGAAAGCTGTTGCTGCAGGCCCCGATCTGGTGGTGTTCGACCTGGAGGACGCCGTACCGGTCGACGACAAGGCTGCTGCGAGGAGCTGGGCGGTGGCCTGGGTCGCGGCGCGTTCGGGCGGCTCGTTCGAAGTACGGGTGAATGCGCCGGGGACGCCGTGGATCGACGATGACCTGGCGGCGCTGTCCGCGGTACCGGCGGTCCGGATCCGGTTGCCGAAGGTGGAGAGCGCTCTCGACGTACGCCGGGTGCTGGATCAGGTGCCGACGGCAAGGATCACCGCGCTGATCGAGTCGCCGCTCGGGCTGGAACGGGCGTTCGAGATCGCGACGGCGGATCCGCGGGTGGTCGCGGTCGCGCTGGGGGAGGCCGATCTGGCGAGCTCGCTCGGTGTCGATGGTCCGGAGGGGCTCGCGTGGGCGCGTGGCCGGCTGGTGTCCGCGTCGCGTGCGGCGGGGTTGGGAGCGCCGATGCTGTCGGTGTATCCGCACGTGAAGGACGAGGAAGGGCTGCGGCGGACCTGTCTTGAAGGCCGGGCGCTGGGGTTCGTGGGGCGTACCGCGATCCATCCGCGGCAACTGGTGCCTATCGTCGAGAGTTTCACCCCGTCGGCGACCCAGATGGCCGATGCGGCCACGCTGCTGGCCGCGGTGGAGAAGGCGGGGGTCGCGGACGGCGGTGTGATCGTGCTGCCCGACGGCCGGATGGTCGACCCGGCGATGCTCGGCCGCGCCCGCGAGATCGTCGACCTGATGCGCCAGATCGAGAACTGACCTCCCTCTACGACCGTTCCCGCAACAACAGCGGTGCCTGGCACAACGTGAAGACCTGCGGAAACCAGGCGAACCTCCGCGCTCACCGGGAGAGAAACCGGGAGCAGACGAGCTAGGCTCGGTTCCATGCTGCCGCGCGTGGTTGATGCTGTGGTGATCGGCTCAGGCCCGAATGGGCTGGTGAGTGCGATCACCCTCGCCGACAGAGGCTGGGATGTACTGGTGCTGGAGGCAGCCGACCAGTTCGGCGGGGCAGTGCGCTCGGTCGAGCAGGACGGCTGGATCAGCGACCGGTTCAGCTCCAGCTATCCGCTCGGCGTGGCATCTCCCGTACTGCGGTCGCTCGAGCTCGAGAAGTTCGGGCTGCGCTGGGGAAACGCGCCCGCACCGGTGACGCATCTGCTGGACCCGGAGACCTCGGCAACGATCCATCAGGATCCGAACGACACGGCTGCCTCCCTCGCGGTGGATCATCCGGCGGACGGTGACGCCTGGCTGCGGCTCTATTCGCAGTACGTGAAGATCCGCGAGCCGTTCCTGGATGCCCTGCTGACGTCGTGGCCGCCGGTGACGGCCGGCCTGCGGCTGACTCGGCGGCTCGGTTCGGCGGGGGAGCTGGCCAGGTTCGCGCGGTTCATGGCGATGCCGATGCATCGGATGGGGCAGGAGCTGTTCGCCGGTCCCAGAGGTCGCGCTCTCCTGGCGGGGAACGCGTTTCACGCGGATGTGTCGCTGACCGGCAGTGTCAGCGGCACGATGGGCTGGCTGCTCGCGATGCTGGCGCAGGATGTCGGGTTCCCTGTCGCTGTCGGCGGTTCCGGCTCGCTGTCCGGAGCGCTGGTACGCCGGGCCGAACAAGCTGGTGCGCTGCTGATCTCCGGTACGCCGGTCGAGGGGATCGACGTGTCCGCGGGGAAGGTCACCGGAGTACGCACCGCGGCGGGTGAGCGCGTCGTAGTACGCCGGGCCGTGATCGCCGATGTGTCCGCACCCGCCCTGTACGGCGAATTGTTGCCGTCAGCAAGTGTTCCGGCAGGGCTGCGGCGTGATCTGGATTCGTTCGAGTGGGATTATCCGACGGTGAAGCTCAACTACCGGTTGAGCGGGCCGATCCCGTGGCAGGCGGAGGAGGCGCGGTCGGCCGGTGTAGTACACCTCGGTGGTACTGCGAACGAGTTGGTGCACACCTCCGCGGACCTCGACACCGGTCGCGTGCCGACGGCGCCGTTCTTGCTCATCGGACAGACGACCAAGGCGGATCCGTCCCGCTCACCGGCCGGCACCGAGGCACTGTGGGTGTACTCGCATCTTCCGCGCGGCATCGCCGACGACGCGGCAGCCGAGAAGCTCGCCGTCCGGATGGATCGCGCGATCGAGCGCCACGCGCCGGGCTTCCTCGACCTGGTGCTCGATCGCGAACTGCAGCGGCCGAGCGATCTCTCCGCAGCGAACGCCGCTCTCGGGCTGGGTGCGCTCGGTGGCGGGACCTCCCAGCTCCACCAGCAGCTCATTTTCCGCCCGACCATCGGTCTCGGCAGTCCCCGCACCGTCGTCTCCGGCCTGTACCTCGGCAGTTCTGCGATCCATCCCGGTCCTGGCGTTCACGGCGCCTGCGGTCATCTGGCCGCCCGCACAGCCCTTCGCGACGCGTCGCCCCTCGGCACCCTCACCCGAACCCCCACCACAGCCGCCCTCCGCCACCTCCAACGCTGAACCCCGCCAACTGGCAGAGGCGGCGGAACCACGCCGCCGCGCCACCATGGGTGATGCGCAGTGCGCGCCACCGTAGGCGGGCTACAGAGGCTCGCTGCCCGCGCCACCATCGGTCGGGCAGCGGAGTCGCGCTGCTGTGGGGCGGGCTTGGGGCGAAGTAGGGTCGTGGGTGGGTGTAGTGGGAGGAGTGGGTGTGGGCGAGCGGGTTGAGGATTTGTTGCGGGAGTCGGCGCCGCAGGTGCTGGGGTTTCTCGCGCGGCGGCATGGGCAGTTCGACCTGTGCGAGGACGCTGTGCAGGAGGCCTTGCTCGCGGCCGCCACGCAGTGGCCGACAGACGGCGTACCGGCGAACCCGCGCGGCTGGTTGATCACGGTCGCGACCCACAAACTGACTGATCAGTTCAGGAGCGAGAGCGCTCGCCGCAAGCGCGAGGACAACGTGGCCACGCTGGCAGGGCCTGCGGAACTAGTTGCCCCAGGCGCCGATGCCGACCAGCCGCCGGAGTCCGACGACACGTTGACACTGCTCTTTCTCTGCTGTCACCCCGCGGTCACGCCGGCATCGCAGGTCGCACTCACCTTGCGCGCCGTCGGTGGTCTCACGACGGCCGAGATCGCCAAGGCGTTCATGGTGCCGGAGGCAACGATGGCGCCGCGGATCAGCCGGGCGAAGAAGAGCATCAAGCAGGCCGGTAGCCGGTTCGTCCTGCCACCGGAGGAAGAGCGCGCCGACCGGCTGCGCGTAGTACTGCAGGTGCTCTACCTGATCTTCAACGAGGGCTACACGGCGAGCTCCGGCGCGGAGCTGCAACGCGTCGAGCTGACGGCCGAGGCGATCCGGCTGGCCAGACTGCTCTACCAACTCGTGCCGGACGACGGCGAGGTGGCCGGCCTGCTCGCGTTGATGTTGCTGACCGACGCCCGCCGTACGGCGCGGACCGACGCCGACGGCGGCATCATCCCGATCGACGAACAGGACCGAAGTCTGTGGTCGCGCGAACCGATCGAGGAAGGCGCGCACCTGATCCTCCGGACGCTAGCGCACGGCGAGGTGGGCTCGTACCAGTTGCAGGCCGCGATCGCCGCGATTCACGCGGAGGCGCCGAGCACGGAGGAGACCGACTGGCCGCAGATCGTCGCTCTCTACCAGCTGCTGGAGAAGGTCGCGCCTAACCCGATGGTGACGCTCAACCGGGCGATCGCGGTAGCCCAGGTCGACGGCCCACAAGCCGGTCTGGACCTGCTGGCCACCATCGAGGACGACCGTCTCATCACCGAGAGCCACCGCCTCGACGCCGTTCGCGCCCATCTGCTGGAGCGGGCAGGCCGGCCCGCGGAAGCCCGTGAGCACTACCTCGAGGCAGCCCGCCGTACTACGAGCCTGCCGGAGCAGCGCTACTTGACCGCTAAGGCTTCCGCGATCGCGGACCAGCCAAGCTGACTGTCAAGCGCGCCGCCTTGCCGAGCAGCACCAGTCGGCCGGGAGTGAGCTGAGTCACGTGACTTGAGTTGTAACTTCGGTTTACAGTTACTGCATGGTCAACCTGGCACCGCGTAGATCTGCGCCCCATCCGGTCGGTCCGGCTGCCGCCCGGGTCCGCCGCGACCCGATCGGGATGGGGGTCGCGCTGCTGAACCGGCTGTCCAAGTGGCGGGCGATCGACCGATTGGGGCTGCGCAGGCAGACCGAGCGGGTGGTGTTCGAGGCCACCAAGACCGGTTTCCGGACGGCGGGAGCGCTCTCCCGGAGTTTCACTGCCGCGACCAAGCTGGCGAAACCGTCTCGGCTGCCCGTTGCCAAAGCCAGCGGCCGGTTCGACCTGACACCGACCGAGGACCAGCAGATGGTCGTCGCAGTGGTGGCGGAGTTCGCCGCCGAAGTGCTGCGACCCGCTGCCGCCGAGGCTGACGTGGCCGGTACCACGGACGCCAAGGTGCTCCAGCAGAGCGTCGAGCTCGGGCTGAGCCTGATCGAGGTGCCCGAGGAACTCGGCGGAATCGTCAGCGAGCGCTCCACCATGACCGGCGTACTGGTCGCGGAGGCGATGGCTCACGGCGACATGGGGCAGGCGGTCGCTTGCCTCGCACCAGCTGCGGTGAGTACGGCGATCTCGTTGTGGGGCGACGAGGCTCAGCAGGCGACGTACCTGCCCGCCTTCACCGGCGAATCGGTCCCGGCCGCGGCACTCGCGATCGTGGAACCACGGCCGCTCTTCGACCCGTTCGCGTTGAAGACTCGCGCGACCAGGCAACGAAACGGCCATCTGCTCAACGGAGTGAAGTCGCTCGTACCGCGAGGTGCCGAGGCCGAGGTGTTCGTCATCGCGGCGCGACTGGAGGATCAGGGGCCGGCGCTGTTCCTGATCGAGTCGGGTCATCCGGGGGTCACGATCGAGGCGGAGCCGTCGATGGGTCTGCGGGCTGCGTCGCTCAGCCGGGTGCTGCTGGAGGACGTACCGGCTGTGCAGTTGGGGACTCTGGCTGACTATGCCGAGTGCATCCGGCTCTCGCGACTCGGCTGGTGCGCGCTCTCTCTCGGTACTGCGAAGTCGGTGCTCGACTACGTCACGCCGTACGTGAACGAGCGAACGGCCTTCGGTGAGCCGATCAGCCATCGGCAGTCGGTCGCGTTCATGGTCGCGAACATCGGGATCGAGCTGGAAGGGATGCGGCTCGTGACGTACCGGGCCGGATCGCGCGCTGAACAAGGGCTTCCGTACGCGCGAGAGGTCGCGCTGGCGCGGCGGCTGTGCACCGAGAAGGGGATGCAGATCGGCACCGACGGCGTCCAGTTGCTCGGCGGCCACGGCTTCGTCAAGGAACATCCGGTGGAACGGTGGTACCGCGATCTGCGGGCCGTCGGCGTGATGGAAGGTGCGGTGCTGGTCTGATGATCAACCTCGAGACCCCGCGGAAGTTCCGCGCGTTCGTGAACCAGGCCCATCAGGTCGCTGCCGAGATGCTGCGGCCGAACTCGCGGCAGTACGACCTCGCCGAGCACGCGTATCCGAAAGAGCTCGACATGCTGGCCGCGATGGTCGACGGGCTCGGCGCGTCCGGCACCGGATCTGGTGCCGGAGCGGGCGGCGTACGGCGTACTGAATCGTCCGATGATGACGCAGGCAAGGTGAAGAACGGGTCGAACCTGTCGTCGGTGCTTTCCATCATGGAGATGTGCTGGGGTGACGTCGGGCTGCTGCTGTCGATGCCGCGGCAGGGGCTCGGCAACTCCGCGATCGCTTCGGTGGCGTCCGACGAGCAGTTGAAGCGTTTTGAGGGTGTGTGGGCCGGGATGGCGATCACCGAGCCGGGGTGTGGTTCGGATTCGGCCAGTATCCAGACGACGGCGCGGCTCGACGGTGACCACTACGTCATCGACGGCGAGAAGATCTTCGTCACCGCGGGCGGCCGCTGCGATGCCGTGGTGGTGTGGGCGACGCTGGACAAGTCGCTCGGGCGGGCCGCGATCAAGTCGTTCGTGGTCTTCAAGGACACGCCGGGGATGACGGTCGACCGGCTCGAGCACAAGCTGGGGATCCGCTCGTCGGACACCGCGACGATCCGCTTCGAGAACTGCCGGGTGCCGGCTGCCAACCTCCTCGGCAGCACCGAAGTCGACGCGGACAAAGGGTTCGCGGGCGTCATGCAGACCTTCGACAACACCCGGCCGCTGGTCGCCGCGATGGCAGTCGGCTGCGCCCGCGCCTCGCTGGAAGTCACCCGCGAACTGCTCGCATCCGCCGACGTGGAGATCGACTACGACCGCCCGGTCCACCTGCAAACAGCGGCCGCAGCCTCCTACCTACAGATGGAAGCGGACTGGGAGGCGGCGTATTTGCTGACCCTCCAGGCGGCCTGGATGGCAGACAACGGCAAACCCAACTCCCTCCAGGCCTCAATGGCCAAAGCCAAAGCAGGCCGAGTAGGCAACGACATCACCCTGCGCTGCGTAGAACTGGCCGGCAGCCTCGGCTACAGCGAACACGAACTCCTCGAAAAATGGGCCCGGGACTCCAAAATCCTCGACATCTTCGAAGGCACCCAACAGATCCAGCAACTAATCGTCGCACGCAGGCTACTCGGGAAGACGTCGGCCGAGCTGAAATAGCCTTATATGCCAGTGATTTCAGCCTGCCTCGAATGGACGTCAGGGCAGGTCGGGGCCGCTGTCGAGCTCGGCGTGATCCGGCCCGATTTCGGCCCTGCTCCGTCGCTGCTCCGTGAGCCGCGGAGCAAGTCGCTCAAGCCGGCGATCAACAGCCTGGCGAGCGCGGTCGTAGGACGACGGAAGCATATGCGTGTACATCTGCAGTGTGAAACCCGGGTCGTAGTGCCCGAGGTACTCGGACAGCTCCTTGATGTTGACGCCGTCAGCGAGGGTGATGTTGGCAAAGTAGTGGCGCAGGGCATGCATGCCGGCGGTGTAGTCCGCCTTGTAGCGGGTGTCGGCCTCGCGTGTCCTTCTCGGGTGGTGGTATAACACTGGCCGCCGCAATGGCGGGCTTCCAGATCGCCATGTTGTACAGATCCGCCCGAAGTGCCCTGCCATCCGACCAGGTGAAAAGCAGGTCATGGCTCTGGGTATCGCCAGGGCGGACGCGGCCACGACAGAGGCCGCGACCGCCAGGGCCGCACTACGCGAATGCGCCGCACGCGAGAGAGCAGTACTCGAATGCGCTGCACGCGAGAGCGCGGTACCGGGAGATGCAGCAGCCGACGGCGCGGTACCCGGGGGTGTTGCAGGCGAGGGCGGTGCTGGGCGTGGGGTCACAGGACATTCCTGTGCCAGGGGCCCAGCACCCGCAATGACCTCGCGGTGAACTGGCTGTGTACTCAGGCGGGAGCGTCGCCGTGGTCGGGGATCTCCAGTTGTACGCCGCCCTGGAGGGCCGACTGGTGGGCGTAGATGCCGGGGAGGGTGTAGCGGGCCGAGACCCAGGCGTTGACCGGCGGGAGCGTCTTGTCCGCGACCGCGCGGACGAAGTCGTCGGCGAGGAAGTGGTGCGAACCCTCGTGACCGTTGTGCAGGCCGTCGAACTCGTCGGGCAGGCGGCTGCGGTCGTGGACCGGCGAAAGGCCGGACCGGAACTCGTTGCGCAGCGCCGGGTCGACCTTCGCCAGGTCCTCGTCGTTCAGCGACCCGCTCGGCTCGGTCTCCATCAGATTGCTGATGTCCTCCACGCCTTCCTTGGTCTGCCAGACCGTGGTCGTCGCCAGCTGCTCGAAGCTGCCCTCGGTGCCGAACATGCGCAGCCGCGACCCACGGATGCGCGACGGGTAGCCGACCCGGCGCATCTCATTGGTCCGCATGATCCCGCCGTCGGCGAGCTTGAACAGCGCGGTCGCGTTGCTGAAGTCGTTGTCGAACTGGCTGATCTCCTTGTCGAAGACGCCGTCGCCACGGTCGTCCTGCACGCCGATGCAGGACACGTGGGTGGCGTGCTGACCGGTCACCGACAACACATTGCCGACGGCATGGGTCGGGTAGAGCATGGGCGGGAACGACGCGGTCTTCTTCCAGTCCTCGCCACCGCTGTACTGGTACGCCGCGTAGAACCCGAGATCCATGTCGTGCATGTAGTCGCCCTCGGAGTAGAAGACCCGGCCGAATTCACCCGCGGCCAGCCGCTGGCGGCAGTAAACCGAGGACGGGTAGTAGAAGGCTGTCTCGCCCATCATGTAGGTCAGGCCGGTCTCCTTGACCAGCTCGATGATCCGCGCGATCTGGTCGGCCTGGATCGCCATCGGCACCGTCGAGTAGACGTGTTTGCCGCCCTCCAGCGCCTGGATCGCCATCTCGCCGTGCAGCCAGCGCTGGGTGAAGATCGCGACCGCGTCGACGTCGGAGGCGAGCATCTCCTCGAACGACTGGTAGGTGATCGAGATGCCCTGCTTCTCGGCCATCTCCTTGGCGCGCTCAGGCAGTACGTCCGTCAACCGGACGTCGTTGACGTCCGGATGCGCCGACCACAGCCGCAGGAACGAAGGGGCGAACTGGCCGGCTCCGACCACACCGATGCTGATGCTCATGAACCAAGGCAATCACGCAATTTTCGATCGCACAATGCATGGAACCATATTATTATGCGTATTACGCTGCTACGGTACTCGTCATGCACCAGCAGTCCACGTGCTGGGGTAGCCCACTTCACCGCAACTCCTGGGAGAGTCATGCCTGGATTGGACCGAAGGACTCTGCTCCTGGCTGGTGGCGCTGCCGCCCTGGCCGCTGTGACGGCGCCCGCCCTCGAGGCGCAGGCGAAATCGACCCCGGCTGCCTCCTTGCGCACTGCCTCCGGGCGAGGCCGGAGCACGCTCTCGTTCCCGACCGTTGACGTTCAAGCTGATTGCGGCGCTGCCGGCGACGGCGTAACGAATGACAGCGCGGCCTTCAGGCAAGCTGCCCTCACCTTGCAAGCCGCTGGTGGCGGCACCCTGGTCATCCCGGCAGGGATCTATGTCGTAGGCGAGCAGGTACATACGAGCGGAGTCACGCCGTACTACGTGGCTCAGCCGGTGTTCTCGGTCCACGACCTCGATCTGGTGGATATCCAGGGCAACGGAGCAGTCCTGCGACTCGCAGACGGGCTTCACTATGGATCGTTCGACCCCAACACCGGCGCGGTGGCCAACCCGACGACGCAGTCCACGCTCCCTGAGCGTGCCTGCAAAACGGGCAACATCCTCGAGTTCACCCAGTGTCAGAACGTCACGATCAACGATCTGGAGATCGACGGCCGGAGCGACCATCTGGTTCTGGGTGGACCTTGGGGGGACAACGGTCGTCAACTTCCCGGGAGTGGAATCTGGCTGCAGAAGTGTTCTGAGGTCCAGATCGTCGACGTCACGACGCACCACCATCCGCTCGACGGGGTCTATATCGCGTGGGCCGGTCTGACCGGCACCGACCCCGCAACCCCGCACACACTGACCCGAGTGGTGAGCGAGTACAACGGCCGGCAGGGATTGTCGTGGGTCGGCGGTCGAGGACTCACTTGCACCGACTGCAGTTTCAGCCACACCGGGCGCGGAGCGCTGTCCTCAGCGCCGGCAGCGGGTCTCGACATCGAGCCCCAGGGGACGGTGTGTCGCGACGGCCGATTCGAGAACTGTCATTTCGAGGACAACGCCGGAGTCGGCATGCTGGCCGCCGCGGGCGACGGTGGTTACACCACGTTCGTCGACTGCACCTTCTGGGGCACGACCAACTACAGCATCTGGTGCAGGCGGCCATATCTTGCGTTCGAAGGCTGCACGGTGCGGGGAAGCGCGGTGCACACGTACGGCTCTGCCGTGGCTGCCGAGGCCACCCAGTTCACTTCGTGCACCTTTGCCGACGAACTTCCGTCGGGTGTGCCGAGCGGTTCCGTGTTCAGGACCAAGTACCTCTACGACAGCTCGAACGACTGCCCGAACGTGAGTTGGGACGGCTGCACCTTCACCGCCAACCAGGTGAAAACGATCTATGTGGCCGGCAGCACCACAGCCCCGGCTGCGCTGACCGGCTGCACTTTCGTCCACCGGACTCCGTCCTTCAGCGACGGCGCCACGCACCAGTGCATCATCCGGAACAGCACCATCGAGGGGACCCGGTTCTCGGAGGACTTTCCTCCCGGAACGACCACCGCGTTCTACATCTCGCGCAGCGGGGTGACCGTCAGCGCCGGCGCCGCGACCGTGGTGGACGGCCCGCTGGTGAGGTGGGGAAGTACCAGCGGACTCACCGGAACCATCCCGCCCGGCTCGTACTGAGCACGGCCCAGCAGAGCACTGGTTACAGAGGAGAGTCACGTGGTCAACATCGACAGCAGTCCAGCCGACGAGGACGCGAAGCTGGCGCAGACGGGGAACTCGTGGGTGATGAGCCGGCGCGCCGTCCTGGGCGTCAGTCTGGGCGTCGCCGCGGCGGGTGTGGTCGCATCTTCTGCGACGGCAGTGCCTCAGGTGGTAGTGGGCTCGTTGCAGCAACGACTCCCTATCGTGGTGTCACCGGCAGAGTCGGGCGATGCCGCCTTGGCCGTCGGGGAACTGGTCGAGCACATCACCGCGGTGACCGGCACCGCACCGGAGGTGGTGTCGACGGATCCGGGTCGCCCGGCCATCTGGCTCGGCGCGGCCGCTCGTGACCGCTTCGGGCTCCCGCTGCCAAGCAACTCGTCCGGATTCGTCGTCACGGCTTCATCGGGCTCGGTCACCGTGGTCGGTGGCAGCGGAACCGGCACGTTGTACGGCGTGTACGAGCTTCTCGAGCGCTGCGGGGTGCGCTGGCTCGCGCCCGGTCCGTACGGGACAGTGCTGCCGTCGGGCAGCCTGGCAGTTGCTCCCGGCAAATATGCGTCCGCGCCGCACTTCAGCGAGCGGGTGCTCCAGGGCCTGCCCCGGTACGGCTCGCTGCCGGCGGGTTCGCCAGTGAACCCGCTCGAGGCCGCAGTCTGGTACCGGCGTCAGCGACTCACCGGCGTTCCGTACGGCGCCCACGGCATCCCGCTCTATCCGGCGGCAACCAAGACCTCCAACCCTGAGCTGTTCATCCACGAGAACGGGGTCGTGGCAAACCAGCTCGATGTCACCATCCCGGAGGTACTGGATCGCTGCGAGGCAGCAATCCGACGCACCCTTGCGACGAACCCCACCACGGAGTTCATCAATCTCGGGCCCAACGACGGCCCAGGGTTCGGGGTCACCGACTGGGACGTGCCCGGACGGATCGATCCCCTGTACGGCGACCTGGTGGTGACCGATCGCTACATCAAGTTCTTCAACCTGTTGCTGGACCGTCTCGCCGACTTTCCTGATCTGAAGCTGGCCTTCTACGCCTACAGCGAGTACATGGAGGCGCCCCAGCGCGAGAAGCCGAATCCCCGGATCGTTCCGGTTTTCGCGCCGATCGCCGTCGATCGCCGCAAGTCGATCGCCGACGACGACGGCTGGGAACGCCGTTATGTGCTGCAGGTGATCGCGGAATGGAAGGCACTCGGTGTGGACTGGATGTACCGCGGGTACGTCGGAAACCTCGCCGAGCCTGGTCTGCCGTACTCGGCGGCCCGCCAGCTCGCCGACGAACTCCCTGAGTACGCGCGCCTCGGTGCGACTGGGGGCATCCGCCTCGAGTGCATCAGCGGGTGGGGCCACCTCGGGCCGGCGTTCTACCTGGCCGCGAAGCTTTTCTGGGATCCCATGGCCAACTCGGCCGCGATCCTGCGGGACTACTACCGGGTCGCGTACGGATCGGCAGCAACCACGGTTCAGCGGTACTTCCAGCTTCTCGAGACGACGATGGCCACAGCGCCGTACACCGCCGGCAGCATGGTCGAGTTCCCTGAGTCACTCCCGGATCGGGTGATGGCCGAGCTGAGGAGCCTGCTCGATCATGCAGCCAGCACCCTCACCGCGGACGGGAACACCGCCGCGGCCAACAGGCTCGCCGTCGTCGACCGGGTCCACGACTTCGGAGCGACAACTCTCAAGAGCCTGCGTGCACACAAGGTCGGCGACACCGCGGCGGCGGTCGTGTCACTTGTCGAGGCGCGCGCACAATTCGACGCCACCCAGGTCGAGAGCCCGGCAGGTCTCCGCCCGGCCAGCAAGACCTACCTCGAGCGCTTCCTCGGACGAGCGGTCGACCAGATCGCTGCCGCCCTCGCGGCGTACGGTCCGCCGGTCGTGACGGCGCCCCGGCACTGGGAGTTGCTCGTCGACACCGGCGGTACAGGCGTACTGCCTACTCCGCAGGACGGTCGCTGGGCCACCATCGACACCCACCACACGTGGTCAGCACAGGGACTCCGCTATCTGAAGGGACAGGCGTGGTACCGCTGCATGCTGCCGGCGACGCCGGTCTCGGGGCGCCCACGGCTGATCCTGCCCAGCGTTGACGAGGTTGCCACGGTCTGGGTCAACGGCGTTGCCGCACCGCTGATCACAGGATCTGGCAGCTTCTTGCCCGAGAGCTTCGACCTCGGGGCCGGCTGGTCCACCACCAGCCCGAACCAGATCCTCGTGCTGGTGACCAACCGGGTCCTGGACGAACTCGGCACCGGCGGGATCCACGGAACGGCTGTCATCCTCGCCGACCCAACGGTGACGTGGAGTCCGTCCGGTGTGAGCGCGCCGACCGTACAGGAACCGTTCGCCGGTCCGAGCGCGCCCGCGGCTCCACATGGCGCGACGCCGATCGCCGCCGACTGGGAGGCGATCATCGACCCGTACGGGGCCGCAGAGCGGATGGCGCTGTATGACCCGCGGATCAGCAGCCAACACTTCCGTGCCTACGACCCGGCGCGGTCCCCGCTCGCGCAGGGGCTCGGACGCTACAGCGAAGGCCTGGTTGTCCGGGCGAGGCTCAAGAAACGGCCTCGCCATGGCGCTGGCGGCATCCGACTGCTGCTCGCCGCTGACCCAGCCAACGTCCAGGTCTGGGTGGACTCGGTCCCACTGGAACTGACGCCCGCGGAACCCGGTTGGTGGATGGCAAAGATCCCTCGGTCATCCATCGGCAAGTCGGCCACCATCGTGGTGGCACAGCGGCGACTCGGTGACGTCCCCCTCGCACCGCACTGGAGCTGAGTCATGATCCGCAGAAAGGCACTGGTCACCGGCGGCGGCAGCGGCCTCGGCGAGGCAGCGGCACAGCGGTTGCGTGCCGACGGCCTCGAAGTCGTCACCGTCGACCTGCGCGGCGCCGACGTCGCAGCCGACGTCACCGACCAGGAGTCGCTGGCCCGCATCGTCACGAAGGTCGGCCCGGTCGACGTCCTGGTGAACTCGGCGGGTGTGGTGGGACCGAACCGGCCGCTGATCGAGACCACGGCCGACGAGTGGCGCGATGTGTTCGAGGTGAACGTCATCGGCACCGTGAACACCATCCGGGCGTTCGCGCCTGCGATGTGCGAGCGTGGCTGGGGCCGGGTCGTCAACATCGCGAGCATGGCCGGCAAGGACGGCAACCCGAACCTGTCGGTGTACTCCGCCTCCAAGGCCCGCGGTCATCGGGCTGACGAAGTCGGTCGGCAAGGAACTCGCCACCAGCGGTGTCCTGGTCAATGCCATCGCTCCGGCCGTCATCGCGACGCCGATGAACGACAACACCGCGCCGGACGTACTGGCGCACATCACGAATCTCATCCCGATGAAGCGGGTCGGCCGGCCCGAGGAGGTGGCCGAGCTGGTGGCGTTCCTCTGCTCCGAGCGAGTCAGCTTCTCGACCGGCGCGGTCTACGACATCAGCGGCGGGCGGGCGACCTACTGAGCGTCGACCAGCAGCTTCTGCACGCAGTACTGATCACTCGATGAAGGAGACGGCGATTACTACGCCCGAGGCGCTGACGGTTACGACATCGGATGAGATCGAGTGCGACTGGTACCGGCCGGGCGACCCGGAGGGCAAGGGCTGGACCGATACCGACCAGCTCTATCACCGGTTGCCCGCCCGCGCCCGCGGCGTTGTTCCCGACTCGGTCTGGGACCTCAGCACGTACCCCAGCAGCCTGCTGGTGCGGTTCCGTACCGATGCCGCCCGGATCGCTGCCCGCTGGACCGTCGGCCTGCCCCAGCTGGGCACGTGGCACATGGCGCCCTCAGCGCGGAGCGGCCTGGATCTGTACGGCCGTGATGATGCCGGCCGATTCCGCTGGGTCGGGATATCGCAGTCGAGCAGCTACCCGACGACCGTCGCCCCGATGGTCGATGGTCTCGACGGAGCCGTGCGCGAGTACCTCGCCTATCTCCCGCTGTTCAACACGCTGGAAAGCCTGGAGATCGGCGTCGAACCGGGTGCGCGGTTCGAGGTCCTGCCGCCACCGGGTGATCGACCGATCGTCTACTACGGCACCTCGATCGTTCACGGAGCCGCCGCGTCTCGTCCGGGCATGACCGTGCCCGCGCAGCTCGGCCGCCGACTCGGCCGGACCGTGGTGGGCCTGGGATTCTCCGGCAGCGGCAAGATGGAGATCGAGCTGGCCCAGCTGATCGCCGATATCGACGCCGCCGTCTACGTGGTGGACTGCCTGCCGAACATGGACGCCGACCAGGTCACCGAACGGGCATTGCCGTTCATCCGCGAGCTCAGGTCACGGCGACCCGACGTCCCGGTTCTGCTGATCGAGGACCGCACCTACGCCAATGCCTGGGCCCGCCCGGCGATGCAGGACCACCACCGCACCAACCGCGCTGCGCTGGCCGAGGCGTATCGTGCGGCGAACGACCCGGGAGTGCACTACGTCACTGGACAGGGGCTGCTTGGTGAAGACGGCGACGACACCGTCGACGGCTCGCACCCCACCGATCTCGGCTTCGCCCGGATCTCCGAGGCGCTGACGCCGATTCTGGAACGGCTGCTCGGTCGATGATCACTACGGCGAGACCAGCGCCTCGACGTCCATCACCCCAGGATTGACGACCCGATCCAGCCCAGCATCGGCAAAACTCCCGGCAGCACATCGAGAATCGGCGGTGTCGTTGACTGCACGCCGGGTGCGGGTTAGGGGCGCGGGCAGCCCGATCAGCAGCAAGTCCGAGCACGGCCACCAGATGCGGTACGACGCGAGCGTCCAGCGAACGGTGAGATTCGAACTCGGTGAGGCTATGACAGCAGGGGCGGTCCCGGCGCTCGCTGCTGAACGCCGCGCTCCGGGCACTGCGCGGTCGGGCACTGCGTGGTCGGGCACTGCGCCTACGCGTACCGCAGCCCTCGGCGACGTTCCTTGCCTTCCTCGCCCGGTCGCCGAGCAGCCGAACTACGGGGTCGCGATCGCGCAGCTCGCGAACGCCCGGCAGCATGACGCGATAAGGCTCTACGGCCGCAACTCCAACGTCGCGATCTACACCGGCGTGCAGCAGATCCATGCCGACAACGCGTCCCCGCGAGAGGTGTTCAAGGCAGTCGCCAAGCGCCTCGACGCGATCGGGGACGAAGTGCGCCGCCAGTACGAGGAGAAGGTGCTGTGATCGTCACTCGGTACGAGGTGAAGCACTGTGATCGTCACCGGACACCGGGGCGCTCTTGGCTCCGAACCGGAGAACACCCTGCGTTCCTTCCGGCGAGCTGTAGCGGACGGCTGCGAGCTGGACCTCCGTGTCACCGCCGACGGTGAACCGGTCGGCTCCTGCACGATGCAGGAGCCGACCGCACCACGAACGGCCACGGACCGGCGTCCTCGATGCACTTCGCCGACCTCCGCGCTCTCGATGCCGGCCTCGGCGAGGTCGTCCCGACCTGGGCAGAGACGGTCGAGGCTGTCTCGGTGCGCTTCCAGGCGGAGGTCAAGGCCCTGGAGGCGGCCTCCTTGCTGGCGGAGTCGCTGAAGGATCCCGCCCTGGCGCCCGCACCTCGTCACCTCGTTCTCGTCGGAGACTCTGCTGGCCTTCCGCCACTTGCTGTCGTCGGCCGCAACCGGCCTGATCCTCGGCCGTACCCCGCCTGTCGACCAGATCCTCGCCCGTACTCACGCTGCCTCCACCGGCTGGGCTCTCTGCGGCAGCGATCTTGATCGGCACGTTGTCTGACAGATCAACGACCGGCTCGCGCGGACGAGTGGACCTGACCGGCATCGCGTCCACCTCGCCGCCGAGGTGGTGAGCACCCTGCACGCTCACGGTCCGGCGGTCACGGCGGCTCTGACCTTCGGCTGATCGCAGAGTTCGTCCGGTTCGCCCGCGACGGCGGCGCCACGCAGACCTCGCCGATCGCGGCGCGGATGTCGGTGGCGGCCGGCTAGGTTGCCGTCAATTCCCTCCGCGGCGCCGGCGGCCTCCTGCCGGTGCCGGTCCTCGATCCGGAGCTGATCGCGTAATTCGAGCACGGCCAGAGCCGCTAGCGGGTCGATCGCCTCTGAGTGCTAGGTGCATCGAGACGGCTGCTTGTGCGTTGCGGGCGCTTTCCCTCATGATAAGCTCGCCTCGTGCATAATGAGCCCGTTGCGTCCAGCAATCAAGCGTTGGCGCGTGGGCTTCTCGTGCTCCAGATGCTGGTGGAGTCCCCAGATCCGTTGACAACCACGGAGATCGCGCGACGGCTCAACCTGCACCAGAGCTCGATCAGTCGAATCCTGACGACGTTGGCTCAGTACGGCTACGTGCGCCGGCCGTCGCGTGGCCGTTTCGCTCCCGATTTCGGGTTGCTGTCGCTGGCAGCAAGCACCATCCCGAAATTCTCCCTGGTGACTCGTCCGCGGGCGGCGATGGAGCAGATTGCCGAGTTGTGTCCCGGCTTCAGTGTCACTTTGGGCGCGCTCTGGAAGGGCAGGATGATCTACTTCCTGCGAACCGCCACCGGCGCGCCCACGGTCGACTTCGTGACGTCAGACTTCCCGGTTCACCTCTCTGCGCCCGGTCTGCGATTGCTGGTGGATCTCCCGCGCGAGGAGGCGTTGGCAATTCTGCGCGGATCCCGGGAACGCTTCGGCTGGCGTGGCGAGGACGTGGTTCCCTCCTCGGAGGAGGAGGCGCTGGACTTCGCGACTGCGCAGGTCGCGCACGATGTGCTCATTCTCCCCGGCTGGAGCCGGCGTGGCGACGTCGGCGCTGCGATCCCGGTTCAGTCGCCCGATGAAGGGCAGCAGCCGTTGGCGCTCTCGTTGACGGGCACCGCAAAGCCTGGCGTCGATCAGGACACGCTCCGTCTCTGGCTCCACGACGGTCGTCGTCTGCTGGAGTCCGCACTCCGCACTCCCTGAGGCGATCAGGGCGTCGCTGTCGACTCGAACAGCTCCATCACCACTACGGGATCCTTCGAGTCGACCGGCTGCTGTCCTCGCGTTCCCAGTTTCTTCCAGGGCGTGACGTCCTGCCCGAACTCACCGGCCGGCCTCTCTCCGGCATCTTCGGCGACCGCCCGGAGTCATCCATGTGCATTGCGCATACAATCAAAGTCAGCGGAGAAAGCTGATGCGAATCGTATCCCTATGCGTATTACGCTGATACGGTGTCCGAGATGCATCTAGCAGGCCAATGCTGGAACATATCGAAGGAGCATCCATGGTGATCTCTGCACCCGCCGCCCGACTGAGCCGACGTCGAGTCCTCGGCGGCGCCTTCGCCATCGCCGCAGGCGCCACCGCGCTGGCCGCCTGCGACAGCCATGGTTCGTCCGGATCCGCAGGTGTGCTCAACGTCTGGGGTGGTGTGCCGGAAGATTCCGGGCCGGGCGACATGATTGCCGCCTTCGAGAAGGCCAATCCGGGCATCAAGGTCAAGTACACGCGTTATGTGAACGACCCGACGGGCAACCTGAAGCTCGACACGGCTCTTCAGGGTGGGGTGCCGATCGACGTGATCTTCAACTACGGACCACCGAAAGTCAGTAAGCGTGTCGCTGCTGGGCTCCTGGTCGACCTCAGCGAGAAGATCGCGGCAGAAAGCAGTTTCGCGAAGTTCGCTGCGGGCGCCACCCCGAGAGCGAATTACGTCTTCGACGGCAAGGTCTACACCGTGCCTGCAGCAAGGTCGCCCCAGCTGGTGATGGCGAATGCTGACCTGCTCGACAAAGCCGGAATCGAGATCCCGGCCGACTGGGATGTCGAGGACTACCACCGGATTGCCAAACAACTCACTGTTGGCTCAGTCAACGGATCGCTCGGTTCGCCGGCCATCGGGGTGCCGACCCTCGGCCCGGATGCGAACTACACGAAGGGCGGCCAGGGGTCGAACTTCGCAGCTGCCGCCTGGCGAAAACAGGTCGAACTAGGCGTGGAGATGCAAAACGATCGCAGCGCCGTCCCGCACAAGACGGTCCTGGCCCAGAAGCTACAGACGTTCGCGCAGAACGCCTTCCTGGGCGGGCAGTTCGCGATGCTCAGCACCCAGGCTTTCCTTGTGCGCTATATCAGCGACACCAAGCAGTATCCGCACTCCTTCAAGGTGCGCGCTTACCCGGTCCCTGCGCCGGTCAAGGGCAAGGCGTACTGGAATCCAGGCGCCTACGGCGACCTGATGTCGATCAGCGCCAAGTCGAGCCAGAAGGACGCGGCCTGGACGTTTCTCAAGTACTGGGTGACCAACGCAGGCGCCTACATGATCAAGGGCGGCCGGCTGCCCTCGCTACCGGACCCGGCCAAGAAGGCTGACGCGATCAGCCAGCTGCTCGGGCCGGACATGACGAAGCTCTACGATGTCGACTCGTTCGGCGCGGTGCTCTTCGACCCGGCCATCAAGATTCCGGTGGACACGATTTTCACCGCCTCGACCGAGATCGCCGACCTTCAGACGAAGCTGAACGATCAGGCCTACCTCGGTTCGATCTCGGTCGATCAATGGGTGCAGCGAATGACAGCGCAGTCTGATGCGGCGATCCGCAAGGCGAGCTGAGATCGGGGTGTCCACACCATGACCAACGTCATCGTCAAGAGTGCGCCGGCTGTTGTTCAGCGTCGGCCCGCACGGTCACGGCGGATACCGACCAGGGTCGGCTGGCTGTTCATCGCGCCGAACCTGCTGGGCTTCTTGGCCTTCACCCTGATTCCGCTGGTCGCCGGCCTTGCGATCGCCTTCACCGACTGGAATGTGGTCTCCGGTCTCGGCGCAGTCCATTTCGTCGGTCTGGACAATTTTGCCGAGCTACTCGGCGACCCCCTCTTCTGGACCTCGGCCCTGCGCACTGCCGGGTACGCCGGAATCAGCGTTCCTGGCACGATGTTGCTCGGGTTGCTGCTCGGTCTCGCGCTGAACAGCGATGTTCCCGGCCGGGCGGCCCTCCGGGCGATCTTCTTCATCCCGCACATCGTCAGCTCGATTGCCATCGGCATGGTGTGGCTACTGCTCCTTGGTCCGGAGAACGGTCCGATCAACCGGATCCTCCAAGGCCTTGGCGTGTCCTCTCCGCCCGGTTGGCTGGTCTCGGAGGTCTGGGGACTGCCGTCGCTGGTGCTGATCGTCACCTGGTCCGGCGTCGGATACTGCGCAGTCATCTATGTCGCTGCCCTGCAGAGCATGCCCCCGAGCCTGCACGAAGCAGCATTGCTGGACGGAGCGGGACCGTTCGCCCGGTTCAGAACAGTGACCTGGCGGTCGTTGATGCCGACCACCACCTTCCTGGGAGTCACGATGTTGATCAGCCACTCACAAGGCTTCGGTCTGATCGCCTTCCTCACCCAAGGTGGCCCGGGAGATTCGACGACGGTGTTGTCCTACTACATGTACGAGCAGGGGTTTCAGTTCTACCGGTTCGGCTACGCCGCAGCCATCGGAATCATGAGCTTTCTCGGCGTGCTCGTCCTCAGCGTTGTGATGTGGCGATTCCAGCGCGGCCGCGGGCTGTACACGTGAGCGGCTCGATCGAGGCGGTCAGCACCCGTTCTCGCGCCACCAGCGCCCGGCTGTCGCGGCTCCCGCGGCTGATCCGGAAATATGCCCTCGCTGCCGTGCTGTGGATCTTCGCGCTCGGCTTCATCGCGCCGCTCGTCTGGATGGTTTCGTCCTCGCTCAAGCGAAACATCGACGTGTTCACGGTCCCGATGCGATGGATCCCGAGTCCGATTCAGTGGGCGAACTACGCCGAGGTCTGGCTGGGCGATCATTCGATGTTGCGGTACTTCGGCAACTCGATGCTGGTGACCTCGGTCAGTGTCGCGGGCGACCTGATCACCTCCTCGATGGCGGGCTATGCCTTCGCCCTGCTGAGCTTCCGTGGCCGGAACAAGATCTTCTTCATCTACCTTTCGACGGCAATCGTCCCGTCCCAGCTGCTGCTCGTACCGCGCTTCATGTTCTTCCAGCAGGTCGGTCTGTACAACACATTGTGGGCACTGATCCTGCCTGGACTGTTCACCCTGTACGGCACCTTCCTGCTCCGGCAGTTCTTCATCGCCACACCCACCGAGCTGGCCGAAGCCGCCCGACTGGACGGGGCAACCGAGTGGCAAGTGTTCTGGCGGATCTATCTGCCGCTGGCGCGCCCGATGCTCGCGGCCCTGGGAATCATCCGGTTTGTCGGATCGTGGAACGACTACGAGACGCCGTTGGTGATGTTGTCGGATGACTCGCGCTACACCATCCCGCTCGGGCTGACCCAGTTCGTGGACGGTGACGGTGGTCTGTCGGCCGGCTTGGCGATGGCTGCCTCGGTGTCGTCGGTACTTCCGATTCTGATCGTCTTCTTGATCTTCCAGCGCCAGTTCGTCGCCGCCCTGGCCTTCACCGGGCTGAAGTGAGCCGCGCGGGCCGGAAGTTGCCACCCTCGATCGCCACGAAAGCGAGCTGAACGTGCGAGTAGAACAAGTGACCTCCGACTTGACGGTCATCGGCGGTGGTTTGGCCGGAGTCTGCGCGGCGATCGCCGCGGCCCGCCAGGGCGCGACCGTCAGTCTCGTCCAGAACCGTCCGGTCCTGGGTGGCAACTCCTCAAGTGAGATTCGGGTCTGGGTGTGTGGTGCCACAGCTCACGGCGTTCAGCAGTACGCCCGCGAGACCGGCATCATGGGAGAGCTCTGGCTCAGGAACCAAGCCACCAATCCCGACGGCAACCCCTACTACTGGGACTTGGTCGTACTGGAGGCAGTGCGCGCTGAGCCGAACATCACGCTGTTTCTCAACACCGACATTCGCGATTCCGAGGCGGACGGCCCACCACAGGAGCGCACGATCCGCTCGGTCACCGGCTGGATGATGGGATCCGAGAGGCTGATCACCTTCACCAGCCAGGTCTTTTGCGACTGCACCGGTGACGGCTACCTCGGCTACCTCGCAGGTGCAGATCACCTCACCGGTCGTGAGTCACGCGATGTCTACGGTGAGTCCTGGGCGCCCGTAGTAGCGGACAGCACGACGCTCGGCAGCACAATCTTGTTCTACACCAAGGATGCCGGCCATCCGGTCGGCTTCGTCGCGCCGAGTTTCGCGGTGGACATCGAGCGAACCGGCATCCCGGAGCATCGGCTGATCACGCCCGACATGAACGGGTGTGACTACTGGTGGATCGAATGGGGTGGCGAACTGGATATCGTGCACGACGATGCACGGATCCGGGATGAGCTGCAAGGGGTGATCTACGGGATCTGGGACTACATCAAGAACTCGGGGAAGTTCGCCGCGGACAACCTCACCCTGGAATGGATCGGCGCTGTTCCCGGCAAGCGCGAGTACCGGCGGTTTCTCGGCGACTATGTGCTGACCCAGCACGACGTACTGAATCAGACCGAGTTCGACGACCGGGCAGGCTTCGGCGGATGGTCGATCGACTTGCACCCGGCAGGTGGGGTCTACGCCACCGAGCCCGGTTCGCGGCACTGGCACCCCGACGGCAACTACCACATCCCGCTTCGATCGCTGTACTCCCGCAATGTCACCAACCTGTGGATGGCCGGCCGCAACATCTCGGCAAGCCACGTCGCGTTCGGATCGACCAGGGTGATGGCGACCTGTGCGTTGACCGGCGAGGCAGCAGGGCTGGGCGCTGCGGTTGCAGTTGGCAACGATCTGACACCAAGACGGCTGGCGACGGAGCAGTTGGAGCTCTTTCAGCGCGCGCTGACCAAGTCGGACGCATCGGTGCTCGGCCTGGTCGACACTGATCCGGCCAACCAGTCGCTCACCGCGACCGCCAAGGCATCCTCCACGCTGCGTGATGTCTGCGTCGAGGGTCCGATCGTGGCGGCCTTCGAGTTGAAATCCGCGGTGGGCGTGGTCTTGCCCGTCGCCCCCGGGTTCGAGGGCCTTGAGTTGTTGGTAGAGGCTGATGCCGATACCGAGATCGTGGTAACGGTGCATGCCACCGACAAGGCCCAGGTCTACCTGCCTGGCTCACCGATCAGTTCTGCCACGGTGCCGGTCATGGGAGGCCGAGCGGAGTGGATCGAGGTTCCGGTGAAGGCCGGCCTGGAGGGGTCGGCCAATGTCTTTGTGGTGATCGAGAAGAATCCCCTCGCCCGGTTGCAGCTCGCTGATCACTCCGAACCGGGCATCTTGGTCCTTCGTCACCGTGACGCCCCACCCGACGAGATCTGGACCGAGCAGTTCAGGCATTGGAAGTTGGCCGAACACCGCCGCTCCGTTTGCCTGCGCACGCGGGGAAATGTCGACGTTTACGATGCACGGCACGTCATCGGAGGGTACGCACGTCCCTATGCGGGACCGAACATGTGGGTCAGCGCGCCACTCGCCGACGATTCCAGTCCGTGGATCGAACTTCGCTGGAGCGCGCGGGTAACTCTGACCGAGCTGACCGTCATCCTCGATGACTCCCTGGACATCGACCTGACCAACCTTCATCGCCAGAGGACCGAGTTCGACACCATGCCGGGGTTGCTGACCGACTACACCATCCAGGCAGAGACTGCCGAGGGCTGGATCGAGGTTGCTGTTGTGAGAGGCAATCAGCGGCGCAAGGTGAGGCACCTGTTCAAGCCGGAACTCACGGCCGAGGCGATTCGGTTGGTCGCTCAAGCAACCGGTGGGGACCCGCACGCTCACGTTGTTTCGTTGCGTGCGTACTGATGCGATTTCAGGATCGGGTTGTTCTGATCACCGGTGCGGGGTCGGGCATCGGACGGGTGATCGCACAGGCCTTCGCCGGGGAGGGTGCGGCGGTGGCGGTCACCGACATCGATGAAGCCGCCGCCACTGAGACGGCGGCCATGACGCCCGGTAGCTTCGCGCTGCGGCTGGATGTCACCGACGCACAGGCGATTCGGGATGTGTCGGCCGAGATTCAGGATCGGCACGGTCCGATCGACGTCTTGATCAACAACGCGATGATCTGCTCGGACACGCCATTCACTGAGATGAGTGACGAGGCGTTGCTGCGCGAGTTGAACGTCGATCTGGCCGGCGCGATGCGACTCACCCGTGCAGTGCTGCCAAGCATGGTCGCGAAAGGCAGCGGGGTGATCGTGAATCTCAGCTCGGTCAACGGCGTGCAGTACTTCGGCCAGACCGTCTACTCCGCGGCGAAGGCGGGGCTGATCTCGTTCACCAGGTCCATCGCGGCCGAGTACGGCCGATACGGGATCCGCTGCAATGCAGTGGCGCCGGCCTCCATCGCGACGCCCGCCTGGCAGCGCCGGATCGAACGGAACCCGTCCGTCCTCGAGCGCCTCACACAGTTTTATCCGCTGGGCAGGGTCGGCCAGAGTGAGGACGTTGCTGATGCGGTGCTCTTCCTGGCTTCGGACCAGGCATCCTGGATCACCGGAATCACCCTGCCGGTCGACGGCGGGCCTGCTGGCCGGCAATGTGTCGGTGGCGGGGCTCGCGGACGATTCCAGCCTCCGTCGTTGAACTCGTGAGGATCAGACCGCGACGTGTCGGTGAGTGGAGACTGGAGGGATGCGGATGAGTGAGTCGGTGGTACTGCGGGGCGGGGCGCTGGCCGATGCGCGGCTGGGGCCGGAGCCGGTGCCTGGTGACCTGCGGATCACGGACGGGCGGGTGGCCACCGTCGGTGCGGTGGAGCCGGAGCCGGGTGAGCGGGTGGTCGACTGCTCCGGTCGGTTCATCCTGCCGGGACTGATCGATGCTCATTCCCATGCCGATGCGGCGGTGTTCGACGACGAGGTCAGCCAGGCGCTGCTGCGGCAGGGTGTCACGGCGGTGATCGCAGGGCAGGACGGGGTTTCGTTCGCTCCTGGCGACGGCCGGTACGCGACCCGCTACTTCGCGGCCATCAATGGTGCGCATCCGAGCTACCGCGGTGGGGGAGTGGCCGCGCTGCTGGACGGGTATGGGCACACCACGCCGATCAACGTTGGATACCTGATCCCGGCCGGCACCGTCCGTGAATCGGTCTGCGGCCTGAGCGCCGCGACACCGACGCTGGCTCAGCTAAGGCAGATGCGGGACCTGGTTGCATCCGGTATGGGGGAAGGCGCGCTGGGGTTGTCGACGGGTCTGGACTACGTTCCCGGCTGCTTCGCTGACGTCGACGAACTCGCCGCGCTGTGCGCCCCGGTGGCCGCGCGAGATGGGCTCTACGTCACCCATATGCGTGGCGGTTATGAGGAGAACTCCCGAGCGGGCCTGGACGAGGTCGCCTCGATCGCCCGCGCGAGTGAGGTCAGGGCCCATGTATCGCATTTCCACGCCCGCTCGGAGTTGATTGTGGAACTCGTCGAGGAGTTCATCGCTGCCGGAGTCGATCTGAGCTTCGATTCCTACCCGTACTCGCGTGGCTGCACGATCTTGGCGATGCTGGTGCTGCCCCCGGCCTTTCTGCGCAACGGATTCGACTCCTGCGTTGCCGAGCTTGGCCGCCCGGAGGTGGGGCAGCGGTTCTTGGCCGAGTGGATCCCGATCATGGCGGCCCGTGCGGACATGGGGCCGAACTGGGCGGACAACATCCGCTTCGCCCACATCGCCGCGGACTCCTATCGGTGGGCGCATGGCCTGACGCCGGCCGCGGCCGCGGGCCGGCTCGGGATTTCGCCTGCCGAGTTGGTGCTACAGGTGCTGGCCGAGGCCGACCTCGAGGTCAGCGTGATCATGCGGGTGCCCAAGGAACGCAACGACGCGGAGATGGCCGGGCATCTCAAGCACCCGGCCCACATGGGCGGCTCCGACGGCATCTTTCTCGGGCGGTCGCCGCATCCGCGCGCCTTCGGGACCTTTGCCCGCTATCTCGCGGTCTTCGGCGCCGAACGCGGGGATCTGGGCTGGACCGACATCGCCACCACGTTCAGCGCCAACCCGGCCCGCAGGTTCCGCCTCGGCAGACGCGGCTCGCTGAGCGCGGGCAGCATCGCCGATCTGATCGTCGTCGATCCTGCCGCGGTCCGGTCAGCGGCCGATTACGACCATCCGCGCCGGCTCGCCGAGGGCGTCGACGATGTCTTCGTCGCCGGGCAGCAGGTGCTCCGCCGCGGCGAACTGACCGGGGTCCGCAGCGGCATCGGGCTGCGCCGGGAGCCGATTGTCGGCTGACCCTTTGCCACGGGGGTTCAGCTCCAGCCGCCTAGGTCGAGGTCCGTGATGGTGATGGGGTTGCCGGTGGCGAGGGACTGGTTGGCGGCGATGCCGACGGCAACGGCTCGGACGCCGTCGTCGAGGTCGGCGGCGCGGCCCAGGGGGTCGTTGCCCGGTCCCTTGAAGAGGTCCGCGTAGATCAGTTGGTCGCCGCCACCGTGGCTGCCTTCGCCGCGGGGGATCTCGACCTCGACCGCGGAGGCCCAGTGCTTCTGCAGGACCAGCCGTTCGCCGTCGGACCGTACTTCGCCGGCAACCACGCGCTCGGCCGGGTAGCTCGGGTCGATCCGGTCGTCGATCACCGCAGCCCGCTCGACCACCTCGAGCTCGGCGCGGCCCTCGGTGCCGTTGACCGAGACGCGGTACCCCTCCCACGGTGAGTGGGCGTTGAGCGAGTAGCTCATCCGGGCGCCGTTCGCGTACTCCGCGATCACGGATATGTTGTCCTCGATCGTGATCCCCGGTCCGAACACGTCCTGGTCGCGTCGATAGCCGTCGTACTGCTCGCTCTCCCAGTAGAGCTGACGGTTGATGTCGTCGGTCCGGAGATCCAGCAACCACGGGTCATCGGCCGAGCCATCGACCGTACCGCGTTCAGGTCGTTGCCCGAGGCCACGAGCTGCTGCGTTGTCCGAGCCGTAGAAGGACAGGCCGCCGGAGGCGAAGACGCGGGTCGGGGAGGAGGCGATCCACCAGTTCACCAGGTCGAAGTGATGCGACGCCTTGTGCACCATGAGACCACCGGAGAACTGCTTCTCGCGGTGCCACCGCCGGAAGTAGTCGGCGCCGTGCCGGGTGTCGAGCACCCACTGGAACTCGACGCTGGTCACCTTGCCGATCTCGCCGTCCTGGATCAGCTGCCGGAGTGCGCTGTTCCGCGGGGAGTAGCGGTAGTTGAAGGTCACGACGACGGACTTGCCGGACTCGTTCATCGCGTCGACGATCTGGCGCGTGCCGTCGGCGTCGATCGTCAGCGGCTTCTCCACGATCACATCCGCGCCGGCGCGCAGCAGACGGGACACCACGGCGGCGTGGGTGTAGTCGGGGCTTGTCACGACCACGCGGTCGACGGACTGCTCCTTGACCATCTGCTCCAGGTCGTCAGCGCCGTACTGCGGAAGCTCCGCGCTACCGAGCTCCTGCACGTACCTTTGGTGGAACGCCAGTCGCCCCGGGTTCGGATCGAGCAAGGCGACCAGCTGCGCCTCCTCGGGGTGCTCCTCGATGATCGCGCGAACGTACGAACGCGCTCGGGAACCGGTCCCGGCGACTGCATATCGTCTGGGCACGACGACGCTCCTTCTACTCGTGTAGATCTGCACGCTAGCAACCAGTTCATGGGGCGGTCAAGGCCGTACTATCGGCTCATGTCCAAGGCCACCCCAGTCACCCGGAACGACGTGGCGCAGTACGCCGGCGTCAGTACCGCCGTGGTCAGTTACGTGGTCAACGAAGGCCCGCGCCCGGTCGCGCCGGAAACCCGGGAACGGGTCCTGGAGGCGATCCGGGTCCTCGGCTACCGGCCGAACGCCACCGCCCGCGCCCTCCGGATGGGCACCACCCACACTCTCGGCCTCATTACCCCCGACGGCGGCAACCCCCTCTTCGCCGAACTGGCCAAGGCCATCGACAAGGAGGCCTCGGCCCGCGGGTACGTCGTACTGCAGACCAGCACCGACGGTGATCCCGTGACCGAGCAGGCCAAGATCGCGGAGCTCCTGATTCGCCAGGTCAGCGGTCTCCTGCTGGTCGGCCCGGCCGCCGACCCGGACCTGACCGAGGTGAGCATCCCGGTGGTGGCGATCAACCGGGTCCTGTCAGAGGTGAGCTCGGTACGGCCGCAGTACCGTGAAGGCGCCCGCGCAGGTGTCGAGCACTTGATTGCCCACGGCCACCGTGTCGTCGGCCTGGTCGTCGGCGGGCCCCCGAACGGCGAACGCGAACTCGGCTGGCAGGACGCCCTCCACCAAGCCGGCTTGACCGACGGCCCGATCGCTCGTGCCCAATTCAGTCGACACGGTGGGTACGGTGCCGGCCGAGAGTTGCTCACGGCAACCAATAGACCCACGGCGATCTTCGCCAGCTCCGACCTCCAGGCCGTCGGCGTCCTCCGGGCAATCCACGAAGCCGGCCTCCGCGTCCCCGACGACATCGCCGTCCTTGCCTTCGACGGCACCGCCGAAACCGAATACACCTGGCCCCCGCTCACCGTCGTACGGCAGCCGCTGGAGCGGATGGCCCGTGACGCGGTCAGCCGGTTGATCGGCGGTCAGGATGCCGTCGAGGCGATCACCTACCCGACCGAACTCGTCCTCAGAACCTCCTGCGGCTGCTAACCCCCCCATACGGGTTGCCCAGGCCCCAGTTCCCCGCAGGTTGCCCTCTCTTCGTCCTGGATACGTCGCAGCGGTTACGGCTGCAGAACTTTCTACGGTTCGTCGCGGCAGCGGTGTCGCTGACGCTCTTGGTCACCGGCCTGGACACACGAGAGCCGGTCTTCGCGTTCGTCATCCAGCTGCGTCGGGCGGCCATGATCGCGTGGGCTGCCTGACAGCCGGCGGTGGCTATCGCGCCGGCAGACTCGGTGAGGTGCCCGTATTCGGCGTGGCCGGCGCGGGCGTAGGCAAGAGTGTGTCGAGCATCGCGCCACCAGCGTTCCGATGCCTGCCGCTGCAGGGCTTCGGGATAGTCGGGCTGCGGGAGGATGCCGTAGAGGACCTTGTCGATGGCCCGTTCCGCAACGACGCCGTTGAACTCCGCGCGGGGTGGAGTCTCCCGGCGGAGGGGCCGAAGGTCGCGACCTTCACTTCAGATGCGCCGCGTCCAAGGCTGCCTGCAGCGATCCGCGGTAGCCGTCGGACGTGTAGGTCGCGCCGGACACGGTGTCGATCCGGGCACTCTGAGCAACGAGTGTCTCGCGCTGGAGCACCGGAATGGCATAGCTGTTGATCTCGCGGTCCCGGCCGCCTTCCGTCGGGTAGTCGATGGCGGTAGCGGCCACGATCCGCCCGGCCTTGATGGTCACGCGCACCTGCACGGGTCCGTATCTGGTGGGAACCGAAGTGCCGTTCACCACGGTACTTCCGGCAGGCTGGCCGGCTCCCGGTGTCGTAGCCACCACGCCGGGCGGTGCGGCGGCGGACGTTGTCGAGTGGCGTCCAGAGTTGGTGCTGGTCGGATAGAGGAACAGCAGGCCCAGCACGGCCGCCGTACCGCCGAAGACGAGCGCGTTGCGCCTGGTTCGGCTGACCGGTGCCGTGCTCATAGTGCCCCCGCTTGATGGGCTGCATCCAGTGCGGACTGCAACGAACTCTGGTATCCGGCCGAGGTGAAGGTCGCGCCCGAGACGGTGTCGATCCGTCCGCTCTGAGCCTGGACGACTTCCTGGTTCAGCTGCGGAACCGCCTGGCTGTTGATGCTGTCGGTCCGGCTGTCTCCCTTCGGCGCCACGATCGCGTCCGCGGCCACGATCCGCCCACCCCGGATCCGCAGCTGGACCTGTACCGGCCCGTACTGCGTATCGACCAGCCCGCCGTTCACCGTCACACTCGCCCGCTTCGGCTTCGGCTTCGGCTTCGGTGTGGGCGTGGACGTGGGTTCGGGCGTGGGCTTGGTGGGCTGTGCGGCAGCTGGCCGCGGTGTCCGGGCCGGCGGTCGGGAACGGGAAGGGGTCGTCGAGCGGGCGGGACCCGTCGTGATCGCCGGGCCCGCAGTCTGTTCCACGGCCGGGCGGGCACTCAGACGCAGCCCGACACCCACCGCGGCCACGCTGATCGCCGACATCGCGAGTACCGCACCGCGCCTCACGGCAGACACCGAATCGTCGTCACCACGAGAACCGTTCCTGATGGAGTTGGGAAGCCGGCAGACCGGCCTCCAGCGCGGCCGCCGAGATCGCGTCCATCCACGGGTCCGGTCCGCAGACGAAGACGTCGTACGCCGAAAGGTGCGGGACGAGTGCCTCGAGTGCGGCGGCATCTTCCCACTGGGCTGCCTCCTGCGGGAGCCACGACTTGCGGTCGGTGATGCGCCGCCCGAGCACGTAGTGGACGGTGGTGCCGCGGTCGCGAGCCAGTTGCTCGAGCTCTTCGCGGAACACCAGGTCCGGACTGCTCCGGGCGCGGTAGACCAGGACGGCGTCACCGGGGGAGTAGGGCAGATCCTCCAGCAGGGCACGGAGCGGGGTGATTCCGATGCCGCAGGCAAGCATCGCGAGGCGCCGGCCGATCCGGCGCTCGCCCGTCAGCCGGCCGTACGGACCCTCGATCAGCACCTTGGTTCCAGGCCGGAGACCGGCCAGCCGGCGGCTGCTGTCGCCCGCATCCTTGGCGGTGATCTGCAGTCGATGGTGCCGCGGCGGTGCGGACAGCGAGTACGGGTTGCCACGCGACCAGCCCGGACCGTCGAGGAACCGGAAGACGAAGAACTGGCCGGCCTGGACCGGTAGCCGGTGCAACCCGCGACCGGCCAGGTGGACCGTGACGACGTCCTGGCTCTCCCGGACGACCGAACTCACGGTGATCCCGTGCCGCAGCGTCCGCCAGATCGGTAGCCCGACGCGGTAGAAGGCGATCGCGCCGGCCGCGAGTGCGTAGGCGGACCACCAATAGACCTGGGCGAGCCGTGAGGTGGAGAAGTCCTGACCGGTCCAGATCTCGTGCGGGATGGACAAGCCGACGCCGACGTAGGCGTAGAGATGCAGCAGATGCCACGACTCGTACCGGAGTGCCTTTCGAGCGACCCGCACAGACGTGACAGCGACGGCGGTCAGGGCGATGGTGGCTGCCACGGCCAGCAGCATCCCGCCGTACGCGGTGACGATGGTCCACGTCTCCCGCAGCAGGTCGCTGTGGTCGCGGAGGGTGTAGCCGACTGTGATCAGCACGATGTGTGCCAGCAGCAGATTGAACGAGTAGAAGCCGACCAGCCGGTGCCGCCGCGCCAGCTCGTCCTGACCGTAGCTCCGCTCGATGATCGGGACCCGTGCCATCAGGAACACCTGTACGAGCAGGAGATCCGCCGCGACCAGTCCGGTCAGCCGTCCCACCGAGATGAGCAGATCGGCCGGCCCGGAGCCCAGCAACTGCAGGCCGCGGCCGGACACCCAGAGCAGTAGGACGACCAGCGCGCTGACCCAGCAGGCGATGGCGACCGCGTCGCGCCACCACGGGGGTGTCCGGCGCATCCGCGATCTTGCGTGCGAGGACCGCGTCGCTCCGGCCGTCCTCATTGTGCTCATGGTGACGACGATGCCCTCGGAATCTTAGGGATTCCTTGGAGCCTGCGGTGGTCGGTCGGGCAGCCTCGGCAGCGACAGTTCGAAGGTTGCGCCGACCTGACTTTCGACCAGCCGCAACTGACCGCCGTGACGGTTCGCGACGTCGTGGCTGAGGGCGAGACCGAGGCCGTAGTGGGCCCGTCCGGCCCGTTGCTCGCCCGAGTGGAACCGTCGCAGTACCTGGTCAGCCGCCTCGGGCGCGATCCCGGGCCCGGTGTCGCTGACGGTGACGACCACCAACCGCCGCTCTCGCCGGACGGCGATGCGCACCTGCCCGCCGGCCGGGGTGTGGTCGATGGCGTTGTCGACCAGCGACAGGACTGCCCGGCGCAGCGCGGTGGCCGACCCGGAAACCCCGGCGGGTGGCTCGCCGACGTCGGCGAGCAGTTCGACGCCGCGGTCCGCGGCGTGGGCCCGAGCGCTGTCGACGACTCCCTGGACGAGTTCGGACAGTTCGAGTGCCTCACGGGTCTCCTGGCCACGTGGATCGGCGGCGGCCAGCAGATCTTCGACGACCTCACCCAGCCGTTGCGCGTCGAGAACCACACCCTGCGAGTCCGCTTTGGTCTGGTCAGGGAAATCACCCGACCGGACGGCGCGGTTCAGCAGTTGCGCGCGGGTGGTGAGCAGGGTCAGCGGTGTCCGCAGTTCGTGGCCGGCGTCGGCGATGAAGGTGCGCTGCAGGGTGAGTGCCTGCGCCAACGGCCGGACCGCGCGCCGCCCGAACAACACACCAAGCAGTACCGCGAACAGCAGGCCGATCACCGACGCGACCCCCATCGCCTTCAGCAGCCTGGTTCGCTCCTGATGGGCAGAGGTGAGATCGAGCACCACCTGGACGGTCTGGCCGCCTCGTTGCCGGGTCGCGACCCGGAACATGTCGTGATCACCGGACTCGGCGAGATTCGTCAACACCGGTTGGGGTTTCGCACCGACCCGCAGCCTGGCCAGCTCGACGGTCAATTCGCCGGGCAGGCCCGGCGTGGCGGTGACGACACCGGCGCGAGTCATCACCAACCAGGCGCTCGGCGGCGGGTCGCCGACGTCGTCGGCAGTGCGTGCGGTGGAACGAAGGAGATCGTCGGCCGCGACGGACTGCCCGCGAACGACGACGACTGTCACCAGCAGGACGAGGAGCAGCATCGCCAGCGCGACCATGCCCGCGGCCTGGGCGGCCAGTCGCCGGGCGGCGGTGCGAACGAGGATGTCATCACCGATCGATCTCCGGGCCGGTCGACGCTTCGTCATGGGCTGCCCAGCCGGTAGCCGAGGCCGCGGACGGTACTGATCACACCGCGGCCGAGCTTTCGCCGGCAGTAGTGGACATAGGTGTCGACGATGGACTCGGACTCGGCCTCGCCGAACACCCGGTCGAGCAGGTCTCGCCGGCTGAAGACCACGGCCGGCCGGGCTGCGAGCAGGCCGAGCAGCGCCGCCTCTCGCTCGGACAACTCGACCTGTTCGCCACGAGTACGCCGTACGGTGCGCGTGGACAGGTCCAGGGAACCGCCCGGCACCGGCAAGGAGTGGGCGTGGTCGGTGTGACGCCGGAGCAACGCGCGAAGCCGGGCCAGCAACTCGCTGAGCTCGAAGGGTTTTGCCAGGTAGTCTTCGGCGCCCGCGTCGAGGCCGTCCACCCGGTCCTGCGTGCTGCCCCGGGCGGACAGCACCATCATCGGCGTCGTCACACCGCGGCTCCGGAGCCGGGCGATCAGATCCAGGCCTTCGACCGCCGGCAGACCACGGTCGATCATCATCACCTCGAACGACCGGGTCAGCGCCAGGTGCAGCCCGCGCTGACCATCGGGAGCGATGGTCACCTCGTATCCCTCGGCGGCGAGGACGCGATCGAGCATGGTCGCCAGGTCCTGGTCGTCCTCGACGAGCAACAGTTCGGTCATCGTGGCCATCCGGCGGTGGTTCGCCAGGTCCCGTCCGGCGCGATACAGAGACCCTCGTAGGCGGCGATACGGTCGAGGAAATCGGTCCAGTCATCGCCCGACACGAAGGCGGCGGTCGCCAGGACGTCGGCAAGCTCCAGGGACGGACCGACGACCGTGATGGAGAGCCGGCGGCCGGTCACTGCCCGGCCGGTTCGCGGGTCGTACAGATGAGCACCCCGCGCGGTTGTCCCGCTGGTCGCGACGGCGCCGGCCGAAACGGCGACCGAGGTCTTGACGGCAGCCGGATCAAGCGGGTCCTGGATCCCGACGACGAAGGGCTCACCGCTCGGGCAGTTCACCACCACATCGCCGCCGGCGTTGAGGCACCAGTCAAGCTCTCCGACCGCGGTGAGCAGACGGGCCGCGCGCTCGGTCGCCCAGCCTTTGACCAGTCCGGACGGATCCCAGTTCCCGTCCGGCCTGGTGGCATCGAAGAGACCTCCGGTCAGCTCAGCCGCCCGCAGACAGCGACCGGCCACTTCACGGACCAGCGGAGTGGCATCGGCCCAGCCGAGCTCACCGCGCCCGAGCCTGCTGACTTCGCTGTCGTCGCGGTACGGCGAGAAGACCCGGTCGACCTCACGGAGTTCCGCGTACACAGCGCGCACCGCCGCGTCCGCGGCCGCCGACCCGGCCGACGCGCCACGAGCAAGCACGCTGACGGGAAGCCCCATCACCTGCTCGACCCAGCTCCGCCTACTCACCACGGGACCCCCATCCCGCCCAGCCTGACTCATGGTTGCTGAGTACAAGCTGAGCCGGGTGCCCGCCGCGTCGAAATCTCCGCGCCGAGGTGTATTGCCGGTATCACGGCGATCTCGACGTTCAGCATACCCCCGGGGGTATGCTGATGATTGATCGCCGATCCGGAGGAGCTTGGGATGTGTCGAGCAGTGAAGTGCCGCCAGTGCGGCAAGACGACGTGGGCCGGCTGCGGTCAGCACGCCGCGCAGGTCAAGCAGGCGGTCCCGGTAGAGCAGTGGTGTGGCGGTCACCCGAAGGGTGAAGGTGGTGGTGGGTACTTCGCCCGCCTGTTCGGTCGCTGACCAAGCGTCAGGCAGATTTGAGGCAGTGACGTCCGGGATGGTTTCGGTGTGGAGGTGGCAGCGGTGCAGATGGACAGCCAGGTGATGAAGGACCCGTTGACGCGGCTCAAGCGCGCACATGGGCAGCTCGCGGGTGTGATTGCGATGATCGAGGCAGGCGATGAGTGCGAGCGGGTGTTGACCCAGCTTGCCGCCGTGTCGAGTGCGCTGGACCGGGCCGGATTCAAGATCATCTCCACCGGCATGCGGCACTGCCAAGCGATGCGCGACCGCGGCGAGGAGCCGCCGCTGACCGAGGAGCAGTTGGAGAAGCTGTTCCTCGCCTTGGCCTGAGACCAGTACCGGACCCTGCGTTCTTGTCTGTCGAGATGAGCGCGGAGGTCTGTTCAACGCATACTCCCAGGGGTATGCAGATAAGGAATTGAGATGGCCATCGACATCGAGGTGATCGAGACGTCGTCACTGGGTGACCGCAGTTACCTGGCCAGCGACGGCCAGGTAGCGGTCGTGGTCGACCCGCAACGCGATATCGACCGGATTCTCGACCTCGTCAACCGCAAGGGGGCGCGGATCACGTATGTCCTGGAAACACACATCCACAATGACTACGTGACCGGCGGCCTGGAGTTGGCCCGGGCAACTGGCGCGACGTATGTCGTGGGAGCCGGTGACGAGGTCGAGTTCGAACGGCTCGCGGTCGGCGACGGGGACGAGATCAGCACCGGCACGATCAGGCTGCGGGTTCTCCACACTCCCGGGCACACCCATCACCACATCGCCTACGCCCTTCACAGCAGCGACGGCAACGGCGAGATCCAAGCGGTGTTCACCGGCGGATCGATGCTGTTCGGCGCGACCGGCCGCACCGATCTGTTAGGCCCCGAGCACACCGACGAACTGACCCACGCGCAGTACCACTCCGTACGGCGACTGGCCGCGGAACTGCCCGGCACCGCCGAGGTGCTGCCCACCCACGGGTTCGGCAGTTTCTGCTCCGCGACCCCGACCAGCGGCGACTCCTCGACCGTGGCCGAGCAGCACACCGCGAACCCCGCCCTCACACTGCAGGAGCAGGACTACGTCGACACGCTGCTAGCCGGCCTGGACGCCTACCCCGCCTACTACGCCCACATGGGCGTCATCAACAAACGCGGCCCGGAGCCGGTCGACCTGTCCCTGCCCGAACCAGTCGACGCCGCCGAGTTGCGTCACCGGCTGGAAGCAGGCGAATGGGTCGTCGACCTGCGCGAACGAACCGCCTTCGCCGCTGGGCACCTGGCCGGAACCCTGGCCTTCGAGCTGTCCGCCAACTTCGTCACCTACCTGGGCTGGCTCTACCAGTACGGCACCCCGCTCACCCTCATCGGTGACACCCAAGACCAGGTCGCCGACGCCCGCCGTGAACTGGTCCGGATCGGCATCGACGTACTGTCCGGCGCCGCCACCGGAGACATCACCGCCCTGGCCGGCAACCAGCCCCTACGGTCCTACCCGGTCACCGACTTCGCCGGGCTCGCCGCCGCCCGCAAAGAACGCGCGATCCGGGTGATTGATGCCCGACGCAACGACGAACGCGCCAAGAGCAGCGTCAGCGAATCGATCCACATCCCGCTGCACGAACTCGCCGACCGGCTCGGCGAGATCCCTGACGGAGAAGTCTGGGTGTACTGCGGCTCCGGCTATCGCGCATCCATCGCCGCCTCCGTACTCGACCGCCATGGTCACCAACTCGTCCTCGTCAACGACGCCTACGACCACGCCGAACAAGCGGGTCTGATCCAGTCGTGAAGCCCCACAGCGGGCAACGACGGGACACGGCGTGATCGTTGCGTCGGGCTCGGCGCCGTCATCGGAGCCCTGCTCGGGCTCTCCTCGGCCACCGCCGTGCTCCCGCGGATCCGTCGACGCGGTCTGATCGCCTGGCGTATCGCAGATGTGTTTGGAGCCGCAGGAACCGTGACAGCGTTCGCAGGCACGGCCGTGAATGAGGTTCTTCCCGAGAACCTCGTACTGCTCGGATTCGCCGCCCTGATGATCGCCGCGGCAGTCCAGATACTCCGCGGCTCAGGCACCACCGGCGGATGCTGCGCCCTGCCCGGCGGCGGGTGACCTGGCGCAGCTGCCTACCCAAGGCATCGTGGAGGTGCCACGTCGACCTGCTCGCACTGTCCGTCAGCCCCACAACCCTGTCGCCGAAATGCCGTTCCGGAGGATTACCCGCGGGAACGGCATCTTGTCGGATCAGCCCAAGGTCTTCTGCAGCGCCTGGACTGCCTGCTTCTCGGTGGTCGGGTTCTTGGTTTTGCGGACTGAGGTGAACAGCGCGTCGTTCTGGCTGTCGATGAAGTCCCAGGCCTTTCCGTCGAGGGGCTTGAGGGTGTCTTCGTCGTCGTCCCAGGCCTTTTCGTAGGCGTCGACGGCGTTGTTCAGTCCGGTCTGGTCGCTCTTGACGAGGTCTGCGTCCATGCTGTTGACCAAGGTGCGGAACCGGGCCACATCGGCTGCGGGGAAGTGTGAGATCGCCTGCTCCGAGGTGAGGTGGAGGTTCGCCGCTGCCGGGTTCGGGCCCTCGCCCTCGGCGGCCCGCGTTCGTGTGCGGCTGTGCGTTTGCCCAGGTCAGGAGGATGCCGGTGGCAACGGCTGCGGCTGCCATCACGCCGAGGAGGGGCCACTCGCGGCGCGGCTGGTGATACTTGGCCGATCGTACGTCGCGCTGGTGTCCTTCGATGACGTCGGTCTTGGTGAGGGTGAGGTAGACGACGGTTGCCAGGATCGCGCTCAGGAAGATGAGGCTGGTGACCAGGGTTCCGAGGCCCAGGCCCTGGTCGGGGACCTTGGGGGACGCCAGCCAGTCGCCGAGGTTCGCGCCGAGCGGACGGGTGAGGATGTACGCCAGCCAGAAGGCCAGGACCGGGTTCGCGCCCAGACGCCAGCAGGCGACGATGATCGCGATCAGGGCCAGCGGCAACAGAACTGACACGCCCGGACTCCAGCCGGTCAGCTCGAGAGTCCAGTCGCCGGCCGCGGTTCCGAGGGCGAAGGTGACGAGGACGGCCAGCCAGTAGAAGCCCTCGCGCGGCCGGCTGACGATGCTGTGGATCGAGAGTGTGCGTTCACGGGCCCACCAGATGCCGAACACGACGACAAGAGCCACCGTGAAGACGGCTGTACTGATCCACAACGGCACGCCGAGTTGGTCGGTGAGGATGTCGGTGTAGAGCGTGCCGGTGACGCTGACGACCACGACGGTGAGCCAGTAGGCGGCCGGCTTGTATCGGGTCGTGCTCACCTGCCAGCCGAGGACTACGGCGAACACCACGGTGAAGATGATCGCGGTGGCAACAAGGCCAACGCCCAGCTGCATGTTGATCCAGTCGGCGAAGCTCTCACCGACGGTGGTGCACAGGATCTTGATGAGCCAGAACCAGACAGTGACCTCGGGCACCTTGTTGAGCAGCGCCCGGGATGTTGCCGTGCGGGTCGCGGTATTGGTTGTCATGCGGGCCACCCTTGCCTGAAGCACCTGCACGCAACCTGACTGCCGTCGTCAGGCCCGCGGGAAGCGCACCTCGACGTGTCCGCGGCCGTCGGCCACCGCCCGTACGCCGAGACCGGTGGCGGTCGCGATCCGGCGGACCACGGCGAGGCCGAGTCCATGTCCGTCCGTGCCGCTGTGACCTGGTGCGAAGATCCGTTCGAGCTCGTCCGGCCGGAAGCCCGGTCCGTCGTCGAGAACATGGACGACGACGCTGTTGCCGACAGCATCTACTTGGAGGGAGACAGTCGCTGTCGCGTGCCGGGCCGCGTTGTCGAGCAGGGGCGCCAGGACGGCAGCCACCACGTCGGCGGGCACAGCCACCTCGAGATCACCCGCGGCATCGATCTGTACCTCGCGGCCCTCGGAAACCTGTCGCAGGACCACCGACAGCCGACACGTTGCCTCCCCGCGGATCCGGGACCGGGCGGCGTCGAGGATGGCGTTCACCGCATTGCTGAGCCGGTCCGCCTCGGCCAGGACCACCTGCGGGTCGACCTGGGTTCCCGAGAGCTCGGCCAATTGGGCATCGCCGCGCAGTACGGTGATCGGTGTCCGCAGTTCATGCGCGATCTCGTCGGTCAGTCGCCGCTCGTCGGCGATGGTGGCTGAGACCCGGTCGAGAAGCCGATCGAAGGTCTGGGCCAACTCGCCGAACTCGTCGCGACTGGTCTCGAGGCCGAAGCGGCGGCCAGGGTCGTGGTCGCCCCATTCGTCGGCGAGCGCGGACATCCGATGAACGACGCGCAACGCCCGGCTGACGCCGAGGTACGCGACGAAGCCCGCGAGTACGACGGCGAGAGCGCCGAGGACGAGTGACGCGATCAGGCTGCGCTGCTCGGAGTTCTCGTACGGCGTGAGGTCCACCGTCACGACGACGGTGACCTGACGCCCCTGCGCGGGCAGCGGTGCGGCGTACAGCAGGTAGCGGCCCGTCGTCAGGTATTCCTCCTTGTCGCTCCTGCCCAGTTGATCGACGACTCCGGCGACGGCCGAGCGCGGGGCTCCGTCGATGAGACGACCGTCGGCGTACACCCAGGCGACGGTGTCGAACGCGTCGCCGGCGCCCTCGACCAGCCGTACACCGCCGTTCAGAACTTGAACGGTCGCTGCAACAGCATCGGCCCGTGTGCGCGCCAGGGTTCGGGTGTCCGCGTCCGTCGCCCGGCTGAGCAGAACATGGCTGAGCACCACGAGTACGGCGACGACCAGCGTCGCGGTCAGGACCGCGAGCGAGACGATCCGCGCCCGGAAGCCGGTCAATCCCATCGGTAGCCGACACCGCGCACTGTCGCGACCCGGCCGCCGACGCCAAGCCGTTCGAGCTTCACGCGAAGTCGCCGCAGGTAGGAATCCAGGGTGTTCTCGCTGACGTGGGCTCCGTGCGGCCAGCCGGCAGCGACGAGGGCGTGCCGGCGTACGACCTCACCGGGGACGGAGATCAGCCGGCCGAGCAGCCGGAACTCGGTCGGCGTCAGCGCCTCGCCACTGTCGCCCCTGCGAACTTCGTGGCTGGTCGGGTCGAGCACCACTTCGTCGGCGGCCACGGCAACCGTGGTCCGGCGCAGCAGTGCGCGGATCCGGACCAGCAACTCCGGGATGTCGAAGGGCTTGGTGAGATAGTCGTCGGCTCCAGCTTCGAAGCCGCTGACCTTGTGGTGCATCCCGCCCAGCGCGGTGAGCATCAGCACCGGCGCGTCCACGCCATGCGCACGCAATGCCAGGCAGACGTCGCGGCCGTCGGCGTCGGGTAAGCCGATGTCGAGGATCACGACCTGGGGGAGCGGGTCGAGCTGAGCGAGCAACTCGGAGCCTTTCGCGGTGGCAACAACTGAGTGTCCGTCACCTTCCAGGGCTCGCTGCAGCAATCCGCGCAGTGCGCGGTCGTCCTCACAGACTGCAACCCTGGCCATAGCGAGAACCGTACTGGTCAGCAGTCCTGGTCAGGCTTTCCGGGCGTCGGTCGATGGGAGGAGCAGGCTGAAGACCGTCGGTTCGGTGTTGGTGAGGTTGAGGCGGCCGCCGTGCGATTCGGCCAGGTCGCGGGCCAGGGCCGAGGCCGACGCCGGATCCTGCTTGCCCGCTGACGCCGCGACGGAACAGGTCGGTCCCGTCGCCTGCGATCGTTCCCTCGTCGGAGACTTCGATGGACACCGCACCGAGCACGTCCCGGGCTGCGACCAGGACTGTGCCGTGGCCGTGGGTCCTGGCGTTGTCGATGAGGACGTCGAGGATCTGCTGGCAGGCGTTGAGCGGGACGCCGACCGAGGCCATGTAGGCATCGTGAATCAGGAAGTCGACTCGGCGGCCGTCGCGGGCGAGCGAACCATGCCAGCGTTGGCGCGAACTGTCGACGAGGTCGTCAACAGTGCCGAACTGCTCGGACGCAGGTGCCTGGGTGGTCAATCGGGACAAGGCCAGTACCTGCTCGATGGTGAGCTGTAGCTCTTCAGTTCGGTGCAAGGCCTCCTCGAGCGACTGACGGGCATCGGCATGGCGATCCTGGAGTGCTGTCTCCAAGCCGAGGCGTAGTCCCGCCAGTGGGGTTCGCAGTTGGTGCGAAGCGTCCGTGCCGAAGTGGCGTGCGTGGTCGAGCACTGTGGACAACCGGGTCACCATCGCGTTCTGGGCAGCCGAAGCCGCATCGATCTCGGGGATGCCGCTGGCGGCCGCGCGGGCGGTGAGATCGCCCCCGGCGACTGAGCGGGCCACGTCGGCCAGCGACTCGAGCGGCCTGGTCAATCGCCTCGCCTGTCGAACCCCGACGGCCAGGCCGACAAGCAGGGCGACCATGGCCAAGGCCGCGACCCCTAGCCAGGCGAGAAGGACGCGGGTCCAGATGGCGCTGACCGGAGATGCCGAACGCACCACGCCGATGACCTGCTCCGCGGCGACGACCGGTACTGCGATCACGAGGTCACCACCGGTGCGCCCCTGGCTCACCTTGCCACTCAGGGCTGAGCGAGTGATGTCGTCGATCGCCGTTGGGCCGGCACCGGCACGGAGTTGCCTGTCGGTGTCGTAGACAGCCAGCTGTCCGTCGGTCGGCGAGGCGGGGAGCTCCACGGGGTCGCCCGCGGTGAAGTCCGGCCCGACCTGGATCGCCGCGGCCAGAGCCGCGCGTTCGAGCTCGGTCGCCTCGTCGCTGAAGAAGGAGATCCGGATCCCGATCGCGAACGGGACGGCGAGCAGCAGCAGGGAAACGATCACAGCGGTCAGCGCCACTCTGCTGACCCGCTGTCTCATCTGGCCATCATCGCGCCTCGCGGCCGACTTCGGTCAGAACTTTTGCCGTCCTCTAACCATGACGTGGGCAACCGCTAACCCGGAACTTTCTAGCGTCGAAGGCATCCGACGTCCGTGACCAGGAGAGTGTCCATGAAGCTATGGCGTCAATTCGCGCTACCCCTCACTGTGGTGGCTCTGACCGCCGCGGGCTGCAGCGGTGGTGGCGGGTCGGGGGGCTCGGCCCCCTCGAGCACGGCCACCACGCCGAGCAGTCTGCCTAGTACTACGTCGACCCCGTCGGCCGGCCCCGAGAAGCCGTCCGTGACGCCGCCAGGCCCCGCAGCCACCGAGTCGAATCCGCCAGGTGACATTCCGGACAATCAGGCTTTCGTGACCTTCCGACCCGCGACCGGTGGGTTCTCGGTCAAGGTTCCGGAAGGCTGGGCCCGCAGTATTGCGGGCCCTGCCACCGCCTTCACCGACAAGCTGAACCGGATCCAGGTGCAAGCCACCGCCACGTCGGCCCCGCTGACCGCTCAGACCGTACCGAGCCGGTTGGTGCCGCAATTGCAGCGGCAAGTACCCCGGTTCGCGATGGGCAAGGTGAGCGAGGTCTCCCGCGCCGCCGGCCAAGCCGTCCTCGTGACCTACCAAGGCGATTCCAGCCAGGACCCTGTCACCGGCAAGGTCGTGCGGGACGCGTTCGAGCTCTACCTGTTCCACCAAGGCAATCGGGAACTCGCGCTGACCCTGTCCGGACCGACGAACGCCGACAACGTGGATCCCTGGAAGATCGTGTCCGACTCGGTGAGGTGGCAGTGATCTCCACCGAAGTGTTGCGGTGCGACGACCTTTACCGCTTCTTCCGTGCCGGTGACGAAGAGACGCTCGCACTGCGGGGAGTGAGCCTTCGGGTCGGCCGGGGCGAGACGGTTGCGGTGGCCGGCCCGTCCGGTTCGGGGAAGTCCACCTTGCTGAGCTGTCTGGCCGGATTGGATGAGCCGGCCGGGGGAGCGGTCACGATCGGCGGCGAGCAGATCAGCCACCGGCCCGAGAGCCGGCGGGCCCGGATCCGTAGCCGGCGGCTCGGCATCCTCCTCCAGTCGGGCAATCTGCTGGCTCACCTGAATGTTCGTGACAACATCCGGCTGGCTCAGGCTGCGGCCGGCCGCCCCTCCGAGCAAGCACCGGAGGAACTGCTTGACCAAGTCGGTCTGTCGGGCCGCGCTCGGGCGGTGGCGACGGAGCTGTCCGGCGGCGAGCTGGCCCGAGCTGGACTGGCGGTTGCTCTGAGCAACAAACCCGACGTGTTGCTGGCAGACGAACCGACCGGTGAACTCGACGGCGCGACCGAGCAGATCGTCCTGGACCTGATCCGCACCCGGGCGGAATTCGGCCAAGGGGTCCTGGTCGTCACCCACAGCGCGGTCGTGATGCGGATCGCCGATCGGGTGATCCGGTTGCAGGACGGAAGGATCGTGGGATGAGTCTGGTGCGGTGCGTCGACGTGGCCCGGACCTTCGGGCAAGGAGATCGGGCCGTCGTCGCGGTCCATGGCTGCAGTTGCGAGGTCGCTGCGAGCGCACGGATCGCCATCACGGGTTCGTCGGGGTCGGGGAAGTCGACGCTGTTGCATCTGCTCGCCGGTCTCGAGGTACCGACGAGCGGGACTGTGAGCTGGCCCGAATTCGGTACGAGCCTGGCGGAGCGGGGACGCGACATCGCCGTGGTGTTCCAGGGGCCAAGCCTGTTGCCTGCGCTCGACGTACTCGAGAACGCCATGATGGCTGCGGTGTTGACCGGCATCGACGAAGCGGAGGCCGTCGTACGGGGTCTGGCGGCGTTGCAGGCTGTCGGCATATCGGACCTGTCGAATCAGTTGCCTGAGACGTTGTCGGGAGGACAGGCCCAGCGGGTGGCGGTAGCCAGAGCGCTCACCTCACGGCCAAGGTTGCTGTTGGCGGATGAGCCGACCGGCCAGTTGGACGGGGTGACCGGCCGGCACGTGATGGATGTGCTGCTCGCAGCCGCTGATGAGCTCGGCGCGGCTCTGGTCGTCAGCACACACGATCCTGCGATCGCTGCTCGGCTGGCCGAGCAGTGGGAGATGCGCGACGGCCGGCTATTCGTTCCTGTCCGTGGGGGTGCCGCGTGATCGCGCTGTGGATGCGGGGCCTGATCCGGTATCGGGGCGGCCGCCTACTCGCCACGGCCGTCGGAGTCTCCTTGTCGGTCGCCTTGATCGCTGCGCTAGGTGCGTTCCTGACTGCCTCGAAGGCGACGATGACGACACGTGCCGCGTCCTCGGTCGCGATCGACTGGCAGGTCGAGGTCCAATCCGGCGGTGACCCGGCGTCGGTTCTCGCTGCGACTCGTGCCGCGCCCGGCGTGGGTGCAGCAGAGGAGGTCGCCTTCGGCCGTAGTACTGGATTCGAGGCGACCACCGGGGGCTCTACCCAGACCACGGGGCCAGGTGTCGTCCTCGGGTTGCCGGCCGGATATCGAGCCGGCTTTCCAGGCGAGATCCGGACCCTGACGGGCGGGTCCGACGGGGTACTGCTGGCCCAGCAGACGGCGGCCAATCTGCACGCGGCACCTGGCGACTCGATCTCCATCGGCCGGCCGGGGCTGACGCCTGTCACCGTCAAGGTGGACGGCGTCATCGATCTGCCGCAAGCGGATTCCCTGTTCCAGAAGGTCGGGGCACCCCCGCAGTCCCAGCCGTCGGCCCCGCCCGACAACGTGCTCCTGCTGCCAAGGCAGCAATTCGACCAGCTACTAGGCCCGGTGACGGCCAACGATCCGGAGGCGGTGAAGACCCAGATCCACGTACGGCGTACTGCGGTGCTGCCACCGGACCCGGCGAGTGCCTACACGGCGGTCGTCGGCGCGGCGCACAACCTCGAAGCAGCACTCGCAGGGGCTGGACTGGTCGGTGACAATCTCGGTGCTGCCTTGGATGCGGCGCGGGGCGACGCGTCGTACGCGCAGATCTTGTTCCTGTTCCTCGGCGTGCCTGGAGCAGTACTGGCGGCACTACTGACTGCCGCTCTCGCAGGCTCGGGAGCGATCCGGCGGCGCCGGGAGCAAGCTCTGCTGAGAGTGCGAGGGTTGGCAGCAGGGCAGGTCACGCGCCTGGCGGCACTGGAGGCGGGCCTCGTCGGAGTCGGCGGCGGCGTGCTCGGCCTGGTGATCGCCGCGGTGGTTGGTCGGGTGGCTTTCGGGACCGCGTCGTTCGGGGCCAACGGTGGGGCCGCGCTGCTGTGGTTCGCGATCGCGTTCGTCGTGGGGTTGTTGGTCGCCGCCGCGACGGTGTTGATCCCAGCAGTGCGCGATCTGTCGATGACCACGATCAATCAAGCCAGGCAGCAGATCGGGCGGCTGCGGTCGCCGCAGTGGATGCGATTCGGACTGGACTTCATCCTGCTGGTCGTCTCGCTGCTGGTGTTCCGGGCCTCGAGTAACAACAACTACTCACTCGTACTCGCGCCCGAAGGCGTGCCGACCATCTCGGTCTCGTACTGGGCGTTCTTCGGGCCCGCTCTGCTCTGGGTGGGCGGGGCGCTTCTACTTTGGCGACTTACCTCCGTTGCGTTGTCCCGCGGCCGCGGAGCACTCACCAGCCTGGTTCGTCCCCTGACCGGCACGCTGGCGACGACGACCGCGGCGAGCATGTCCCGGCAACGCCGCCCGCTGATCAGGTCGGTGGTGCTACTCGCGCTCGCCGTGTCGTTCGCGGTCTCCACGGCCACCTTCAACGCGACGTACAAGCAGCAGGCCGAGGCCGACGCGCTGCTGACCAACGGTGCGGATGTCACAGTCACCGAGTCGCCAGGAGTGGTCGTCGGGCCGGAGGCAGGAGATCGACTTGCCGCGACCCCCGGAGTACGGAAGGTGGAGCCGATCCAGCATCGGTTCGCCTATGTCGGTTCGGACCTGCAGGACCTGTACGGCGTACGGCCGGCGTCGATCGCCGCTGCGACCGCACTGCAGGACGCGTACTTCGTCGGCGGCACAACCCAGCAGTTGATGGGCACCTTGGCCAAGCAGCCGGACGCGATCCTGGTCAGCGACGAGACGGTGAAGGACTTCCAGCTCGCGCCGGGCGACCTGCTCCGGCTCCGCCTGCAGGACAGCCGTACCAAAGCGTTCAGGGAGGTGGCGTTCCACTACGCAGGGGTGGTGAAGGAGTTCCCCACGGCTCCGCATGACAGCTTCTTCGTGGCGAATGCTGACTATGTCGCCAAAGCCACTGGCAGTAACGCTGTCGGGGCATTCCTGTTAGACACCGGCGGAGGCGGGCAGCAGGCGGTCGCAGCGGCAGTCCGGCATCAACTGGGAGCATCGGCCAAGGTCACCGACCTGACCCAGAGCCGGTCGCAGATCGGTTCCAGCCTGACCTCGGTCGACCTCGCCGGGCTGACCAGATTCGAGCTAGCCTTCGCTGTGCTGATCGCGGCGGGTGCCGGTGGGCTGGTGCTGGCTCTCGGGCTGGCCGAGCGGCGACGGGCATTCGCGATCGCGGCCGTACTGGGCGCCGGCCGGCGTCAACTCCGTGGCTTGGTTCTGAGCGAGGCGATCGTCGTCACCATCGGCGGATTGGCAGGAGGTGCTCTGCTCGCCTGGGCGCTCACCCGGATGCTGGTGAAGGTTCTCACCGGTGTCTTCGACCCGCCTCCTTCGGTGATCGCCGTACCGTGGCCTTATCTGAGCGTCACTGTGGCGGTTGCTGTGGCAGCGATCCTGGCCGGAGCGCTGCTGAGCGCCGTAGGCTCGACCAGGCCGCCGGTGGAGGAGCTGCGGGAACTCTGACTCAGGGGTTTCTCAGCGCCGCGGGACTAGTTTCAGCAAGGTGAGAGCCAGGACGGATCTGGGCGTGGCCGTCGTCATCGAGGACGACGAGACGATCGGCCGATTGCTCGATCGTGCCCTCCGAGGCAACGGCTACCGATCCTCCTGGTTTCGCACCGGCCACTCCGGTCTGGCCGGGGCACGCAGCGAGCACGCCGAGATCGTCCTGCTGGACCTCGGCCTGCCCGACGTGGACGGTGTCGAGCTCGCCAGGCGATTGCGCTCGGAGCTCCCTGATCTCCTGCTCATCATGCTGACCGCACGGGGTGACGAGATCGACATCGTCTCCGGACTCGACGCCGGCGCCGACGACTATCTGGTGAAGCCGTTCAGCCTCACCGTGTTGCTTGCCCGACTGCGGGCACATCTACGCCGGCGACCGAGCCTGGAGGCTGGTCTGCCGGTGACGATCGCCGACCTGACCCTGGACCCTGCGGCTCGCCGGTGCAGCGTCGCGGGCAGTGAGGTTTCGCTGCGGCCGAAGGAGTACGAGCTGCTCGAGATCCTCGTACTGAGTTCGGGCTCGGCGTTGTCCCGTGAGGATCTGATGGCCCGGGTCTGGGACGAGAACTGGTTCGGATCGACCAAGACGCTGGACGTCACCATCGCGTCCCTGCGCCGACGTTTACAAGTCGCCGGTGACCGTCACGGCCCGGCCCGCTTGCCGACTCTGTCGACGCTACGCGGCCATGGCTACCGGCTGGACCCCCCGGACGACCGCGAGCAGTGAGTGGTACCACGGTACGACGGGGCTTCGGGAAATCAGTCGCTGGTACCACGGGTAGGCGGCCGCGTCCTCATAGCGTGGATCACGAGGCAGCCGGGGGATCCGGTCGCCCGTAGGCGGAGGAACGGCGCGATGATCGAGGCACAGCAATTGACCAAGCGGTACGGCGAGACGACGGCGGTGGATCGGCTCGACTTCACCGTCAAGCCAGGAACCGTGACCGGATTCCTCGGTCCCAACGGAGCCGGCAAGTCGACGACGATGAGGATGATCATCGGGCTGGACAGTCCGAGCGCCGGGACGGTCACCGTCAACGGGCGCCGCTATCGCGAACACACCGCGCCGTTGCAGGAAGTCGGCGCGCTGCTTGAGGCGAAGACCATCCACCCCGGTCGCTCGGCGTTCGACCATCTGATGGCGCAGGCCTACACACACGGCATTCCGCGTCGTCGGGTGGACGAGGTGATCGAGATGACCGGCATCCAGTCCGTGGCCAGGAAGCGCGCCGGTGCCTTCTCACTCGGCATGGGCCAACGGCTCGGGATCGCGGCAGCGCTGCTCGGCGACCCCGCCACCGTGATGCTGGACGAGCCAGTCAACGGACTGGATCCCGAAGGCGTGTTGTGGATCCGGAACCTTCTCATCGGCCTGGCCGCTGAAGGCCGCACGGTGTTCGTGTCGTCGCACCTGATGACCGAGATGGCGCTGGTAGCTGACCACCTGATCGTCGTTGGCCGTGGCCGGCTGCTGGCCGACACCACGGTCGAAGAGCTGGTCCGCCAGACCGACGGCAGCGCGGTGACCGTTGCGACCGCCGACCCGGCCCGGCTGCGGGAGATCCTGGTTGGTCCTGGCATAGAGATCACCGGGCAGACAGGTTCTGAGGAACTGCAGGTGACCGGCCTGACGACACGAGCGATCGGGCTCAAGGCCGCGGAGGCAGGCATCGCGTTGTTCGAGTTGACCGCGAAGAGGGTCTCGCTGGAGGAGGCCTTCATGGAGCTCACGAAGGATTCGGTCGAATACCACGGCACCACCGAGATCACCAGGAGCGCGGCATGAGCGTCACTACTTCTGTCCGTCCGCCTTCAGAAGGTGGCGTGGCTGCAACGCGACCGCGGTACCGGGTGACCGGCCGGCGGATCTTGCGCAGCGAGTGGTCGAAGCTGTGGTCGCTTCGCTCGACCTGGATCACGTTGACGCTGGCGCTGTTGTTCGTGGTGGCTTTCGGGATCATCGCAGCGGCGCGGTACAAGAGTAGCGTCACGTCTGGACGCCAGTTGGATCCCGACTTCGCCGACGCGACCGCACTCAGCCTGTCGCTGTTCGGCGTACCGATCGCCCAACTGGCACTGGGTGTGTTGGGAGTGCTGGTCACTGCCGGCGAATACTCCACCGGCACCATTCGGTCCACCTTGGCGGCCGTTCCCCGACGGCTTCCTGTGCTCTGGTCGAAGTCGTTCGTGTTCGGGTTGGTCGCACTGGTCCTCAGTCTGGTCGGTGTGGTCGTCACCTTCCTGATCGGCAGCAACATCGTCTCCGGCACCCAAGCCGCGTTGACCTTCTCGAGTACCGGCGTACTACGCGGTCTCCTGGGCGCGGCCCTCTATCTGGGGCTGGTCGGGGTGATCGGTGCGGCCTTGGGAGTTCTGCTGCGATCGGTGGCCGGTGGTATTTCGATTCTGGTGGCGGGCCTGATGCTGATTCCCGGCCTGATCTCACTGCTTCCGAAGGCATGGCACCAAGCCGTTGAGCCCTACCTGCCGAGCGTCGCCGGGCAGTCGATGTTCGACCTGCATCACCAGGCGCACACGCCGACGCCGGCGGTCGGCCTGCTGGTTTTCGTCGCCTGGACCGCCCTTGCGCTGGCCGGAGCAGCTTGGCGTCTTGCCAGCAAGGACGCCTGACGATTTCCGCCCGTGGAACACAATGGAGAGGTGACAGCTGTGAGCGCCAACGCGACGCCCGCTGCGGGACCCTCTGCGGGTGTGCCGCCGGCCGCTGAGCTGGATCCACTCTGGAGACATCCGCTGATACTTCGGATGAGCGGCATCGGGCAGCGACTGCGGGAGGCTGATGCCCGACATCCGTTGGTGCTGGACACCGCCATCGTGGCGGTTGCGTTCGTGCTGTTCTGCCTGCCTGACCTGGTCGGCGGCGACGGCGGTCCGAGGGAGCTCGATCACGCCTTCGCGCCGTTGCCGCCGGCCGGGATGCTGGTTCTGCAGGCTGGACTGATCTTGCCGCTGCTCTGGCGGCGGCGGGCGCCATTTGTTGCTTTCGCCGTGATCGCGCTGGTGGTGTTGATCCAGTGGTCGCAAAGCGCGTGGCTACGTGCAGATATCGCCCTGCTCATCGCCCTGTACAGCTTGACGTTGCATGGCCAGCTGCGCAGCATGTTTGTTGCCGCCGGCATCGTCGTGCTCGTTCTGGTGGTGGTGGCGGTCCGGCTGTCGGCTGTGGTCTCGGCAGGGGAAGGCGTGTTCTTCCTGGTCTGTGCTGTTACCGCGGCCACCGCACTCGGCCTGGTGGTGCGCATTCGGCGTTCTCAGCTCGCCGGGCTTCGAGAGCGAGCGGCTCGGCTTGAGATCGAGCGCGACCAGCGCGCCAAGCTGGCCGCCGCCGGCGAGCGCACCCGGGTGGCTCGCGAAATGCACGACATCGTCGGCCACAACCTGTCAGTCATGATCACGCTTGCCGACGGCGGTGCCTATGCCGCTGGGGCTACTCCCGAGCGTGCGACCGAAGCACTCGGGCTGATCGGCGACACGGGGCGTCAGGCGATGGGGGAGTTGCGCCGGATGCTCGGAGCACTGCGTGAGCACAACGATGCACCGGAGCTGAGTCCGCAACCGAACATCGCCGACATCGACAACCTGTGCCGCCGCACCCGGGCGGCCGGACCGTCGATCGTCTATCGCACGACCGGCGACGTGGACGCGATGGACCGGGGCATCCAGCTCACGGCGTACCGGATCGTGCAGGAAGCGCTGACGAACACCTTGAAACACGCCGGTCCGCAGACGCAGGCCGAGGTGTGGGTCAACGTCGCGGAGAGCCGGCTACAGATCCGTGTGCAGGACTCCGGCCCGCCAGGCGGTCCGGCGGAACCGTCGGCCGGCGAGGGTCACGGACTGGTCGGTATGAAAGAACGTGCGGCCATGTACGGCGGGTCTGTGCTTGCGGGGCCGTTGCCCGGCGGGGGCGGGGGCTGGACCCTGGAAGCGGAGCTCGATCTAGATCCATCCACCAACCCACTCGAAGGTGACCGATGATCACGGTGCTCATCGTCGATGACCAACCTCTGCAGCGTTTCGGCTTCCGGATGCTGCTGGAGTCTGTTCCCGACACACTGGTCGCGGGTGAGGCCGCGACTGGCTCCGAGGCCGTACGCCAGGCAGCCGACCTTCGTCCCGACGTGGTGCTGATGGACGTCCGGATGCCCGGAATGGACGGCATCGAGGCGACCCGTCGCATCGTGGCCAACGGTGGCCGCTCGCGGGTGCTCGTGCTGACGACCTTCGATCTCGACGAGTACGCCCACGCCGCGCTGCGAGTGGGAGCCAGCGGCTTCCTCCTCAAGGATGCCCGGCCCGAAGAGCTGCTCGCGGGCATCCGCGCGGTCGCGGCGGGGGACGCGATCATCGCGCCGGCCCTCACCCGGCGTCTGCTGGATGCCTACGTTCACCATCTTCCCGGCCGCACTCGCGATCCGCAGGTCAGCCCGGAGTTGCGCAGCCTGACCGACCGCGAACGCGAGATCCTGGTCGCTGTCGGCCGCGGTTGGACCAATGCCGAGATCGCGGAGCGCCTGACATTGTCGGAATCCACCGTCAAGACCCACGTCGGCCGCGTGCTGGCCAAGATCGGCGCCCGAGACCGGATCCAGGCCGTCATCCTTGCTTACGACCTCGAACTCACCCGCCCCAACACCAGCAGCGCCCTCGATCGCTGAGGCCGTCCCGCCCGCCGCCACCGCAGGGGATAGCGGTAACGGCGGGCTCGGGACGCCTGTCAGCCGCGTTGCCGGCGGTTCAGTCAGCAGCGCTGCTGTGGGGTTCCATCCAGGCTGTCCCTTATTTTCAGTCTGGCGGTCGCTTGCTGAGCAGACGCTGTGAGCCCGCGCGACTGGTTGAAGAGCTTCTCGCCCCCGCGGGTGCCGCGGGTGACGCCGCCGGGCAGGCGAAGGCCGATCAAGTCCTCTCCTCGAGCCGCCGTACTGTCTGATGCGCCTACTGGCTCGGCCGGAAGCGGGTCAACCCAGTTGGCGGGCGAGTGGTCCGCCGGACAGTGACCTGCGGGCCGCCCTCTTGGCGGCCGGAGAGGAGTCCAGGCGCGTCTCGCCCACCGGGTCGAAGTTGGTTTCGTTCCAGTAGACAAGTGCTCTGATCTGCGGACGTCTCAGCAGACCGGTCCGGATCCCGGCCAGCAGGCTCGCTTTCGACGGCGTGTTCTTCACCTGTTCGTCGATGCCACACTCGCCGAGCATGAGCGGCTTGGACGGGTGGGCCGCAAGAGCCCAGCTGTAGAAGCCGGGCCAGCGGGGAAGCGCCGGGTCGCGACGGTCGACCGCTGAGGCCAGATCAGTCCAGTAATGCGGCGGATCGCCGAAGATGTAGGGGTCCTCGGCGATCCAGTCGACCACGTCGTCGCCGGGGTACAGAGTCTCGAACCAGGGCATGGATCCCCACTTCGCGGAGCCCGTGTAATTCATCACGAACACCGCGTTGGTCACGCCGTCGTGCCGAAGCCGGAGGACTACATGGCGGTACATTCCCTTGTAGTCCGTCGCATTCATCCCTGATCCCGGTGCCGGGTCGACCTCGTCCTCGGGTTCGTGGTGGATGGCGAGGTAGAACTTCTCGGGAAAGTTCTTCTTCAGATAGGCCGCTTCGACATCGATCGCGGCGTCCACAGTCTTGTCGCCCGCGGCGACCTGGGCCCAGGTCCTGTCCATCTCAGGTTTCCAGTTGAGCAGTAGCAGCCGCTTCCTGCCAGGCTCTCGGGCCCGCTGGATCATCTCGGCGTCCGGGAAGAGGTCGGGACTGGAGTTGTAGTAGTGGGCGATGTCCACCGTCCGGCCGATGGTCTTCTCGAAGGAGGTCAAGGCGTCGTCCCAGGATTCGTCACCGAGTGGGTTCGTGGCCGCTCCGAAAAGGACGCCGCACGACGGAACCAGCAAGTCCGACACAAGGCAGGCGCCGGGCGTACTGGACTCACTCGGGTTGGCAGGCACCACCGGCTTGGTCTGATCGGACCCACGGTTGTTGATCGCGGTCACGGCGAGAATCACGGCCACGACTGTCGCGAGCACCGCAGCCGCCACTACTGGCCGCCATTTCCCCCCGGTGCTCCCCGGATGACTTGTCCCCATCTGCTCAGTGTGCGCCTGTTTTGCTGAGTGGTTGCTGAGAACGATTCGTCGATTCCGAAGGTGTTCGGTGATCGTTGGATCGGCTGGCACTATGAGTGAAAGCGACCTACTGGAGGTGCGCGGATGACCGTTACCGGACGGATTGTCACGGCGATGCGGCGGTCCGGCGTTCGCGGACGGTCAACGGCTGCCGCGGTGGTGGTGGTTGCCGTCGCCCTCGCTGTCGGCGCGGCGGTGCTGCTTCTGCTCCTCCAGCGCGCGTTGATCGCCAATGTCGCCGACCAGGCCACGTCGCGCGCCTTCGATGTAGCCAACCAGGTCGCCGAGGAGGGGGAGAGCGGTCTGGATCGGGAGTTGGTCGAGAACACCCGCCCGAGCCACCTGATCCAGGTGATCAACCAGCAGGGCAAGGTCGTGGCCAGTTCGTCGCCGCGGGCCGCCGACACTCCGTTGAGCACTCTGCGACCGGAGCTCGATCAGTCGGTGCGCGACGAGGTCGGCCGAATGCCATTGGTGGACGACGACAACCCCTACCTGATTGTTGCCAGGGGCACCGAGTCGGGGAATGTGCGCTACACGATCGTGGTTGCCTCGTCGATCGAGACCCAGCGAGACACGGTCGCCACCGTCGCTTCGTACCTCCTGGTGGGGTATCCGCTGCTGATCCTGCTGGTTGGCGGGGCGACCTGGGTGCTCGTCGGCCGGGCGTTGCGGCCGGTCGAGAGGATCCGGTCCCGGGTGCACGGCATCGGGATCGAGCAGCTTGCCGACCGGGTGCCGGTGCCACCCACAGAGGACGAGATCGCCCGGCTGGCCGTCACGATGAACGAGATGCTGGACCGGCTTCAATCGGGACAAGAGACTCAGCGCCGCTTCGTCGCTGACGCGAGCCACGAGCTGCGGTCGCCGATCGCCAGCTTGATGGCCGCGCTCGAGGTCCTTGGTGCCGACAGGACGGGCGAGGCCGCACCCGAGCTGCATGCGGTCATGCAGGCAGAGACCGAGCGGATGCGACGCCTGGTGGAGGACCTGTTGTTGCTTGCGAAGACCGATGACACCGGCCTGCAGGTGCAGCGGACGGATGTCGACCTCGACGATCTCGTGGGCGCCGAGCTGCGCCGGCTGCGGGCCTCCGGTGGGCCCGCCGTCGAGGGCGTCGTGCCGGCGGTCCGGATTTCCGGTGATGCCGCCAAGTTGAGCCAGGTCATTCGCAACCTTGCTGACAACGCGGTGCACGCGGCCAAGGGCAAGGTCCGCCTCACCCTCTCTGAGCAGGGCGGTCTTGCGACAGTGCGGGTCGAGGACGACGGTGAGGGTATTCCCGAGTCCGAGCGGGACCGGGTGTTCGAGCGATTCGTCCGGTTGGACGACAGCCGCGCCCGCGGCAGCGGCGGGTCCGGGCTGGGTCTGGCCATCGTCCGGGAGGTGGTCCGCGGTCACGGCGGCACAGTCGAGGTGACGGATTCGCCACTTGGGGGTGCCTGTCTGACGGTCAGTCTGCCGAAGGCAGCTGCGGCAACCACTTCGTGAGTCGAGTGACGGTGGCGACGATCGCGAGCCAGGTGACGGCGATCGTCCAGCCGGCGAGTACGTCGGTCGCCCAGTGGTAGCCGAGGTAGATCCGGCTCAGGCCGATCCCGATGCTCAGCAGAACGGCCGCAGTCGCTACGACCACTCTGGCGGTGGCGAAATGCAGACCGGACCACAGAAGTCCCGCGATCATGCCGAAGAAGACCGTCGAGTTCAGCGTATGGCCGGACGGGAAGGCGAAGCCGGTGTCGACAGCACCGAGGACGTAGCTGATGCCGGGTCGCTGACGTTCCACCGCGGCCTTGAGTCCGTAGGTCAGAGCCGCCGAGCCGGCCATGGCGAATAGCAGCAGGGTGGGTGCTCGCCAGGACCTGGTCCACCGATAGGCGAGGGCAGCTGCCACGAGGATCAGCACGATGAGGACCGGAACGTCACCGATGAACGTGAGTGCTCGCGCCAGTGTGGTCAGTGGAGCGGTCCTGATGGCGACGACGTCTTTGGTGAACTCCGGGTCGAACGCCGCCAGCCCATCGGCCTCGGTGGCGCTGTCGGCGAGAGCGATCGTCCCTAGCGTACCGATGGCTGCGACCGCCGCGCCGGCCACCGGCAAGGTGCGCCGAGTGGCGGCCGACCGGCGCGGTCGCTGTTGCGTCAGGCTCATTTCAGCCACCTTCGGCGTCGAGTCGGTAGCCCATGCCGCGGACGGTCTCGATGGCGTGCCGGTCGAAGGGAGCGTCGAGCTTCAGGCGCAGGTAGCGGATGTAGACCTCGACGACGTTCGGGTCGCCGTCGAAGGCCGGATCCCAGACGTTCTCCAGGATCTCGATCTTGCTGACAGTGTCGCCGCGATGCCGCATCAGGAACTCGAGCAGCCCGTATTCGCGTGGTGTCAGGACCACCTCTTGACCCGCGCGTTCGACCCTTCGCCGGGCCGGGTCCAGGGTGAGATCGCCCGCCACCAGGATGACGGGCCGCTCAGGTCCTCCCCGCCGGACGAGGGCCCGCAGTCTGGCGACCAGGACGAGGAAGCTGAACGGCTTGGTCAGGTAGTCGTCGGCGCCGAGGTCGAAGGCATCGGTCTGGTCGTGTTCGCCGTCCTTGGCCGTGAGCATCAGGACCGGGGTCCAGACGCCTCGGGCGCGAAGCTGTTCGAGGACCTTGTACCCGTTCAGCTTGGGCAGCATGATGTCCAGCACGATCACGTCGTAGCTGTTCTCTGTCGCCGCCCAGAGGCCGTCCTCGCCGTTGTGCACCACCTCGACCACGTACCCGGCGTCGGCCAGCCCGCGGCGGACCGTGTCGGCCAGCCGGACCTCGTCCTCCACCATCAGTACCTTCATGAAACCAGTGTCGCGGCTGACCGCTGAGAATCCGCTGAGTGCCGGGCACACCCGTGGATCAGCGAGTTGACCGCAGGCTTGCGAACAGATCGTCCACAGGTGGTCCGGCCGGGCGGCCGAGCTCGACGAACCACTCCCGGCCGAGGACCCGCCGGAACAACCATGGCGGCAGTCTCAGCAGCAACGAAAGCGTTCTCGCCCCGTCGTCGGAGCTGGCCTGGCTCGCGTGTGCCTCGAAGGCACAGCGTTTGGCGTCGGCGTAGTCCCGTACGTCGATCCGATGCGTGATGGCTTCGCTGGCGGAGTAGGCGTCGTCGTAGTCGGCAGCGTGGACGTCGGGCAGGACCCCCGGGATCAGCTCGACGAGCTGGATCAGCCGACGGATCAGCGCCCGGTCGATCGTTGCTTCCAGTACCAGACGGGTACCTGCGAGCCTCGCGGCGTACAAGCCCGCAGTGTGTACCTGGCGGTGATCGGGATGGCCGTAGCCGCCGGCCGGATCGTAGATCGTCAGTACATCTGCCTGTTCCTCCCGAAGGAGTTTCGCCAGCGGGGCGGCGGCATCCGCCACCGGCAGACGACTGAAACTGCCCTCTGGTGCGCTTTCGGTTCGCGACCAGCCCGAGTCAGGGAGACCGAAGCGGACTACCCGCGCGCATCCGAGCGCCGTGGCAGAGGCTTCGAGTTCCTCTCGTCGGCGCTCGGCCAGATCAGCGCGGTACGACGACGACGCGGCCCCCGCCTCGCCGTCGGTGGCCACTGCCAGTACGACCCGGTGCCCCTCGGCCGAGGCTCGGGCAAGGGTTCCGCCCATGAGCAGCGCTTCGTCGTCGGGATGCGCGTGGAACGACACCAGGGTGAAGGGCACCTGTCGAGGATCGCACGACTGGCCGATGCGTTCGAACCGCTCTCAGCGGCCTCTCAGCGACTTCCTTCCACGATGGTCGGAAACTTCCTCACTTGGAACAGGACTCCGATGCCGACAGCTGGCAAGACCCGGCGAGTGATCATCTCAGTGCTGAGCTGTATCGCTACAGCAGCCTTATTGGTGCTACTGCCGCGTGCTGTCGGCACGAGCTGGATGACGGTCGGCGCAATTCTCGGGCGGATCCCACTGACCGGTATGGCGGCCCTGACTGTCGTCTGGATCGCGGGGTTGTGGGCGCACTCATGGGTGCTGGCGGCATCCCTGCCAGGGCTGACGAAACGTCGCGGAATGACGTTGAGCCTCACGGGCAGCGCGGTGGCCAACGTTTTGCCGCTGGGCGGTGCGGTAGGCACAGGGCTGAACTACGCGATGACGCGCCGATGGGGCTTCAGTCCGGGTGCCTTCGGAGGATTCCTGGCGATCACAACCTTGATCAATGTGGTCGCCAAGCTGGGGGTGGTCGCAGTAGCCCTGGCTCTGACGCCGTTGCTTCACACCGCAACAGCATTACCTGTGGGCCGGACGGCCTTGCTCCTGGTGCCAGTTGTCGCCGCGCTGGCGGCGGTCGGTTGGTACCTGGCCAGTCAGTCGGCGGCGGTCAGGGCTGGGCGGGCCCTGGACCGGATCATCCGAATCGTCCACGGGAAGGCGACTTCGAGCAATTCGTTGCCGCAGTTGCGGACCTCGATGCTGGGACTGCTCCGGCGCGGCTGGCGTCCGATGACGCTGGGAATGGTTGCCTACCTCACCCTTCAGCTGGCTCTGCTCTGGTTGTGCTTCGCCCTGCTGGGCACCTCGATAGGCCTTCCGGTGCTCATCACCGGGTTGGCGGTCGAGCGGCTGCTGACCCTGATCCCGGTCACGCCGGGTGGAGCCGGCGTAGTTGAGGTCGGTACCGCCGCGGCGCTGGTCGCGCTGGGCGGCGACCCGGCGGCAGTCACCGCGGGCATGGTGCTGTTCCGAGGGTTCACCTACCTGCTCGAGATCCCCGTCGGAGGAGTGACTCTGGCGCTCTGGCTGGTGCACGACCGCCGTCGGAGCCGGACCGCTGCGGGAGCGGTGACGGTATGAGGATCGCGCTCGTCTCAGACGTCTACCTGCCAAGTCTGGGGGGCATCGAGATGCACCTCCATGATCTCGCCCTCGAGCTCATCCGGGCCGGCCACGTCGTCACCGTGTTCACCGTCTCGGAAAGCCCGTCCCAGGTGAGTGATGTGCCGGTGGTGCGCCTCCCCGCAATTTCCGGAATTCCGACCGACAACAGCTTGCTGCTCCGGCATCTGCTGGAGGGCGACTTCGACCTCGTGCACGCTCACTCGTCGTTGTTCTCGCCGCTGGCCTGGGCGGCGACCCGCAGTGCGAGCCAGTACGGCGTACCGGTGGTGATCACCATGCATTCGCTGCCGGCCGAGGGAGGAGTGATCATCCCGTGGATGTTGGCCCAGCTGGATCGTGGCTTCGGTCCAGAAGTGCGATGGACGGCGGTCAGCGAGGTAGTCGCCGCCTCATTGCGCAGAGCGTTGCCGGGACGACCGGTCGAGGTACTGCACAACGGGATAGATCCGCAGCCGTGGCAGCGGCCGCATCGCCCGGATCACGTTCTGACGGTGGTGAGCACGATGCGGCTGACCCGCCGCAAACGGCCGGCGGCCCTGCTACGCATCCTTGCGGATATCCGGAGTCGGCTGCCGGCGGAGTTGCGGCTGCGAGCGGTTGTGGTCGGATCGGGACCACAAGGCGCGTCAATGGCCCGCGCCGTACGGCGCAGCGCCATGGACTGGGTGGAGTTGCCGGGCCGGCTGACGCGCTACGAGATTCAGCAGCTGTACTCGGCGGCTGACGTCTATCTCGCGCCCGCTGAGCTGGAATCGTTCGGAGTCGCCGCTCTGGAGGCTCGTTGTGCCGGCCTCGGCGTGGTGGCGATGGCATCGGGTGGCGTCGGTGAGTTCGTGCGTCCGGGAATCGAGGGATTCCTGGTGGACACCGACGCCGAGATGGCGGCGGTCACCGTCGGCCTGCTGACGAGCCCGGATCTGCTGAAAAGTATTCAGGCGCACAACAGGTTCACTGAGCCGGCGATGACGTGGCAGTTGGTGATCGGGCAGCACCTGGGGGTCTATGACCAGGTTCTCACTCAGTCTGCGCTCAGCGACGACTCCCTAGCGTCGGCGTTGATAGATGTTCCGACGATCATGGAGCTGGACCGATGAATCTGCTCGACCCGCACAGTCTGCTGTCCCAGCTGGGGCCATGGGCGGTGCTGCTGGCGATGTTCGCCGAGACCGGTCTACTGATCGGATTCTTCCTGCCGGGAGACTCGCTGCTGTTCACGGCCGGCCTGCTGACCGCAACCGGGATTCACCTCTCGCTGCCGCTCACGATGGTCTTCGCAGCGGTGGGCGCGGTCAGTGGTGCTCAGGTCGGTTATCTACTCGGTCGCCGGTTCGGTCCATCGTTTGCCCGATCGCCTGACCGTCCTCGGTTGGCCCTGGCCGCCGAGCGCGCCCGCGAACACCTTGAGTCGTACGGCGTGGGGCGGGCCGTGGTGCTAGCTCGCTTCATCCCGGGCGTCCGCACCGTGATGAATCCGTTGGCCGGTGCGCTGCGCATCGACGCCCGGGTGTTCACCCAATGGCAGGTACTCGGCGGCGTCGTCTGGACGGTCGGGCTGGTGCTGGCCGGCCACCTGCTGGGAGCCCAGATCCCTGGTGTCGACAAGTACCTCCTTCCCATCATCGCGGTCATCGTCATCGTCTCCTTGGTTCCGGTGGGACTGGAGGCCCTTCGGCAGCGCCGTGCCTCCCGGCCGACGGCATGATCCCGGACGAGTCGCTGGTCTCTCTGTCCGGCTGGGGCCGCACGACCCATCAGCTCGGTCTCGTTCGACGGCCGGTCGGCGACGAGGATCTGATCCGCGTCGTGCGTTCGGCCCCGCAGTTGACGATTCGTGGCGCCGGCTGCAGCTATGGGGACGCCGCACTGCCGTGGAGGGGGGTGGTCCTGGACATGACGGCCCACCGTCAGATCGTCTCGTTCGACCAGAGCAGCGGTGTGATCGTAGTGGAGGCCGGAGCCGTTCTCGGCGACCTCGTCGAGCAGACACTGCCTCTTGGCTGGATTCTCCCGGTGCTGCCTGGCACCCAGCGCATCACCGTGGGAGGAGCGATCGCCAGTGACGTCCACGGCAAGAATCATCCGGGCGCAGGGTCGTTCGGCCAGCATGTGGTGTGGCTGTCGCTGCTTCGCTCGGACGGCACGGTCGAGCAGTTCTCGGCCGGCCAGGATGCTGATGGGTTCTGGGCCACGATCGGTGGCATGGGCCTGACCGGAGTGATCGTCTCTGCCGCGATCCAGCTGCAGCGGGTAGAGACCGGATGGGCGGTCCGCCGTCGTCGCCGGACCAGCAGCCTGGACGAGACGATCGACGCTCTTCGTTCGCTGGCGGTCCAGCAGGAATTGGATCCCGAGTTGCATGTGGTGGCCTGGCTGGATGCGCACGCGCCAGGACGCCGGCTCGGCCGGGGGGTGGTGGACCAGTTTCGGCCTGCCCGCACAGTGGATCTGCCACCCGGCGCGCCGCTTGTCCCGGAACGGCGAGGGAGGCGGGTCGATCGGTCGATGCGATCGCTACCGGGACCAGGAGTGATCCGCGGCGCGACGATCGCCGCGGCGTCGGTCGCCCGATGGCATCTGTCTCCCGCCCGGGATGCTCAGTTGCTGCCGTTGACGGCTGCCCTGTGTCCGCTCGACCGTGCCGGGTGCTGGCCTGCTGCCTTTGGGCGCAATGGGCTGATCCAGTACCAGTTCGCCGTACCGGCGGAGTCTGTTGCAGTGCTTTTGCAGGTGCTCGCATTTCTGGTCGGCCGCCGGATGACGCCCGCGCTGACCACGCTGAAGAATTTCGGATTCGGGACCGCCGGACCGCTGTCCTTCCCGCTGCCGGGGTGGACCTTGGCCGTGGATCTGCCGGCCCGCTGGCTTGCCGACGGGGGCACCCTCCGCCCGATCGACCAGATCGTCGCCGACGCCGGCGGCCGGATCTATCTGGCCAAGGACGCAGTGACAGAGGCCAAGCTGATTCCCAGGATGTACCCCCTGCTGCCGAGTTGGCAGCGCACCCAGAAGCGGCTGGATCCGGAAGGCCGGCTGACCTCCGCGTTGGCCCACCGACTGGAGTTGCTGGCATGACTGCCGGTACGGCGTTGCTGGTGGGCGGGTCGTCCGAGATCGGGATGGCCGTGCTGAGCGAGTTGCTCGGGCCGCCGCCGCGCCGCGTCGTACTGGCCGGCCGGCCGAGTGATGAGTTGTGGCTCAATGCTGACCGCCTGCGCGAGATCGGGTACTACGTCACGACAGCCGAGTACGACGCCTCGCTGAACGCGGAGGAGATCGACGGGCTGCTGGCCCATTTGTCAGCGGATCACCAGGTCGATCTGGCCATCGTTGCGGTCGGATCGATGTCGGCGGAGAACTTCGGCGATGGGGTGATCGTCAACGGGTTGGCGGTGTCCCTGCTGATGCGCGCGCTTGTGCAGCACCTTGGGATGGCCGGCGCGGCACAGCTGATTCTGCTCTCGTCTGCCGCTGCGGCACGGCCGAGGGTGTCGATAGCGGCGTACTCGCTGGGGAAGCAGTTGGCAGACTCGACTGCCCTGTTGCTGGCTCCGCAGGCCGCCGCGCTCGGCGTACGGATCCTGGTGGTTCGGCCTGGGTTTGTCGTCACCCGGATGACGAACGGACTGCGGACGCCGCCGTTGGCAACCACGCCTGAGCGGGTGGCTCGACGGGTGGGGCACGCCGTCGCCGGTCGTCGAACGGTGGTGTGGGCGCCGTGGTCGATGGGGTTGCTGCTGTGGATCGTACGGCGCTTGCCTGCGCGGCTGCTGCCGGCCGGCTTGCGTTGAAGCCGCTCTCCGGATCCTCTCAGCGGTCAGTAGTTCTACTGGAGACATGAAGGAGACACTTCCCGTCCCCGCAAAGAAGGTCCGCCGCCGGCGACGGCGCCGCTGGGTCACGCTGGTTGTCTGCCTCCTCCTCGTCGTGCCGGTGATCTCGTATGTGCGGGCCCTGCTCTATCCCGGGAATGCAAGCTTCGCGGTCCGGTCGGTCGAATGGGTCCGCGACCATGGCGGCGGCAACGTGATCGACGCGATCGAGACGTGGCGGTACTCCCGCCACGCGCCGCCCACCAGTGGCGCGCCACAGGACGTCTCGATCCCGGCCGGGCCCGCTCCGGTGGCCGCAAAGGCGACCGGTCTGCCGGTGATCAAGCTGCTGCCAGGGGTGAAGGCGCTCCCCCACGAGGGGGTCTGGACCTCTGCGCGACGCGACGCGAAGGGCAAGACTTTGCTGTGGACGTCTTGGGTCCGCCCGGATCCCGCGCACCTTCCGGTGACGGCGTCGGCCGCACTCATCCCGCAGACCTCGAGCCGGTTGCGGCTGATGCCGGGCACCCGGGAACCCGTGCCGGGGATGCGGTCCAAGGACGGGTACTCCGTGCCGAGTGACGCGAAGTCTGGACTGATTGCCACTTTCAACGGTGGATTCAAGCTGGCTGATTCACACGGGGGCTGGTGGACCACGGACTCGGCACCGGTTCCGCTGGTCGACGGCCGTGCCTCGGTTGTTGTCAATAGCAACGGAACGGCCCGGATCGGCGAATGGAACAAGACCGTCAAGATGTCACCCGACGTCGTCGCGGTCCGGCAGAACCTCGACCTGGTGATCGTCGACGGCAAGATTGTCGACGGGCTGACCAGCAACGCCCAGGGCCGCTGGGGGAGTGTGCGCAGCCAGTTCCAGTACACCTGGCGGTCCGGCCTCGGAACCGATGCCCGAGGCGACCTCATCTACGTTGCCGGTCAGGGGCTGACCCTGGCGACCCTGGCGGTTGCGATGCAACAGTCAGGGATCCAGCAAGGGATGGAGCTGGACATCCACGCGGCCATGGTCAGCTTGGACATCGAGCAGCCGAGTGGGAACGGCGCGGTCACGAGCCGGCGCCTGATCAGTTCGATGGCCTCGCCCGCTGATCGCTACCTCGTCGACGACCAACGCGACTTCTTCTACGTCGTGACGCGATGACCGATCTCCGGGAGTCGCAGGCCGTCGTACTGCGAAAGCCCGTGGGCCGGTCGTTGTTCAGACTCAGCAGGCCGCAGCAGTGGCACAAGGCGATGATGCTCCTCGCGGCACCGGCCGCGGCAGGGGTAATCGACCAGGCGGTTCCGGTGCTGCGCGCGTGCGTGGCAGCCGTCGCCTTCATCATGCTGTCGATCGCGATCTATGCGGTCAACGATGTCCGCGACGCACCCGATGATCGGCGTCATCCGGGTAAACAGCACCGGCCGGTGGCGGCGTACGCGTTGTCCCCCGCGGTGGCGCTCGCCTGGGGATTCGCCACGGCGGTCGCCGGGCTCGCCATCGCCGCCGTCCTCGGCGTACCGACCTTCCTGCTCGGCCTCGGGTATCTCGCGGCTCAACTCGCGTATGTCTATGGCCTCAAGCACATCGCGGTTGTGGACGTGGTCCTTGTGGCGTTGGGCTTCGTACTGCGGGCCGCCGCCGGCGGTACAGCGGCCGGCGTACCGGTCTCGAACTGGTTCCTGCTCGTCTCGTTGTTCGGGGCACTGTTCCTGGTCGCGGGTAAACGTAGGGCGGAGCAGGCTTCTACCGTGTCTGATGCCCGCAGCCGCCCTGTCCTGGCTGCTTACCCTGCCGCCTGGCTGGACCAGCTCGTCACAGTGGCATTGCTGGGAACGTCGTTGTCGTACGGCCTGTGGGCGTTCCAATACCTCGGTGATGACGTGATCCGGCAACTCCTCGCGGTGTCGTTCCTGCCCTTCCTCACCGGTCTGCTCCGCTACGGCCTGCTGGTCTCGACCGGCCGGGGCGAACTGCCGGAGTACGAGATCTTCCGTGACCGCGTCCTCCTGGTTGCCGGCGCAACTTGGGCGGCCCTGCTGGCGATGGGGCTGTATGCGTAGGCGAAGGCAGCCACTCCACCTAGAGTCGCGCCGACACCGATTGAGAGCTAGCTCCAACCGCCACTTATGCGGCTTCCGAGATGCGCTGTGTTGGCGTGCCGGGGGAGGGGCAGCTGACGGGATCTCGGGATCCTGCGCGGCCTTGATCGCGGTGCGAGTTGTTTCACCGTCGGGCCATTTAGTAAATGACCCGGCCCCCTGCCGCAAAAAGGAGGACCGGGCCAGGTCGGCGGTTGTTATTTCGCTGGATGTGGTGTCGCTGCCGGCAGGGCGGGGGCCCGCAGGAGGTCTCGCCAGTCGGCGGGCCAGTTGGCCAGTGCGAGGATGCCCATGATGGCGAGGTGGGTCGGCGCGGCCCAGCTTTCCAGTACCGGGTCGTGGTTGACGATGTGGGTGGTGGCCGCGCCGGTGAGCACGAACATCAGCGTGGTGGCACCCAGGAAGCGTGTTCGCCGGTCAGGGATCACGAGCAAGATGGCGGCTACACCTTCCAGGGCGCCGACCACGAAGCGCATCCAGGACGGGTAACCCCACTCGGCGAACTTCACGGAGTACGCCGAGCTGAATATCGTGTCGCCCGGCCAGTACTTGGTCACGGCGCCCAGCATGAACTCAAAGGCCAGAAACCAGTACAGACCGGCCATGAGGCGTTTCGACATATTTGTTCCTTCGGCGAGAGTTGGGCAAAGCGGTGCCTCCGCACGGCGATCGCATCGCCGTGCGGAGTCTTGCTTTCGGGAGTCAGTCCCGCAGGTTGGAGATGGCCTTGTCGATACGCCGCAGGCGCGTCTCGGGCTTCTTCGCGTTCTCGATGGCGCGCACGTGTTCACGCTTGCGGCTGTCGGTGAGGGTGTCGAAGGCGGCGCGGGCGGCCGGGTCGTCGTCGAGGGCTCGGGCGAAGTCCGCGGGTTCGACGACGGCGCGCGGCTCGGTGTCGAGTTCCAGTTCCACCTCGACCTCGTCGCCGATCGCGACACCGGCGGCCTGCCGGTTGGCGTTGCTGAGGCCGAGCAGGTGACGGCCGCGCATGATGGCGACGCGGCTCCTCCAGGAATGCCCGTTGACAGTGATCGTCACCGGCGGCCGCGCGCCCCCGCCGAGCGCCTCGACCACCTCGGACGGAACTTCCAGACCCCGCATGGGCTCAGGCGGCTCGACGTAGGCCCGAAACTTCATGATCTTCTCCTGTTCGTCCTGCCGGGGTCGGATCGCGGCTATTCCGCGTAGGGCTGGTCGTCGCCCTGCGCGCTGTAACCGACACTCCAGATGTAGCCGTCCGGATCGGCGAAGGTACCGCCGTACCCGCCCCACGGCAGAGCACCGGCGGGCTTGAGAATCGTGGCGCCGGCCTTCTCCGCCTCCGCCATCACCTCATCGACCCGGACCTCACTACGGACGACATAGGTCAGAACCAGCCCGCTGAAACCGCTACCGTCCGCGCTCGTGCCCACCTGGCCGGCCAGGCCTTCGCGGCCGTAGAAGCCGACGGGCGAGGCGCCGTCCGCTTCGAAGAATACCGAGATGCGGTAGTCGCTCTGGATCTTCCAGCCGAGCCCCTCGACGTAGAACTGCTTGGCCCGGTCCATGTCCCTGACACCAAGAAGAATCGAGCTGACGTGTGCCTTCATGTCCTACTCCTCAAATATGGATGATCATGTGATGCATGGGTGGTTATGTGCCCGGCCGAGCATCCCGGCAGATACGGACGCCACCCCGGCGCGTGTGTTGCCTTAACGGTAGAAGCGGCAACCCGACCGGCGCTTCTTGAATCCTGACCGATGCCGCCCCGATTTGGCCGGTTCCGCAGGACCGGCGGCCTCGGTGACACCGTTGCCGCGTGGCCGCGGCCTGGAGGTGGCTCGTCAGTCAACGCCATGCTTTTCACCCGTGGGCATCACCGCAGCTACCAGCGCTGCCAAGCGTCGGCGCTCGACGAATGGCGCTGTGCCGAGGTCCTACCCGGTCCAGCCGCCGACAGTCGGTGTCGCGCCGGTGATCGGGGGCGCTGAACGCGATCGAGTCCGGCGACGTCGCCGAGGAGCACTTCAGCACGGTCGGCGACGACTGGGACATCGAGGAGCGCACGGCCGCGCAACTCGATCGGCTTGGCCCGGGTGAGCTCGCGCTCGATCGGAAGCTGAGCACGCTCAGCGGTGGCCAGGTCATCTCCTTGGGATTGGCGGCGCAGCTGCTCATGCGCCCTGAGGTGCTGCTGCTCGACGAGCCGACCAACAATCTCGATCTAGTTGCCCGACGCAACCTGTACGACGCACGGCGGATTGGAACGGCTGCCTTCTGCTGGTCAGCCATGATCGCGCCCTGCTCGACCGGATGGACCGGATCGCTGATCTCGATCGCGGTGAATTGCGCTCGTACGGCGGGAACTTCACCGCGTACGAGGAGGCTGTGCAGGCGGCCCGGGAGGTCGCCGAGAAGAACGTCCGGAACGCCGAGCAGGAGGTCAAGCGCGAGAAACGCGAACTTCAGCAGGCCCGCGAGCGCGCCGCGCGGCGGGCGAGCAACGCGATGGGCTACGCAGGCCCGCCGAAGATCTTCGCAAAGGCTCAACCCCTCGGGGCTCGCGGCCACCGCGAAAGCGACCGCTGACAACACAGCGGTGCTGACATTGACCTCGAAGCTCTCGATCGTGGCCGGCGACGACTCGCAACTCTGCCTCGTGCAGCAAGGGCGCTCAGGGTTGGGAGATGTCTTCGACGACGTCGCCGGTAGCGCGCTCGGGCATCGCACGGGCGATGTCGGCCTGGGCCAGCATGCCGACCAGGTCGTGACCGTCGATCACCGGTAGCCGCCGGACCTGATGCTCGGCCATAGTGCGCAACGCTTCCTCGATGCTGTCGTCGGCACCAATGGTGAAGGGTTTGCCCTGCCCGAACTGGCCGGCCAATGCGGTGGCCGGGTCACCACCCTTGGCCACGCAATGGACGACGATGTCGCGGTCCGTGAGCATCCCCTTCAAGCGATTGTCCTCGCCGCAGATCGGCAGCGCGCCGACATCCAGCTCGGCCATCTTGCGGGCGGCGTCGACCAGAGTCTCGTTCTCGCCGACACATTCCGCGCCCGGCGTCATCAGTTCCCGTGCGGTAGTCATGGCTGTTCCTTACCTTTCTTCTCGGCCGGGTGAAGGGTTCAGATGCGGTAGGTATCGCCGTAATAGCCGCCCAGCTGACCGCGATAATCGGCCTCGTCGCCGGTGTCAGGCTCGTACTCGGGTGCGTCCTTGATCTGGTCCTTCGTGCGATCGACAGAGACGACCCGGTCGTCGTGATCGATCCGCTGCACCACCCCGGCGGGCAGCATTACCTTGCGCCCGAAGATCCACGGGCCGGTGTCCACCACCAACGTCGCCGCGCCGGTGTCATAGGTGGCCTGGTCAACTTTCCCGATGTCGCCGTCGACGGCGGCGATCTTGTAGCCCACCAGGTCGTTGCCCTCGGTGTAGCCGGTGTCAGGGCGGTAGCTCCACGGGTCGAACATGTCCATACTCATCGTCGATCCCTCCTCCAGGATCCGGGACACGCGGCCGATCCGCTCGGCCGGCCGCACACCTCCCGGTACCCGCGCTCACCGAGCCGAACCGCACCAAAAGATCGCCCAGCGACCAGCAAGGCGGGTCCAGAATCGAGGCGGTGCCGCCGGCCCGATGAACCACTGGTTCTACCTGCTGGCCGAAGGCACCAGCCCGATGAACGGCCAGCCGAAGAGCCCGACCTGCAACAACACCGCGCTGACCGGCGTCGGCCACCAGCAGGCCGGCAAGAACCTTGATCCCACCTGCGCCCTGTACGGCAAGGTCAAGGCAGCCTGGCAGCGGTGAGCCTGGACGCTCAGGCCAGTGAAGTCGCCTGTGCGGTGAAGGGTAACGACTACACGCTGTCAGTCTCACCCACGACCGGCTCGGTCAAGCCCGGTGAATCGGTCGTCGCCACGGTCAACACCACGATCCCGAACGGCGCAGCGCAGACCGTGAAGCTAGCGGCGACCGGGCTACCGGCCTGCCGCCGGGCCTCACGATCAGCACGACCGGAATCATCACCGGCACACCGACCACCGCAGGCACCTACAAGGTAGTAGCCACCGCCACGGACACCGGCGGAGCGACCGGTAGCACCACCTTCACCTACCCCGTCTGAGCACAGTGGTGGCCCGGATCAGTCCTTGGCTCTAGGGGTCGTCGCAACAGGTAGTTGGTGTTCGTACCTTATGCAGGCGCTCGGCGGGGGTTTCCCAGTCGAGCGCCTTGCGGGTCGCAGCCGGTCTCGGCCTGGAGGTCAAGCACCCTGCGCGCGGTAGTGGCGTCTGCCCGCCGGTACTTCGAGTCATGGCCGGCGTTGACGATCCCGGCCACGTCGATCAGAGCCACTGCGGCGAGCAGCGCCAATCCGAGTACAACTAGTGTCCTGCTTCTGAAGTTCGCTGGATAAGTCTGACACCATGCCGGGGCGCGGGGGACGAGGCCTTCCCCCGGCCCCCCGCTCCCCGGAAGGTGTCTGAGGCCGCACCGATGGCAGCCAACCCCGACGCCCCAGTGCGGGCGTCTTTGTGCACCGGCTGAGTATTCCGCCCGCGGAAAACGCTCAGCGGATGCACAGAGGCCGGCAACCGACGCGGGCGTTCCGCGCCCTTGTGCACGCCCTGAGCACGCGATCGGCCCGGAACACTCAGCCGATGCACAAAGACGCCCACACCGCAGGCAACAGCGAGCATCCCAGACACACACAGCCTCGGAGCCAGCCGACCCGCCCAATCACGCTCCGCGCACTTGACCAACCCCACCAGACCCCGGTGCCCCGACGGCGAACGAACTCCCACCCGATCCCGGCAGGCGAAGGACTACTGCCACGCAGCCGAAGCCACTACCGCCAACGCGGCACAGGACAAAACACCCGAGACCAACTTATCCAGCGAACTTCAGAAACAGGACACTAGAACCTTGCAGCAGGTCACGCAGCGCCAGAATGACGGACCCTGCAGCGGATCTGCCCAACGCTACGTGTCGTACTCGAGGCCGTCCCAGGGTTCGTAGTACGCGATGAAGTCGCCTGGCTCGATGTTGATCGAGTACAGGCCCTCGAACTCGCTGCCCACCCAGCCAAAGGTCACACCGCCGACCTCAACGGCAAACGGCTGGACCTCGATCGGCTCCAGGACGTACTTACCGAGCTCGGCCAGCCGGGAGGCGACGACGTCGTCCGCACCGGGCCGGCGCCGCCTGGCCCGGGGGCACCCCCTCGGAGCGGCGAACCTCGTCGACTCTCACTTCGTCGAACGTCCCATCGGCCTTCCACAAGAACAGGCCGACATACCCTGATCCGAGGTCGAACAGTTCGTCGCTGAGGAAGAACTTGCGGCCGTCCTCGGCGGTGCCGGCGTACGGCACGTGATAGTCGTCAGGAACGATCGTGAAACGCTCGGGTGCTTGGTTCATGGGAGCTTCTCCTGCAGGGATCTGCGGTCGTTGATGCACACCGGCCCAGGACGGTGAAGGGCGAAAGCGCGACTGCACGCACCACGCGAGGGCGCCGAACCAAGCGAAGCGCTGTTCGGCTTGCCGCGTGCCGCACGCAGATCGACTGACTCACGGCGCACAACGTAGCCTGTCCTCCCCGACAGCCGGTTGACCACCGTGGCGAGGACGCTGGCGAGTTGCGCCAAGAGTTACCGGTGCCGGCGGGCAGGATCGCGATGGCGATTCCGGAGCCGGGCCAGGCCGCATACGACACGTACGGCGCCAGCACCACCGGCGACGGCCCCTCAGAGGCGTTCGACTGCGAAGGACACTATGAATCCGATGGTGGCGATCAGGCCGGTGTAGAGGTGGGTCCGCTCGAACGCTTCGGGGATCATGGTGTCGGCGACCATCGCCAAGATCGCGCCCGCCGCGACTGCGGTGATGATGGCAACAGCCACCGGTGAGGCTCCTTGGAGAAAGACGACGCCGAGCAGGCCGGCGGCTCCGCTGGCCAGGGCGATGCCTCCCCAGACACCGAACACGTACTGCGCGCTGCGACCGCTGCGCTTCATCCCGGCGACGCTCGAAAGTCCTTCGGGGAGGTTGGAGATGAAGATCGCCACCAGGACCGCCACCCCGATGCCGTGCCCGCCCAGTAGCGACAAGCCGAGTACCACCGATTCTGGTATTCCGTCGAGCAGGGCTCCGATGGCGATGGCTGCTCCGCTGCCTTGTTGCTGGGCCTCTGAAGGCTGCTGACCTTCCGACCTTTTCCGGTGACGCGCTCCGCGACGAGCAAGAATGACGTTGGCTACTACGTAGGCGGCCGCGCCGCCGAGGAATCCGATGATTGTCGGAAGCAGGCCGCCTTTCGTTTCAGCCTCATCGACCAGGTCGAACGCCAACGCCGAGATGAGAACGCCGGCACCGAACGCCATGACACTGGCCACCACCCGCCGGGGCACCTGGGCGAACCAGGCGACAGCCGCACCGACGACCAAAGCGGCTCCTGCCAGCAGCCCCCACAGTCCAGCCTGCAGCCAAACCGCCATCTAGACGACTCCTTCGATCGATCAGGTTTGACGTCGGCCCCGCTCGGACCGAACGGCAGCGGGCCGGCCGCGCAGCCACTCAGCTCGCGGCAGACCCGAGACACAACCTGCGGTGGTTGAGGCCGGGCCACCGCTCCGGTGTCATCCACCCGTATACGGCCGGTGCCCACAGCGACGTCTTTCATGCATAAGGCGCTCGCTGCGGGTGCAGTTTGACGTTGCCTGCCTGGGAGGTACGGAGCAGGAACGCGAACGCCCCGCTCTGATCGAGCCGGTAGCGCTCCAGCATGATGCCCGTGGCGGAAGGTCACAGCCGGCTCTACCTCCGAGGGAATTGTTTTGCGGCGAGGGTGGGAGCAGAGTCGTTGCCATGATCAACTACCCGCTGCACACCGTCGACACGGCACCTGACTGGGCCAAGGAGTCTCGTCCACGTTTGGCATGGCGACGCAGGTATGCCGCGAGGGCTGGGCCGTCATCGTGGTCGACGAGTTCTCGTAGTACCCGTGAAACTTGGCCGGTGGCGTTCGCGGGCAGGTAGGTCGCGCACAGCCAGTCGAGCCAGGGCCGTTCGACTTCGGCGCGGAAGGCCAGGATGTCGAGATCCCATTGCGCAGCTTTGTCGACGTCGTCGAATCCTCGGTAGTGCAGTTCGTAGCAGCACCACAGTGCCAACTGCAGGTCCTCATCGGCCCACGGCCGGTCATAGGCACCGACGACAGGTGGCGGCACGAGGCGGCCGTTGAGGTGAGCGTCGAGTCAATGAGTCAGTGGCCCGCGTGCTGGGGGCCGTTGCATGGTGTGGTCTCCTTCACGACTCCGCGCCGGTACCCGCGGATTGATGCCTCAAGCCCATGTTCCGTGTGATTGACCGCGGTACCGGCACGCTGTGAGTGACCGGGTGTGCATGACCAGCGGGTACTGGCGGTGAAAAGGAGATCGACTGGAGGACTACGCGATGCGATGGCTTCGATTGAGAGCGCTGCTGCTGGCCAACCTGGCGTTGTTCGCTCTGTTCATGGTCGGTGTGTTGCTGACGGGGCACGCTCATGAGAACGAGGACCTGACCGATCACGATCAGCCGACGCAAATGTTGGCGCAGTACGCGGGTTCATCGTCGTTCGGAGAGACCGTCTTCGAGAACTGGGAGTCGGAGTTCTTGCAGATGGGCATGTACGTGCTGCTGACCATCTTCCTCGTTTCAGAAGGGCTCGGCCGAGTCTCGTCCACTGGATGAACCGGCACCGCAGGATGAAGACCCCCGCGGTCATCGTGACGATCCTGACGCGCCTTGGCCGGTGCGGCATGGTTCGGAGCTTGTCCTGCGGCTCTACGAGAACTCGCTGGCTGTTGCCTTTGGCCTCTGTTTCGCGCTCTCCATCTGGTTGCATGCCGTCACCGGCGCCGGCGCGTACAGCGAGGACCAGCAGGTGCACGGGGGCGAGGCGGTCACGACGTGGCAGTACGTCCGCACATCGCAGTTCTGGTTCGAGTCGTTCCAGAACTGGCAGTGCGAGTTCCTCGCCGTCGCGGCGATCATCGGCGGCTCGATCTACCTGCGTCAACGGTCGTCGTCCCAGTCGAAGCCCGTCCACGCCCCGAACGCAAAAACCGGCGACTGACGACCGGTGGCGAACGGCATGAACCGTCTTCTCGGGGGAACCGGAACCATTCAAGCGGACGGTGAAGGAGCCAACGGCTGTGAGGGCGAACGAGCGAACCAAGACCGTGGTGGTAACCGGTGCGAGTGGCGGGATCGGCCGGGCGAGTGCACTCGCGTTCGCGGCGCGAGGAGCAAAGGTGGCGCTGCTCGCGCGCGGAGAGGCGGGTCTGACCGGCGCAGCTGAGGAGATCGAGGCCGCAGGCGGTACTGCACTGCCGATCTCGCTGGATGTGGCCGACTACGAGCAGGTGGAGAGCGCGGCCGGCCGGGTCGAAGCTGAACTCGGTCCGATCGACGTCTGGGTCAATGTCGCGTTCACGTCGGTCTTCGCGCCGTTCCTGGAGATCGAGCTGGCCGAGTTCAAGCGGGCGACAGAGGTCAGCTATCTCGGCTATGTCTACGGCACCCGTGCGGCGCTGGACCGGATGAAGCCACGCGACCAAGGCGCAATCGTCCAGGTCGGCTCAGCCCTGGCGTATCGTGGGATCCCGTTGCAGTCGGCGTACTGCGGCGCCAAGCATGCCATTCAGGGCTTTCATGACTCGTTGCGCTGCGAGCTGCTGCACGACAAGTCGAATGTGCACGTCACGATGGTCCAGATGCCGGCGGTGAACACACCTCAGTTCTCCTGGGTCCTGTCCAGACTGCCAAGGCATCCGCAGCCCGTGCCCCCGATCTATCAGCCTGAAGTGGCAGCAGCCGCGGTCCTGTACGCGGCCGATCATCCGCGGCGGCGTGAGTACTGGGTGGGCGGGCCGACGGTGGGGACGTTGATCGCGAACAAGTTCGCGCCGGGCATCCTCGACCATTACCTGGCCCGGACCGGATACCAGTCACAACAGACCGACCAGCCGCGGAAACCAGGTCAGCCGACCAATCTGTGGGAACCTGCCGACGGAAGTGGTGAGGACGATTACGGAAGCCACGGCGCCTTCGATGCCAAGTCGTCCAACCGCAGCTATCAGCTCTGGGCTTCCCAGCACCGCGGACAGCTCGCTCTGCTGACTACTGGCGTCGCTGCCGCGGCGGCATCGGTGTGGAGGAAGACTCGTCGCTAGGCGTTGCGACCTTCGGCGAGGAGGGCCAGTCGTTCGAGGGTTTCCGCGTTGCGGAGGTGCAGGATCGGGTCGGCTACGGCGTCCGGGATCAGGGTGGCCGGTCCCTTGGCGGCACGTTCGCGCATGACGAGGTGGCAGCGGCCGCCCTGGTCGGTCGCCTCGAACTCGACTATTCCTTCGCCGGTCGGCCAGGCACGGACCCTGAGCCGGAGATAGCGCAGTGGGTCGTGCTGCTCGATGGTGGTGCTGTCGTTGATGAGCAGCGGCCAGGCTCCGACGGAGTGATGGATGCTGTGCCCGGGCTGTGGCCAGCCGGGCTCGACATCGCGGATCCGGGACGCGCCCACGACCCAGGACGCGTAGCTCCAGCCGTCGGTGAGTACGGCGAAGACGTCCTCGACAGAGGCGTTGATCAGGCACTCGTTCTCGCTCATGCCCAAGATGTACCCAGCACCAATCGTTGCGGGCCCCTCAGTGGCGAAGCGGGCCAACCAAATTGCGGACTCCTTGCCCGTCTGCTACCCCGCGTAGCCAACGTCGGCGCCGCTGTACAGCCAGGCCGGGACCAGTCGCGCTCGAGTTCGCCCGCGCGGTCGAGCAGTTGCCTGGCGAGCACGGTATGCCGGCCGCGGTGTGGCTGGGCGTACATGGGCCATCTCAACGCCGGTCGTCGCAGCTGAGCCGGGGTGAGCTCACCGGAGCGGCTCAGGCTGGCCTGGGGGTCAGATCGCTAGCGTCGGCGGGTGGCCGGCCCGTTGCTGAGGTGGTCGATATGCCTTCCAGGCCGAGGCCAGCCGGTGTACGCCGTCCACCAGGTCGGTGATGTCGGCCTGGAAGTGCACTCTCAGACGGTCGCGGCTACCGCCGGAAGCGTCCAACCCGTCACCTGGAAGCACGGCCACGCCCTCCCGGAGCGCCACCTGCGCGAACGAGGCGCCGTCGCCGTACGGCAGACGTATCCACAACGTCTGACCGCCCGACACCGAGGGCACGATCCAGTCGGGCAAGTGCTCGGCTAGCGCGGACACCAGCAGATCGTGGTTCGTCTTCAGTTGAACCGCCCGCCGTTGGCGCAGCTCGTCGAGTTCCGCCACGAGCACGGTCGCAGCCAGTTGGGCCGGCACGTTTCCGCCCAGATCGTGGACCGCGCGGAAGCGGGCCAGTCGGGAGATGAGCGGTTCATCCGCTCGTACCCAGCCGATCCGCAACCCGCCCCAGAGGACCTTACTCAGCGAGCCGATAGAGACGACGCTGTCCGGTCCGGCCGGCGGCGGCTCTGTCTCCGGGAAGGCCAGGTCCGTCAGGATTTCGTCCTCGATCAGCGGCACGCCGGCTCGCGCGGCGACCGCGGCCAGATGCTGCCGCTGGAGTGAGCTGAGCACCGCACCAGTTGGGTTGTGGAAGGTAGGGACCACGTATGCGAGGGCCGGCCTGTATCGACGCACTGCAGCCTCAAAGCCGGCCATTCCGACGGGAAGGGTGTGCAGCTTCGCCGCCTGCTCGTGGAAGACCTCCAGCGCGCCCGGGTAGGTCGGCGCCTCAACCAGGACCGGATCGCCCGGAGCAACGAACGCCCGCGCCAACAAGCTGAGGGCCTGTTGGCCACCGCTGGTCACCAGGATCTGCTCCGGCCGAGTAGGCGTTCCACGCTGGCTGTAGCGAACGGCCAGTGCCTGTCGAAGTTCGAATAACCCGGTCGGGTGATAGCCGATGCCGGTAGCCGCGGCCAGCCGCGGCAGCATTGCGGAGTACGCATTCACCAGCTCGGGCGGCGGCACGACTGGAGCAGCGCAGGCCAGCATGAGCGTCCCATCCCGCGGCTCCAGCAGATGAAGAAACATCGGCGCGCCTGTAGCCGCCGGCGGGTTCGCGGCGCGCACTCCGGCAACGCGGGTGCCGCTGCCTTGTCGCCTGACGATCCGGCCTTGCGCGGCCAGCTGGTCGTAGGCAGCTACCACCGTGCTACGCCCGACCGACAAGGCAGCTGCCAGTGCGCGGTCGGGCAGCAACAGCTCACCCGGAGCGAGATCGCCCTCATCGATGAGCTGCCGAAGCCGCTCCGCAAGCAGGGCATAGAGCGGTCCACGTCCGGACGCCCAGCGTCCGAGCCGCCCGACCAGCTCGATTGGTTCCATTGGCAAACCAATATCATCGGATTGGCCCTGTGGCTACTGCCCACGACCGAGCAGGCTCTAGTCATGACTGAATCCCTGTCGATCACCAAGACCATCGCCTCACTGCCCGGCCCTTGGCAGCAACGTCAACTCGCGGCCGTGAACGAGTCGGTGGTGCGGGTCGCCCGACTTCATGGCGAATTTCCCTGGCACCACCACGACGAGGAAGAGCTGTTCCTCTGCTGGGACGGTACCTTCCGAATCGAGCTAGAGGATGAGGAGGCCGTTCAGCTCGGGCCGGGCGACCTGTACGTCGTGCGGGCGGGTGTCCGGCACCGACCGGTCGCTGACGAGCCCGCGCACGTTCTTCTCTTCGAACACCCCGAGACAGCGCAGTACGGCGTTCAGCAGTCGTCATGACCACGCCCTCGAGTGATTACCCGAACGGATTGGGCACGCGCTCGGTTGGCGTTTGACTCTCAGACGTTGTCGGTAGCCGCCAGTTCGCGGAGGCGGTGAGCGCTCGTGGCATCGGCGGAGAGGGAGGTTTCGATTGCGAGGCTTGCCGCGGAGCAGCACCGGAGCCCCTGCGGGCCGACGATGGTCACGTGCGCCGTTCCTCTACGCACGTGACCTGACCAACCCCATTCCCGCGCGGGTCTTTGGCCGCCTGGAGCACTCTGTTCTTGGCCGGCCAGCTCGCTGCTTCGCATAACCCCATCCTCAACCCTGGACCCAACTACAGAGTCCCAAAGCCGAGACGTCAGCTGCGACGACGCACCTAGTGCCCCGTGTCGGAAGTTCGCTGGATAAGTCCGGCCTTCGCCCCACCTTGCTGGCCGGTCGCGGCTGGTCCCCAGCTGAACCGACTCGACCCGCCTACGGGCCGCCACTTACCGGCCCGACTCGCCGACGCCTTGCCACTTACCGGCCCGACTCGCCGACGCCTTGCCACTTACCGGCCCGACTCGCCGACGCCTTGCCACTTACCGTCTCGACACGCGGGTTTGCCGCGACGAAACCGGCGAGTCGAGCCGGTAAGTGGTGGCCCCACCGGCGAGTCGAGCCGGTAAGTGGCGGTAGGGGTGGTGGCCTTACCGGCGAGTCGGGCCGGTAGATGGTGATGGTGGTGGTGGCGCTGCCGGCGAGTCGAGCCGGGTAGTCGGCGCGGACCCGCAAGTCGAAACCGGAAGTTGCGCGGTCCACCGGCCCCCCGGCCCCGGCAGCCCGGTACCCCGGCAGCCCGGTACCCCGGTACCCCGGTACCCCGGTACCCCGGTACCCCGGCAGCCCGGTACCCCGGCACCCGGTACCCCGGCACCCGGCACCCGGCATAACCCCTCAACCGAGACTTACGCAGTGAACTTCAGAAGCAGGACACTAGCGTGGACACGTAGCGTCCAAAACGGGTGCCGTCGCTGAACTGGGACGCGACCGCAGGTGCCCCGTGGGCAGTGCACCGGGCGAGACTGTGGCCATGGGCAACTTATCGCCCGACTTGACCGGGCCGGTCGCGCTGGAGCTCGCCTGGGAGGTCTGCAGGATGCCGAGCGCACAGTCGCAGTCGCGAGTGACCCGGCCGGCGGCGTCGAAGGCGACCTGGCGCGGTGTGCTGTCGTCGAAGGTGAGGACGACTGGTGTCTCGCCGGCCGGTACTGAGCTCAGCTCCCGGCGGACGAGGTCGATGGCGCGAATCGGGTGGTAGTTCTCGCGGTACAGGCGTTCGAGTTCGTCGCGGAAGAAGGCTGGGTCGTGTCGCAGGTCCCGGCCGAGGAGTTGACGAGCCGGTGGTGCATGAGGACCGGGATCAGGCCGAGTTCGCTGGCGTGGATCTTGGCGGGTGGCGGCGGCGCCGACTTCGGCGTACAAGCGGGCGCACCTCCCTGTACCCCGTTGGATGCACTCTGTAATCAGAGAATCGCACAGAGTGGCAGAGGTTTTCCTTGTTGGATGTCGTCGGTTGGATGACGGAGAGGGCTTGTCATCCATTGGATGACATGTTAGAAAAGTTCTGCGTGTTGACACCTAAGTCGAGAATCTGGAGGTGGAACGATGTTGATGCGCACGGATCCGTTCCGCGAGTTCGATCGGCTGGCTCAGCAGTTCACCGGCGCGACATCGCCCGGTACGTGGTCGAAGCCGAACCCGATGCCGATGGACGCCTACCGCGCCGGCGACGAGTACGTGGTGGTCTTTGACCTGCCCGGCGTGCCGCAGGACGCCATCGAACTCGACGTCGAACGCAATGTGCTGACCGTGAGGGCGGAGCGGCGTCCCTCCGGGCTGTCGGACGGCGCGGAGATGCAGGTCGCGGAACGCCCGCTCGGTGTGTTCTCACGGCAGTTGTTCCTCGGCGAAACCCTGGACACAGAGCGGATCGCCGCGGCGTACGAGAATGGTGTCCTGACGGTGAAGATTCCCGTTGCCGCCCAGGCGAAGCCGCGCAAGATCACCATCGCAGGCTCGGATTCCGGGTCGCGGCAGATCAACGCCTGAGTCAAGGCGTCCACGACAGGGAGTTGCTCGATGCACCGAGCTGAGCGAACGGCTGGATTCGGCGAGGCGGCCGACGCGGTCGCCTTCGTGTCCGGCGTACTGGGCGAGGCCGGTGGCAACGGTGATGTGGGCGAGTTGCTGGCAGCACTGGTCCACATCCGCGCCCTCCGAGAGCAGCTTGCCGAGTGGGAGCCGAGGCTGATCGATCAGGCTCGTGGGGCCGGTGCCAGTTGGGCGCGACTGGCACCGGCGCTCGGCGTCGCGAGCAGGCAGGCGGCCGAGCGGAAGTACCTGCGAATCAATCAGCAGACGACCGATCCCGCGATGACCGGGGAGCAACGGATCCAGGCCACGCGAGACCGGCGTGCGAGCGACCGGGCTGTTGCTTCGTGGGCCAGGGACAACGCTGCGGACCTTCGCCGGCTCGCGGGCCAGGTGACCGCCCTGGATGGGCTGGACAGGACGACGCAGAAGAGTGTGGATCGGGTCCACGACGCCCTCGGCGACAACGACTCGGTGGCACTGCTCGGGCCACTGGCCGATGCCGGTCCCAGACTCGCCCGTGACCATCCAGGTCTCGCGAACCGGATCTCCGAACTCGGCGAGCGAACCGACGAAGTACGCCAGCACAAGAACCACTCGCCCGGGTGAAATCCCGGCAGTCCCAGGAGGAGGGACTCAGATGAATCTCTTGTTCGAACTCCGGCCGGTGGACCACCTGGAAGCCAGCGTGGACTATTACCGCAGCCTCGGACTCGACCCGCTGGCCTGGCCGGACGACGACACAGCGCTGCTGGGACCCAGCGGCGGTCGTCCGACGATCCTTCTGGTCCGCGACCCGGCCGAGAGCGCGCTCGGCGTCGGCGGGGTGTACGACGTGGGCGAGGTCAGGGCCTTCTTCGCCGACCATCCCGAGCTGGACTGGTTGATGTCCCCGATCGAAACCCCGCTGGGCTGCTACGCGGTGTTCGCCGACCGCACCGGCACCTGCATCCGGTTACTCGACCCGGCGCTGCCTCAAGAAATGCGCGAAGACCGATGGCAAGGCCTGTACGCCGTCGCAGGCTGAACCCCTCCTCCCGTGCGGGCGGGCGCCACGGCATGCGGGAAAGGCGGGTGGGTACAGGTCTGGTCTCTGCGGGAGGAGCTTTC